>NZ_JBEWZI010000004.1:0-246492 GCF_040566545.1 Uliginosibacterium flavum
CCCTTTTTCGTCGAATTTTCGCCCTCGCGCCGATTTGACCGTGCGCGTGGCTTTTTAACGCCACTTGTTCAGCGTTGTCCTAAATTCAGTTTGCTCCGAGATTTCAAGCGCGTCATCTACCTCTATGCCGAGGTATCGAACGGTACTTTCCAACTTGGAATGCCCAAGCAGCAACTGTATTGCCCGCAGATTTTTCGTACGTTTGTAAATCAGCGTTGCTTTGGTTCGTCGCATGGTGTACGTGCCATAGACCGTCGGATCAAGTCTAACGGCGGCGACCCATTGATGGACAATCCTTGCGTACTGGCGTGTCGAAAGCACTCCTGCTAACACCCTCCATACGAATATGGAGACAACCCGCCGTGAGCTGAACACACTGGCCGCCGCCCTGCCGCATCAGGCAGCCAGACAAGCCACCAAAGACAGCGCGCCAACAGATCCCGAACGTCTGAAAACGTGCTCAAAGAACTCGACAACCTTTTGGGACAGGCAGACACGGCAGCCATTGCGCTGTTCGAAATACACACCGCCACGCTAAAAACTGCGCTCGGGCCGGTCAGCGAAACACTCGGCCAGCAAATCAGCCTGTTTGATTTTGAAGCGGCCAGAAAAACCCTGCACACACGACTATCGCCTTGAATATTAGTCCCAATACCGATCCGCGCCAGATTACGGGTGAAGCAGCACGATTCCACCATCGGGAGGCGAAAATACACACCCACCCAGCACATACCCAGAGAGC
This sequence comes from Uliginosibacterium flavum, assembly GCF_040566545.1. Classification (NCBI taxonomy): domain Bacteria; kingdom Pseudomonadati; phylum Pseudomonadota; class Betaproteobacteria; order Rhodocyclales; family Zoogloeaceae; genus Uliginosibacterium; species Uliginosibacterium flavum. The sequence continues at coordinate 743 of NZ_JBEWZI010000004.1, forward strand.
CGCGCCTGTATTGCCTCTGCGCCAGTCATGCTCGAAGACCGAATACCGTCGCGGCTTCGCAAGCATGCCCCACTCAGCCCTCAGCACTAAAAACTCCGCTGCCTACCCTCTTGAGCAGCCGCCTACCCCTCAAGCCTTCGCCCCATGCAGACGTTAATTACCGCACGCGCTGCGTTTAGCTGCGCCTTGCACGAGGCCTCATGACCCGACAGAACGGCTTATCACTTCTGCTGGCAACCTTGCTACTCGTCACCCCGGCCTTCGCCCAGACGGAGACCGTCGGCACGACGCTCGGCAACGCTTACGGTTTGCTGCTGCTGGGCTTGCTTGCTCTCAGCGGCATGCTGGCCTGGCGCCTGCGCCAGCAAAGGCAGAGCCATATCGGCCTGTTTGATTCCCTGAACACCGCCGGCCTGGCCCTGCTGAGCCTGGATAGCGAACGCCAGATTACTCATCTTAACGACAATTTTCTTGCCTTGGGCGGTGTGCCACACGGGGCGCAGAGCCTGCACGATCTTCCAGCGGACTGGAGAAACTGGCTCGACAAACACGTACAACAAGCCCTGGAACAAGGCAAATCCCTGGCGGAGGAACGTGTATTCACACCAGACGAAAACCGCCCAGCCATGCTCTTGCGCCTGAGCGCTGCGCGCATGAAGGATGCGCGTGGTCAGGCCGGCGTTTTGTTGTGGTGTGAAAACATATCTGCCAGCAACGAGATCGTAAGCACCGCACTGGAGCGCGAGCACACCTTGCGCACCCGTTCGCAGAGTTTCATCCAGACCCTGATCGACGTGATTCCCCGCCCGGTTTACGTCAAGGATTCCAGCGGCCGCTACATCCTCGCCAATAAATCTTTCTACACCATGTATGGCACCACCCAGACAAACGTAATCGGCCATACCGCAGCAGAACTGTCTATCGACACCACTCAAGCCCAGGCCATCGCGCTGGAGGATGCACGCGTCATGGCTGGTGCCCCCATCTTCAAGGAGGAGTTTTCGGCCAGCTCCAACAAGGCAGGAGAAGACCGATTCACCATCGTCAGCAAGCAAAGCTGCCTGAATCCGGAAGGACAACGGGTACTGGTCGGCACCCACATCGACATCACACCCTGGCGCATTGCCGAGCGTGAATTGCACGCCTCGGTAAAGCGCGAACAGGAACGCAATCACCGCACCCAGCTATTCGTACAGCGCCTGCTCGACGTTTTCCCTAATCCGGTTTACCTGAAAGATGCACAAAGTCGCTACGTGATGATCAACGAAGCCTTTGTGCTGAGCCGTGGCAAAACCCGCGAAGAGTTACTGAATCTGAATGCCTTGCAGGTCGCACAAGCCATCGTCACGGCGCAATCCGGCCTCATACCGGAAGCGGAACAACGTGCCAGCACGTCACAACAGGAAGATCTGGCGGTCCTCGCTGGCACACCCTTGTGCAAGGAGGAAAACAACGTCAAGGATCAGAATGGCGTACTGCATGACCGCATCGTCACCAAAACAGCCTGCGAAGACCCGGACGGCCGAACCCTCATTCTGGTCTCCCTGTTCGACATAACGGACATGCGCAACGCGCAACGCGAGCTAAGCCACGCCCTGCAAGCCGAAACGGCGCATCGTCAGAACACTCAGCATTTCATCCAGCGTCTGATTGACGCACTCCCGCTGCCCGTCTGCGTTCGCGATCAGGACAGCCGCCACCTGCACGTCAATGCAAGCTTCCTGAACGACACCGGCCTCACTCGCGAACAGGTCATCGGCCAGCGCATTACCGATTTCATCAACAACGCCGAGCAGGTCGAAGCCTCCCTGCGCGAAGATCAGGACGTACTGGCAGGTCAAGATATCCTTGAAGAACGCCAGGATCCCGGCCTGAGCGGACAGGAGTTGCGCGATCTGATCATATCCAAACGCAGTTGCCTGGACGTAGACGGTCAGCCGGTCATCGTCGTGGCGCAGATCAATGTCACCGCCCAGCGTGAAGCCGAGCGCCGCGCGCTGAGCCTGATGAACAACGAAAAATCCCTGCGCACCCGTACCCAGGACTTCATCCAGCGCCTGATCGACATCATTCCTCACCCTTTCTTCGTCAAGGATCAGGAAAGCCACTACATCCTTGCCAACGAAGCTCTGGCCAAAGAGTTCCAGCGACCTGCCGCAGAAATTCTGGGCCGTGAAACGCGTGAAATTTATGCCGACCCGGAAAGAGCGCGCGCGATCCTCGAAGAGGACAAATCCGTGCTGGCCGGAGCGGTTATCTATGAAGAACGGCACGAAGCAAGTCCCCCTGGCAGCAATCAATGGACGGACAGAATCGTCTCCAAGCGTTGCTGCCTGGATGTAGATGGGCGCCCGGTCATTGCCGTCTCTCATTTCGACGTAAGCGAATTCCGTAGCGTCCAGCGCAAACTGGAGGCGGCCATGCAACGTGAGTCCATCCAGGTCGAGCGCATGCGCGAATTCCTGCAGCGCGTGATTGACGTGATTCCACAGGAGTTCTACATCAAGGATGCCGACAGCCGCATCCTGATGGTCAACCCGGTTTATTTGCGACGCCGTGGCCTCAACTGCGCGGCCGAAGCCATAAAGCGCACCGCGCCAGAAATTGGCGACGCCTTCCTGACCAACAGCCCGGCGCTACGCGACAATCCCGAAGCGATGGAAGAGGCCAGGCTCGAACTGCGTAAAAGCTGGGAGGTGGCACAAGCCGAGGATCTTGAGGTGCTGGCCGGCAAGACCGTCCTCAAGGAGGTCGCGCGCTGGATGCCTGGCAGCGACACTGCACACACCGTGGTCATTGCCAAAGCCGCGTGCACCGACATCAGCGGGCGTCAGGTGATCGTATGTGCCAGTTATGACATATCGGATCTGCGCGATACCATGCGTCAATTGGAAAAAAATGCCGCGAACAACTGAAGCAAGGCGATCTGGCGCCCTGCCCATCGCCACCCGCCTCTTTGTGCCAGAGTATGAGTCAATGGTCAAACCGGAGCCCCCATGAACAAATGGCAGATGATGGCAAGCGGGCTGATCGCGCTAAGCGCGGCCGCCATCGCATGGCTGCTCGCCCTGTCTGGCGGGCAGGCGGCCCTGCTCACAGCGCTGGCCATCCTGCCCCTGCCCTGGCTGGCCCTGCGGCGCCGGGAACGCGCCCTGCTAGAAAGCCTCGCCTCCGCCCGTCGCGCTCTGAACGGCAGCGCTCAGCCGGCACTTGTGCTGGATGCGCAAGGCCTGGCGCAAGAAGCCAACCCGGCCTTTCTGGCACTTACCCAACTCAGCGCTGAACATCGCCACGAAACCCTGCTCTCGGTCTTGCCCGAGGCCTGGCAAGAGTTCATTCGCGACCTGCATCAAAAAGCCCTCGCAGGCACTTGCAGCAGCGCCGAAGCGCTGCTGCCGCAAGGCACACAATCCGCCCTGCTGCGCGCCTACGCTCTTCCATTGATCAACCCGGACGGCGAGCATCAAGTGTTGCTAATGTGGGACAACCTGAGCGGCAACAATCAGACCCTGGATCAACTCCTCGCCCGCGAACAAGCCTTGCTGACCCGCAGCCAGGCCTTCATCCAGACGCTGATGGACGTGATCCCGCAGCCGGTCTACCTCAAGCGTGTGGACAGCACGCAAAGCATCTACATCCAGGTCAACACCGCCTTCTGCTCGCTGCACAACCGCCCCCGCAGCGAACTGGTCGGCACCAGCACCTATGAACTGTTCGCGGACCAGGCCTTTGCCTCGGCGGTCCATCAGGAAGAACTGCGCGTGCTGGCGGGCATACCGGTGTTCCGCGAAGAACAGACTATTGATCCGCAAACCGGCAAGGATCGCTTCACCGTCATCAGCAAGCAGATCTGCAAAGATGCCAACGGCGACACTGTCATCATCGGCACCAATTTCGACATCACCCCCTGGCGCATGGCCGAGCGCAATCTCAAACAGGCCTTGCAACGCGAGGTGGGCCGCCGCGAGCGCGAGCAATCCTTCATCCAGCGCATCATCGATGTGATCCCCTACCCGGTGCACGTCAAGGATTCGCACAGCCACTATCTGATGATCAACGAAGCGTTCGTGCAAGATCGCGGACGCTCGCGCGAAGAACTGCTCGGCAAGGATCCGGCCCAGGTCGTCAAGTTGATGGTCGGCGACAATCTGGCGGCAGAAGACACCGAGCGCTCGCGGGCCCTGCTCTCGCTGAAGGAAGACCGCGAAATCCTTGCTGGCGGCACCTTGCGAAAGGAAGAACACAACTTCCACAGCGTCACCGGGGCGGAACGATTCCGCACCATTTTCAAGAGCGGCTGTCTGGACACCGAAGGCCAGCCGGCCATCGTCACGGCTTTCTTCGACATCACCCAATGGCGCATTGCAGAACGCAATCTGAACGAAGCACTGGAACGCGAAAAAGCCCTGCTTGAGCGCACCCACGCGTTCATTCAGCGCCTGATTGATCTGATCCCCGATGAGTTCTACGTCAAGGATGCTGACAGCCGATATCTGCTCGTCAACCAGGCCTTCCTGCGGCGTCGTTACCTGCGTTCTGCCGATCAGGTCGTCGGCCGCAGCATGGAAGAAATTGCCGTCGCCATGAGCGAAGCCAACCCGGCTTATAAAGACCAGCCTGATCTGCTGGCCGGCGCCATCAGCGACCATCTGGATCGCATCAAAGAGTCGCACAGGGAAGACCTTGCCGTGCTCGCCGGTCAGAACCTGCTCAAGGAAGATCACCACATCATGCCGCACACCGGCGAAGAGCGTTTCTTCCACGTCGCCAAGACCTCCTGCGAAGACCCGGAAGGACGTACGGTCATCGTCTGTATCAACTTCAACCTCACGGCCCAGCGGCTTGCCGAACGCAAAGTAGAGGAACTCAAAGCCAGAATCGGCAAAGACGTCTGAAAAACAACCTGTCCGAAACCCGCTCCTGCATTAGATCTACAGACAAGCAGCCTGAAGAAGTCCGCCCCGTGGGGCTTTTCAGGCATGTCATGCGACAAGCCTGAATTCACGGCCTGCCAGCCCCGTCAGCCTGCTAAAATGCGCGATTCGAAAAACCCCGAACCGAGCCCGAGATGTCGTCCATGCAGGAAAAGTACGATCACACCGCCACCGAAAAGACCGCCCATCAGTACTGGGAACGCACCGCCGCCTTCAAGGCCGTCGAAGATGCGAGCAAACCCAAGTACTACTGCCTGTCGATGTTCCCGTATCCGTCGGGCAAGCTGCACATGGGCCACGTGCGCAACTACACCATCGGCGACGTACTCACCCGCTTCCACAAGATGCGCGGCTACAACGTGATGCAGCCCATGGGCTGGGACGCCTTCGGCCTGCCCGCCGAGAACGCGGCCATCGCCAACAAAGTGCCGCCGGCCCAATGGACCGACGAAAACATCGCCTACATGAAGCTACAACTCAAGTCGCTGGGCTTTGCCATCGACTGGAGTCGTGAACTGGCCACCTGCAAGCCCGATTACTACAAATGGAACCAGTGGCTGTTCCTGCGCATGCTCGAAAAGGGCATTGCCTACAAGAAGACCCAGACCGTGAACTGGGATCCGGTCGACCAGACCGTGCTGGCCAACGAACAGGTCATCGACGGTCGCGGCTGGCGCACCGGTGCGGTGGTCGAGAAGCGCGAGATCCCCGGTTATTACCTGGCCATCACGCAATACGCCGACGAGCTGCTCAACGATCTGGACACGCTGGACCAATGGCCCGAACGCGTGCGCCTGATGCAGGCCAACTGGATCGGCAAGAGCACCGGCGTGCGCTTCGCCTTCCCGCACCAGATCAAGGATGACGCCGGCGCGCTGATCGACGACGGCAAGCTGTGGGTCTTCACCACCCGCGCCGACACCATCATGGGCGTGACCTTCTGCGCCGTGGCTGCCGAGCACCCGCTGGCCACCCACGCCGCCCAGAACAATCCCGAACTCGCCGCCTTCATCGAGAAGTGCAAGCACGGTTCGGTGATGGAAGCCGACATGGCGACCATGGAGAAGGAAGGCCTGCCGACGGGCCTCTTCGTCACCCATCCGCTCACCGGTGAGCAGATTGAAGTCTGGGTCGGCAACTACGTGCTGATGAGCTACGGCGACGGTGCCGTAATGGCCGTGCCGGCGCATGACGAGCGCGACTTTGGTTTCGCTAAGAAGTACAACTTGCCGATCAAGCCGGTTGTAATGCCCGGCGGCCTGTCGTTGAAAACGGACGCAACTCCAGTTCAACCCGGTGAAGATGCTTCGGCAATTAGACCGCTTGAGCATCTCTGGGCCCATAGCTGGAATGTCGGTTTTGGCATGCATGGCGAGCTAATCAACTCGGGCAAATACAACGGACTGAACTACGAACAAGCTATTGACGCCATTGCCGCCGACCTGGCCGCCAAGGGCCTCGGTGAGAAAAAAGTCCAATGGCGCCTGCGCGACTGGGGCGTGTCGCGCCAGCGCTACTGGGGCTGCCCGATTCCGATCATCCACTGCGACGATTGCGGTTCTGTCCCCGTCCCGGACGATCAGTTGCCGGTGGTGCTGCCCACCGACTGCGTACCCGATGGCTCCGGCAACCCGCTGCACAAGCGCCCGGATTTCCTGAACGTTGCTTGCCCGTGTTGCGGTAAACCCGCGCGCCGCGAGACGGACACCATGGACACCTTCGTGGATTCGTCCTGGTATTACGCCCGCTTCGCCACCCCGGGCAACGACCAGGCTATGGTCGATGAACGCGTCAATTACTGGCTGCCGGTTGATCAATACATCGGCGGCATCGAACACGCCATCCTCCACCTGCTGTATTCGCGCTTCTGGACCAAGGTCATGGGCGATCTGGGCTTGGTGAGCTACCGCGAGCCCTTCAAGCGTCTGCTCACGCAAGGCATGGTGCTCAATCACCTGTTCTCGCGCCGCTCCGACAAGACCGGCATCGAATGGTTTGCGCCCGAAGAAGTCGTGCTGCAAAAGGACGAAGCCGGCCGCGTCACCGGCGCCACCGCACTGCGCGATGGCAATCCGGTCGACTACGGTGGCTTCGGCACCATGTCGAAATCCAAGCGCAACGGCGTCGATCCGCAATCCATGATGGAGCAATACGGTGCCGACACCGCGCGCTTCTTCATGATGTTCGCCGCCCCGCCGGAGCAGACGCTGGAATGGTCGGACGCCGGCATCGAAGGCAGCTACCGCTTCCTCAAGCGCATCTGGGCTTTCGGCCACGTCTTCGCCACCACGATCCAGCCGCAGCTCCCCGGACAGCGCAAGCTGGGCAACGCCAAGCTGCCCGAGAACCTCGCCAGCCTGCGCCGTGAAATCCACCTGCTCCTGAAGCAGGCCAACTACGATCTGGGCAAGCAGCAGTTCAACACCGTCGCTTCGAGCACGATGAAAATGCTCAACGCGCTGGAAAAAGCCCCGCGTCTCATTGACCAAAACGGAGGCATCGCTGCTGAAGTGATCGAAGAAGGCTTGGGCATCCTGCTGCGCGTGCTCTCGCCGCTGACCCCGCACATCACCCACACGCTGTGGGCCGAACTGGGCTACGCCAAAAGCGCAGATGAATCCATCCTTGACGCTGCCTGGCCGGAACCGCTGGACGCCGCACTGGTACAGGACGAAATCGAACTCGTGCTACAGATTCTGGGCAAGACACGCGGCTCGGTGAAGGTGCCGGCCGGCGCCGACAACGCCGCCATCGAAGCCCTGGCAGTGGTCTCGGAAATCGCGCAGAAGTTCATGGAAGGCAAGCCCGCGAAGAAAGTCATCGTGGTGCCGGGCCGGCTTGTTAATATTGTTGTCTAAATTCAGGACTGAGTGCTGAGGACTGAGGACTGAGTAAACATTGCCGCTGGCGACGCCAGCGCTGATTTCACTCAGTACTCAACACTCGTTGCTCAGCACTTTTCCCGAAGGAAAAAAATGCGCCGAATCCTTGTTGCCATCCTGTTGCTCGCTACGCTGTCTGCCTGCGGCTTCCATCTACGCGGGCCGCAAGCCTTGCCATTTGCCACGATCTATCTGGAGATGAACCAGTATTCGGATCTGGCCGCCGCCATCAAACGCCAGATCGCCACCAGCGGCAGCACCAAGGTGGTCAGCAAGATTGAAGACGCTCAGGTACGCATGGTGGTCGTGCGCGACACGAAGGAAAAACACATCCTCTCGCTATCCTCCACCGGCACGGTGCGTGAATACGAACTGCGCCAGCGCTTTGCCTTCCGCGTGCTCGACAAACAAGGCAAGGAAGTCACTCCGCTCAACGAGATTTTCATCTTCCGCACGGTCAGCTTCGCGACCGGTCAGGAACTCGCCAAGGAACAGGAAGAAGCCCTTCTGTATCGCGACATGGAAGGCGATCTGGTGCAACAGCTGCTGCGCCGCCTGGCTAGTACAAAACAGGCTGCGGAGCCCGCTGCAGCAACATCCGCTCCGGCTGCGCCGAAACCTGCCGCACAGCAGTAAGACACCAGCTGCATGAACCTGCGCCCCGAGCAACTCCCCTCACACCTGCAACGCGAGCTGGCTTCGCTCTACGTACTGCACGGTGACGAGCCGCTGCTGGTGATTGAGGCCGCCGACAGCATTCGCGCGGCTGCCAAGGCGCAAGGGGTGACGGAGCGCGAGGTATTGGTCACGCATCAGTATTTCAAGTGGGACGAATTCGGTCTGGCCGCCGGCAATCTGTCGCTCTTTGGTGATCGCCGCCTGATCGATCTGCGCATCCCGAATGGCAAGCCCGGCAAGATCGGGGGTGAATCACTGGTGCGCTGCGCCCGCGAACTCCCTCTACCCGGTGGCGACATCACCCTGATCACCCTGCCCCTGCTCGACTGGGCCATGCGCAAGACGGTATGGTTCGCCGCCCTGTCGGAAGCCGGCACGATGATCGAATGCAACGCGCCGGAACTGGCCCAACTGCCCCAATGGATCAGCGGCCGCCTCGCCCGCCAGCAGCAGAACGCCCCGCGCGAAGCGCTGGACTTCATCGCTGGCCACGTCGAAGGCAATCTGCTCGCAGCCCATCAGGAAATCCAGAAGCTCGGCCTGCTGTATGAGCCCGGCGCACTGAGCCTGGCGCAGGTTGAAGACGCCGTACTGCATGTCGCGCGCTACGACACCGAGAAACTGCGTACCGCGCTGCTAGAAGGCGATGCACCACGCTGCGCGCGCCTGCTCGAAGGTCTCAAGGGCGAAGGCGCCGCCGCGCCCTTCGTGCTGTGGGCCATGGCCAACGAAATCCGCACCCTCGCCAATGTGCGCGCGGTGATCGATGGCGGGCAAAGCGTGGATGGAGCCCTCAAGGCCGAGCGCGTCTTCGGCCCGCGTCAGGCGCTGATCAAACGTGCTGTGCAACGCCTCAAAGGTGGCGGCCTGCGCGCCGCCCTGATGCACGCCGCACGCATCGACCGCCTGGCCAAAGGCCTGGACAAAGGCGATGTGTGGGATGAATTCCTGCAGCTCGCGCTGCGCGTGCGGGCGCGCTGAGCTGCCTGCGGCAGAGGACTGAGCAATGAGTACTGAGTGGGGCAGTCTTGCAGAGCGGCGCCTGCTGGACTTCTTCGGGCAGGGGCTGCAAAGATCAAGGCTGCGCGCGGCTTTACAGAGCATCATCAAAAAGTTCCCACGCAGAACGTGGGAACGATCAAGCCAGGAAACAATCAACGACTTGCGACTTGCGACTTGCGACTTGCGACTTGCGACTTGCGACTTGCAACTTGCAACTTGCAACTTGCGAAGCTCAAACCTCGACCCGGTCGCGGTTCTTTACTTCAATGGTGTAGCGCTGCACCGTCGCCGGCACGCGCGGATCGGCCGTATAGGTACGCTTGACCTGACCTTTACCGGAAACTTCAGAGGTCTGCCGCTGGGCGACTTGCGAGGCGCTGCCGCGACCCGGCGCGGAGGCCACGGTCATATCCACGGTCTCGCCACGTTCAGCCGCCACCTTGCGGGCATAGGCATCAAGCTTGGCGACGGCTGCACGGCCATCGGGCGTATCCACCTGATTGAGCGGAATATCTACCGACACGGACTTGAAAGCCTGAACCTGATCGGTCTTGCGGGTTTCCCGATCCGTAACGTGCACGGTCTGAGTTTCAACCGGTGTGGCACGGGCCCCCGGCACCTGGCTGACGGCCTCGTTGCTGGCTTGTTGCGCCTCCTGCACCTCGGCATTACGCGCGCGCAGGTAGCCAATCGCGCCGCCGACAACCGCGCCGGCCGCACAGGCAGTCGCCATGTCGTTCTTGGTGAGTTTGGCCAGTACGGCACCACCGGCACAGCCAATCGCACCGCCAAACACGGCGCCTTGCGTTTTGGCATCCATGGTTTCGCAACCGGTTACGGTCATTGTGCAGGCCAAGCCCAGCGCAAATAAACGGATTTTCATGATGTGGACTCCTCAGGAGGTTCGGCCTGCTCGCTACGCGGGCCCAGGATCACAGTGGTCGCTGATTCAGCGGAATTCACCACGACTCCCACTGCAGTGTAGTTGTCGTTATCCGTGCCAGCATCCCGTTCGACGATGGCCGCCATGCTTTCCAGCCAGGCGTCAGCGCTGCTCGCTTCGGCCAGGATGCGCTGCATATTGGCCTCATCCACATATTCCCACCAGCCATCGGAACAGAGCATGAACACGTCACCGGCATCGGTCGGCACCGGATCGCCCGACACGCTGATCACCAGTTCGCCGGCATTGCCAATGGCCGAGGTGAGCAGGCTGCGCTGTGGATGGGTCCGGATCAGGTCCGTGCTGCCGTAGCCAGCGTCAATCATGCTTTGCACCAGGCTGTGATCACGCGTCTGATAGGCAAGTTGCCCATTGCGGAAGAGATAGGCACGCGAATCACCGGCATGCCCCCACACAGCCTGGCCCTGCTCACGGTCGATCAGCAGCAGCACACAGGTGGCGTGCATGTCAGTGCCGGCCGGCTGGTGCTCCTTGGCCTTCATCAACTCGGCGTGTGCCGTTTCAAGCAGACTCACCGCAACTTCGCTGCTCACCACCGGATTGGCTGCAAAACGCTCCAGCACGGTCTTGACGACCAGACGCGAGGCCACATCGCCGCCGCCATGGCCGCCAGCGCCATCGGAGACAACCCAGCAGCAGCCCGCATCAGAGGTCCAGTAGCCGCAGGAATCCTCGTTGCGCTTGCGCCCACCCGTGCGTGACAGGTGGGCAGTATGAACGTCAAGTTTACTCATTGGGACGCCCGGTCGTTGGACAAACGGTCGATCTGTTCTTCATAGGCGCGCAGGAATTCGCGGCCAAAAAGGGAATGGAAATCATCTTCGGCCTCGCGCAGGATGCCCGCATAGCGTTGCTCGTAGGAATCCCACAGTTTGGCCTTGCGATTGGCCGGCAGCACACTATCGAGGAAGCTCTTGTCGGACAGGCGCGCCTCCAGTTCAGCAGGCCTGAAACGCCCCAGAATACCCGCCAGCGCCCCCCGCATGCCGGCAATGAAGCCGATCTGGTGCGCCCGCAGATCATCGTACGCGTCGCGCATGGCCTCAACCGGCGGCAAAAAGCCCTTACTGCCCGCAGGCTGCAAGAGCTGATGCAAGGCGAAATTCACATCGGGCGAAAACTTCAGCGGATTGTTGTTCTTGCTGACGATCATCGTCATTTCGGCACGAACTTCGCGCTTGGTTGCAGCACGAGCCACCAGCAAATCCACTGTACCCTGCACCGATTCGCGCAACATCACGCCGATGTGCTCGGCCAGTTCCGGGGTCAAGCCACCGGGCGGATTCAGATTGGGCACCCCAAGGCCGCGCACGAAGGCAGCCAGCAATTCAGCACTACTCCCCGAACCTGCAGACACTGGAGCTGCGGAAACGGGCGCCGCTGGGGCCGGTACAGCCACCCTGGCTGCAGCCTGAGGCTGTGCGGGCCTTGCCACGGGGGCTGGCTGCACAGGCAATACCGGAGCGGCTATCGGCGCGGCGGGCGCTTTCGCAACAGGCGGATTATCCGGCGTCCCCACCACAATCTGGGTAGGCAGGTTGAAGTCGAACTCATCCTCGGCCGCAACCGCCTTCGGTGGCACGAAGGCATCGTTGAGCATGGAAGAATCGTTGCGCCCCGTCGGCATCGCAGCTGCGGTGTCAGTGCCCATCAGCAAAGCCAGCGGGTCCTGACTATCCGCCGCTGTCGGCACCTGATGCTGCGGGTCCGCCAGCATCGAATTGGCAAACGGATCCGCAGCCGTTTTCGCCTCCAGTCCAAACAGGGAATCCACCGAAGTGGCCCCGGCCGGCTGACCGATATTCACACCAAGACCCAAGCCCAGCGGATCATCGCTGCTGGCTTGTGCATTGGCCGGCTGACGCGGCGCAGCGGCCGGCGTACCGAAAGCGGCGAACGGATCAAGGTTTTGCGACGCAGCGACAGGCGCTTTTTCTGCCGGCGTAGCAGCCACGGAAAAAATCGCAAAAGGATCATCACCCGCCTTGCGTTGCACGGGAGCGGGCGGCGACACAGAATTTGACGGAGCAGGCACAACCGCAGCCGGAGCGGGCATCGCAGAGGGCGCTGGCGGAATCCCCAGCAAGGCGGCTAAGGGATCCGGATTACTTGCGGCGGGCGCAGCCCCTCCCAGCAAACCCAGCGGATCGTCTGCAGCAGCAGGCGCCGCCGAAAAAACCGGCGCAGGACGCACGGTTTCAACGTGCAAAATCCACTCCGCCATCTCGATGCGATCACCATCATGCAAAGAGGCAACATTACCCTTACCAAGCGGACGGCCATTCACGCTGGTCGGGTTACCGCCTTGATCAACAAGGAAATACTCACCCGACAGACACTTTACCTGTGCCTGCACACGCGAAATATGCTTATGCGGATCGGGCAAAACCAGAGAATTGACATCCTCCCGGCCAATGCTGCCGATACCTTCGCCAAACACCGCCGACAAGGGCGAGGCGGGTGGCACCCCGTTCTGACTCACTACGAAAACACGCAGCACATGACCCCCTGAAAATCCCGCAGAACAACCCGCTGTGGCGGGCATTCCACCACACAAGGGCCTGCACTTCAATCGCCGATGCGGGCATATCCGACGACCGCGCTCTGCAGGGCTTGGCAGCAGGCCTATGAATGCGGGATGATCCGGCCTTTCCGCCCCCAGGAATGCTGCAGCATGGCCGCCAACACCGACAACTCTGCCGACGCTCCGGAAGTCACCATCACCCAGGCACTCGTCTACGCCATTCAGCTCCAGCAACATAACGAACTGGACTCTGCCGAAGAGATTTACAGGCGGATTCTGGAGGCGGTTCCGGAACAAGGTGACGCACTGCATTTTCTCGGCGTACTGCAATCCCAGCGCGGCAAGCGCGACGCCGCCATCACCCTGATCCGCCGCGCCTGCGAACTGATCCCGAACCACGCAGACTGCTATATCAATCTGGGCAACGTACTGGCCGATAGCGGCCGCCTGCCCGAAGCCGCCACCGCTTATCACCATGCCCTGGCACTTGCCCCTGAACGCGGCGATGTATTCAACAACCTGGGCGTCGTATTCAAACTCCTTGGCCGCTGGGAAGAAGCCGAAACCAGCTATCTGCGCGCAATCGAACTGGAACCGGATGCCACTGGCGCCTATAACAATCTGGGCCTGCTCCACGCCTCACGCGGACACATCAAGGAAGCGGTGCATTACTACTGCCTGTCGATTGACAAAAAGCCAGACAACCCGGACAGCCGTCGCTTGCTGGGCGTTGCCTATTATTCATTGGGCAGAGTCAGCGAAGCCGCCGAGGTTTTCGAAGAATGGATGAAGCTTGAGCCCGACAGCCCGGTCGCACGCCATCTGCACGCAGCCTGCTCCGGTGACAGCGTGCCGGATCGCGCCGCCGATGATTACGTGGAACAAACTTTTGACCGCTTTGCTGACAGCTTCGACTCGCAACTGCAAGGCAACCTGTCCTATCGAGCCCCCGAACTGGTGGTCGACGCGCTGGAGCGTGCCCGGCCCGGCAGCACAGCAAACCTCGACATCCTTGATGCCGGCTGCGGCACCGGACTCTGCGGCCCTCTGCTGCGCCCGTATGCGCGGCAATTGAGCGGCGTAGACTTGTCCGGCGGAATGCTGATCAAAGCCGATGCCCGGCAATGCTACGACGCTCTGACGAAAGGGGAGCTGACAGCCTTCATCGCCGCTCAAAGCCGGAAATTCGATCTCATCATTTCGGCCGATACCCTGGTGTATTTCGGCCCACTCGAAGCAGTGTTCGCCGCCTCGCGCCAAGCCTTGCGCGCCAAGGGACTCTTGATCTTCACGGTGGAGCAACTGCCGCCGGAGCGTGACGAAACAGGCTTTGCCATCAACCCGCACGGACGCTACGCCCACGGCCACCACTACCTCGAAACAACCCTGATCAAAACAGGGTTTGAATTACGCAGCATTGACGCAGCCGACTTGCGCACCGAAGGCGGCAAGCCGGTCAAAGGCTGGGTGGTCACCGCCCAAGTTCAGTAAGCCGGGGCAAGCAGCTCCGTCCGGATTACTAATCCTGGCAATCAAGCCCATCGGAGAGCCACACCAGACCTTGGTTTGCGGCACACATGTCCGAAGAGTGGCGCCCACCAAGGCTTTTCAGCGCCCAACTCGTGAAAAGTCGTTTCAGATATATGAAGCGAAGCTTCGCCCATGTCCGTCGGTCATGCACAGCTAAGGCGACGGTCATTCAAAAGGACTCAACTGACCAACGCAAGCCTCCGGCATATCCCCGCACATTACAATCGCGCCAGCAGTCGTGCCGCTATCCACAGCATCAGGATCTCCACTCATGGCCCAAGCATTCATGCAGTTCGAACTACTTTCCCCTGTCGGTCCGGAAGTCCTGCGTCTGAGTTCTCTGTCTGCGCGTGAAACGCTCGGCCAGATCAGCGAGTTTCACCTTTTCGGTCTCAGCGACACACCCGATATCGACATCGACGCCTTGCTGGGCAAGCAGGGCAGCATACGAATCACCCTGCCCGACGGAGGCGAGCGTTTCTTCACGGGTTACTTCACCCGCTTTGCACACGCTGGCACACACGGACGCTTCCAGAGCTACGAAGCAGTACTTCGACCCTGGCCCTGGTTCCTGACCCGCACGACCGATTGCCGCATCTTTCAGAACAAGACCGTACCGGAGATCATCAAGGAAGTATTCGCAGATCATTCCGTGGCCGAACTCCGCGACGCCCTGAGCAGCAGCTACGCCCAGCGCGAATACTGCGTGCAGTACCGCGAAACCGATTTCGACTTCATCGCCCGCTTGATGGAAGAGGAAGGGATCTACTTCTTCTTCGAGTATGCAAAGGACAAGAATGTACTGGTTCTGGCCGACGCATACAGCGCCCACAACCCGGTGCCCGGCGATGCAAATTTCGAGTTCGTGGATAACGACCGTGCCCGCCGTGAAGCCTCCGACCACATCACCGACTGGCACTTTGCACGTGCGGTACAGCCCGGCAAGACACGCAGCATCGATTACGATTTCAAGCGTCCAAAGGTCAAACTGGATGCCAAGTCCAGTCACCCTCGTAGTCATGCCCAGGCCGAGCATGAAATCTTCGACTACCCCGGTGAGTTCGTCGTGCAATCCGACGGCGATCACCTTGCCCGCACCCGGCTGGACGAGATCCAGTCGCAGCACGAAGTCGCTCATGCCCGCACCAATGCCCGCTCCATCGGCTGCGGCATGCTCTTCAAACTCAGCGGCCACGTCCGCCGTGATCAGAACCGCGAATACCTCGTCACTGCCTGCTACACCCATCTGCAGGCAGAAGGACTTGAAACCAGTGACGGCGCTGAAGGCAGCAGCTACACGAGTGAAATCACCACGCTGGCCAGCGCGCAGGATTTCCGGCCGCCGCGCCTCACCCCGCGCCCCTTCGTACGCGGCATCCAGACCGCCGTTGTCGTCGGCCCCGCCGGTGACGAGATCTACACCGACAAGTACAGCCGCATCAAAGTCCAGTTCCACTGGGATCGCCTCGGCAAGAACGACGAGAACAGCTCCTGCTGGATGCGCGTCGCCCAGCCTTGGGCGGGCAAAAACTGGGGCTTCATCAGCATTCCGCGCATAGGTCAGGAAGTCGTCGTCGAATTCCTCGAAGGCGATCCGGATCGGCCGCTGATTACCGGCAGTGTCTATAACGGCGACCAGATGCCGCCCTACGACTTGCCTGCCAACATGACCCAGTCGGGCATCAAATCTCGCTCATCCAAAGGCGGCACTCCCGAGAACTTCAACGAGATCCGCTTCGAAGACAAGAAGGGCTCGGAACAGGTCTTCATCCACGCCGAGAAAAATCAGGACATCGAGGTCGAAAACGACGAGACCCACTGGGTCGGTCACGACCGCAAAAAGACCGTCGATCACGATGAAAATGTCGAGGTCAAAAACAATCGTACCGAACAGGTCGGCGTCAATGAAGACATCACCATCGGCAACAACCGCACGGAAAAGGTTGGCGTCAATGAAACGATCACTATCGGCGTCAACCGCACTGAACAAGTCGGATCCAACCAGAGCGTGACCATCGGCGCCACTGACACCCTGACTGTCGCCACCCAACGCACCCATACCGTCGGCATCAACGAAACCATCACCGTCGGCGCGGCGCAGGAGGTCACCATCGGCGCAGCCCGCGTGCTAACCGTCGGCGCCAATCAAACCACCAATATTGGCAACAACCTGTCGCTGGATGTGGGCAGCAATCGCAGCAGCAACATCGGCCAGAACGATCAACTGGATGTCGGCAAGAATCTGGTCATCAACGCGGGCGACTCCATCACCATCAAGACCGGTAGCGCCAGCATCACGATGAAGAAAGACGGCACCATCACCATCAAGGGCAAGGACATCACCCTGCAAGGCAGTGGCAAGGTCAATGTCAAAGCCTCCAGCGACGTCATCATCAAAGGCAGCAAAGTGCTGCAAAACTGAAGCGCGAAAGAGAAAATCCATGAGCCGCCGCCACCCACCCGAAATCATCGCCAGCCTTGCCAGCACCGCTGTTCCACAGCAACGCATTGATGGCATTCGCATCGCCACCCTGGTCGCCCTTGCCGCCGACGGCCTCACCCCGCTGATCAGCTATCCCGGCCAGCCCGGCAGCCAGGCACTGCCCGCCCGCAGCACAGTTGACCTGCAGGCTCGCCACATCGGCGCCAGCCTTGTCGTAATGTTCGACGAAGGCCGCCCGGATCGCCCCATCGTCATGGGCGTGATCCGCGAGCCCGTAAATATCCTGGCCGGCGCAGGCAATCAGGTCGAAATCGACGCCGACGGCGAACGCATGCTCGTCTCTGCCAAGGAACAGATCGTCCTGCGCTGCGGCAAAGCCAGTATCACCCTCACTAAAGCGGGCAAGGTACTGATCCAGGGCGCCTACGTCTCCAGTCGCTCCACCGGCGTGAATCGCGTCAAGGGCGGTTCCGTGCAGCTCAACTGATCGACCGCACATGGAACTCATCAACGCCACCCGCCTGCAGGTGGCCTACACCATGGGCATGGAGCCCAGCGGCCGCGAGCTGCTGGTCATCGCCATCAAGGGCACTTTCCCCTTGCCCAGCAAAGCGGGCGAATCCGCGCGCCTGCACGACGAACAACAGCCCTTGTTTATGGCCGACGTGTTTCATGGCGAGCCGGGTCTGTCCGCGCCGCGCTACGAAATCGACTTCGCACCGCGCAAACAGGCCTGCGACATCCTCCTGAATGCCAGCGCCTACGCACCTTACGGCCGCCCCGTCGGCAGCGTGCCGGTGGGCGTTCGCATCGGCAACTGGCAGAAAGCCTTCAACGTAGTCGGCGCCCGTCACTGGCAGGCCGGCGTATCCAGCATCTCGGCCTCCGCACCGCAGGCCTTCACCCAACAAGCCATTCACTACGGCACCGCCTTCGGTGGCGGCGATCTGCGCCACGAAGACCCGGCCAGACACGCCGCCTTCATGCTCAATCCGGTCGGCTGTGGCTTCCATCAGCACCTGCAGCGCGAATGGATAGATGGCGCCCCGCTGCCCAACACCGAAGAGATTGGCCGCGCCATTACTCACCCGCAAGGCGATTACGCCCCGATGGCCTTTGGCCCCATCGGTCGCCAATGGGCCCAGCGCGCGCCTTACGCCGGCACCTACGATGACGCTTGGTTGGAAGAGCACTTTCCCTTCCTGCCGCCGGATTTCGACGAACGCTACTACCAGGCCGCACCGCTCGATCAGCAACTGCCTTTCCCTATCGGCGGACAGGAAGTCACCCTGCTCAACCTGACCCCGGATGGCCAACGCAGTTTCACCCTGCCCGGCTTCGAAGCCCCCGTGTGGATCTTCCCCAAGGCCGGCGGCAAAGAGGAATACCGCGCCACGCTGGATACCGTTGTCCTCGAACCGGACGAAGAGCGTTACACCCTCACCTGGCGCCTGTGCCGGCCGCTGAAGAAAAGCATGTTCGAGATTGGCCAGATCCTCGTCGGCCGTCAGGGCGAAGACTGGTGGAAGCAGCGCGAAGAAATCGCCTTCTACGTCTCGCCCGATCTGATCGAAATCCTCGACGCCCACGAACGCGAACTGGCCGGAGGCAAACCATGAACGCCCCGCTCGCCATTCGCCGCTGCGGCCTCGTCACCAGCGTCGGGCTGTCCGCCGCATCCAGTTGCGCCGCCATGCGCGCCAAGCTCGGCAACCCCACCGAAACCCGCTTCATGGATAGCGGCGGCACGTGGATCATGGGCCATCAGGTCGCCCTCGAATCGCCCTGGCGCGGCATGGTCAAGCTCAGCCGCATGGCGGTGATGAGCATCAATGAAGCCCTCGCGGGCATTCCGCGCGAACGCAGGAGCGAAATCCCGCTACTGCTCTGCGTTGCCGAACGCGAACGCCCCGGCCGCCTCGCCGGGCTTGAAGACCAGTTGCTCGCGCAGATCGAAAGTGAGCTGGGCACCCGCTTCGCGCCGCAATCCGCCGTCGTTCCACACGGCCGTGTCGCCGTGGCCGCTGCCCTGCATCAGGCCCGCCAGCTCATCAACGCCCGGCAAGCCGCGCAGGTCCTCATCGTCGCCGCCGACAGCCTGCTCAACGCTGCCACGCTGTCCGCTTATGACACGCAAGAACGCCTGCTCAACGAACGCAACTCCAATGGCTTCATGCCCGGCGAAGCTGCTGGCGCGATCCTCGTCGGCCCCGCCGGCAGCGGCCCGGAGCTGCGCTGCTGCGGCATCGGTTTCGACATTGAGCCCGCCCACATCGCCAGCGAAGAGCCCCTGCGCGGCGACGGTCTGGCCCGTGCCTGCAAGGCAGCCCTCGCCGACGCAGGCTCCGCCATGCACGATCTGAATTACCGCATCGCGGATCTCTCCGGCGAGCACTATTACTTCAAGGAAGCCGCGCTAGCCCTGTCGCGAACCATGCGCACGCTCAAGGAGGAGTTCGACCTGTGGCACCCGGCCGAAGCCATTGGCGAGATCGGTGCCGCCAGCGGCATCGCCGTGCTGGCCCTGGCTGACGCCGCCAGCCGCAAGGGCTACGCCCCCGGTGCTGGCGTGATCGCACATTTCAGCAGTGATGCCGGCCAGCGCGCCGCAATCGTCCTGCAATACAGGGAGGCGTGATGGCCAATCAGATCTACGCCAACAACATGGAAGTCTCCTGCAAGGCCGCAGCAGGCAAGTCCATCGCCGCCTTCCCGGACGTATGCTTCACCCCGCCCATGACCCCCGCCACTCCGCCCGGCGTGCCCATTCCCTATCCGAATACCGGCATGGCCTCGGACACCACCAAGGGCTCACGCAACGTCAAGATCAGCGGCAAGGAAGTGATGCTCAAGAACAAGAGCTACTTCTCGAAAAGTATGGGTGACGAAGCCGGCTGCGCGCCCAAAAAAGGCGTGATCACCGCCAAGAACATGGGCAAGGTGTATTTCAACGCCTGGTCGATGAATGTAAAGGTCGAGGGCGAAAACGTGGTGCGGATGGGAGATATCACCACACATAACCATGCTGGTGACGTGCCTGGCAATGCGCCGCCGTGGCCTTATGTCGATGAAATTGCCATGAGTGCAGTCGGTGGAGCCTGTGGCGGAGAAAACGGCGATATTGCCAAGGAGAAAAAAGCCTGCGCCGATTACAAACCCCACAAGAAGGACGGTAAGGACGTCTGTGCCGAAGCTGGTCTATCCGATGCGTTCAGTCGCAAGAAAGACCTCATTGCTGCCCGGACAAAATCAGCCAGCTCAAATCCTTGCGCAGCTGCCAGACGCTGCCAGTTACTACCCTACGATGCAGAACCTAGAGACGGCATCAATGGCTGCTGCCCCTCACAAACAGGGGATCACATCATCCCCAAAAGTTCATTTTTCAAAACCTCCGTCGCAAACGGCGCCAAGGTGGATGGCTGGAAAGACTATGAGATAAAGAAGGCTCCCTGTATGTGTCTGGAAGGCGGCAGCTGCTCCGGCAGCCACGGCCTCAGGCACGCACATCACAAAGCATTCAGCACGGTTCCGGCTGGCACGCATAGAGCCTTTGAGGATGAACTCAAACACTGCGCCAAAGGTGCTGCTGCAGTAGCGCCACAATGTGACCAAAAGTGTGTTGAGGCCCAACTGAAAGAGGGTCACAAGGGGATGGGGGATCAATCGAAGCCCATCAAACACTCACCAACGGGGAAAAACTATACCGACAACAAGGCGGCGCTAGAGCAAGAAATCAGCGCGTCACTGCCTGCAGGAAAACCCCCTCGTTAACACCGGAGAAAAAATGAAAAGTGAGTTTGTTGGTGCTAGAACTTTAATTCGTGGTGCAGCCCGCTACGGAGACTTGGTGTACATCCTCAGCAAAGGAAAGGAACTGCTGGAAAGGGATATCGCTCACACAAGCATTATCGCTGTTGACCAAGCTGAATGGGCGGGCGGAATGAATACCGTCTGGGACTCTAATGCAATAGCTGTCGCCAATACGCCTTCTGAAAAATTGGTGGTTATTGGTGAGGATGGGGATGTTTTCACTTATGTCGGAGGAAACTCCACAGAAGAAAGCATTCTCCCTCCCCCTACCCTAATTCGGAACGCTCGCGCTATTGAGGGCAAGGTGTTCGCCTGCGGCATGAAGCGCCAGGTTTACGAGCGTGTTGATGAGGCGCTCTGGCATGACATCAGTGCTCCCCTCCCGACGGAGGGCGAAGAGGTCGGTTTCGAGGCCATTGACGGATTTTTCCGCAACGAGATTTATGCGGCAGGGTGGAATGGTGAAATCTGGCAATTCGATGGCACGCGCTGGCATGACCGTGGCAGTTTGACCAACCGGATTTTAACTTCCGTTTGCTGCGCTCAAAACGGAGTGGTTTACATCGCGGGCCAATCAGGCTTGCTGATCCGTGGTCGGAACGACGCTTGGGAAGTTGTGCATTGGGACGAAGACACAAATGTCGATATCTGGGACCTGTGTTGGTTCCAGGACAAACTGTACGTTTCGACCATGTCTGGCCTATTTACGCTCGAAGGCAAGGCGCTCGTCACGGTCGACTTTGGCGGCACGGCGGAACCAGAAACTTTTTATAGCCTGACTACAGCCGAAGGCGTTCTTTGGTCTATCGGCGAAAGCGACGTTGCATCGTTCGATGGACAGTCCTGGCAAGTTTATGAATGAAAGAAGTCCACGTGACTGAAATCATCCTCGCCCAACACACCGAAGACGCCGCCCTGATCTACCTGCAGCGGCGCGCGGCGGTGCATGCGCCGCATTTCGCCCTGCTCTACCTGCAGCGCCTCGACGAGCGCCTCGCCGCGCATCTGGACGGGCTGTGCGTGGCGGCGCAGGAAGGCCGGCCCTGGCTGCGCGAGGAGGATGGCGATCTGCCCGGTGCGCTGTTTGCCGAGACGGTGGTGGCGCTCACGGAGCAGCCCTCACGGCTCGATGCCCTGCTGAGTCGTACTGCCCTGCTGCCGGATGAATTTCAGGACGAGCTGATCGCGGCGCTGGGCTGGGTAGACGCGAATTGCCTGAAAGGCACGGTCCAGCACCTGCTGGCCTCCGAGAATCCCTTTCGGCGCCGTATCGGGCTGGTGGCCTGCACGCAGCATCGGGTGAATCCGGGTTCTATCCTGCACGGCGCCTTCAACGCCGAAGACCCGGCTCTGCGCGCCTGCGCGGCGCACACGGCAGCGAAGCTGGGGATGGTCGAAATGAGAGAGCATTGCCGCACCCTGCTGAGCGATGCAGATCCACGGGTGAGCTTTCAGGCCGCCTGGGGTGGTGTGCTGCTGGGCGAGCGCAGCGATTGTCTGGCCCGCCTCGGCGCCTGGGCTGCGCAGCCCGGCCCGCAGCAGACAGATGCGCTGCGTCTGTGGCTGCTCGCAGCCGCACCGACGGATGCCCACAATCTGCTCGCCAGACTGAGGAAAGCGCCGGAGCACATACGCACGCTGATCACCGGCAGCGGCGTCGTCGGCGATCCGCACTACCTGCCCTGGTTGTTGCAACAGACGGAAAACCCGGCGCTCGCCCGCCTGGCCGGTGAAGCCTTCACCCTGATCACCGGCCTCGATCTGAGCGAAGCCGATCTGGAGTCGGAGGCACCACCCGGCGCAGCAAGCGGCCCGGACGATGATCCTGAAAGCGACGACCTGTCGGACGATCCGGACGAGAACCTGCCCTGGCCGGATGCCGCCAAGCTGCAG
This sequence comes from Uliginosibacterium flavum, assembly GCF_040566545.1. Taxonomy (NCBI): domain Bacteria; kingdom Pseudomonadati; phylum Pseudomonadota; class Betaproteobacteria; order Rhodocyclales; family Zoogloeaceae; genus Uliginosibacterium; species Uliginosibacterium flavum. Next base: position 23,403 of record NZ_JBEWZI010000004.1, read on the forward strand.
GCCTGGTGGCAGGCCAACGCCGCCGATTTCCCGGCCGGCCAGCCCTTCTTCATGGGCCAGCCGCGCGACACCGGCATTGCCCTGACGACGCTGCGCGGCGGCTATCAGCGCCAGCGCCGCCTCGCCGCGCTGATTCTCGCCCTGCACAGCCCGGACGCTGTGCTCTTCAACATTGCCGCCCCGGCCAGGCGGCAGAAACAGCTGCTGCAGTGGCTGAGCTAAGCCGACCCGGAGAGCCGCATGCAGCGAACCTCTGCGGGCAGGCATGCTGCGGATCCAATCAGGAAGGGACTCTTCGGGCAAGCATACTGCAGAACAAATCCGCATGCGCCTACGCAAGCAGCAACTACAATTTCCGTGACGCAGCCAAATTTTCCGCCTTGGGGATACACATGCCGCACGTCTCAAAAAACTACCTGAACCATCCGGATGCACCGATCGGGCAATGGGCTTGCGCGCCCTCCTCCAGCCTGGGCCCCTACGCAAGCGCCCCACCCAGCGACAGCACTTCAGGCCCGGCCAACTATTGCGGCCAGTGTGTCTCTTACGTCAAAACAGTCAGTCCCACCCTGCCAGCCCGTACGGCAGACTGGAAAAAAGGCGCCGCCGTGAAGGACAACAAGAGCATCGTGGCCGGCACCGTCATCGCGACATTCAATGACGAGGGCAAATATCTGGGCCACGCCGCCATCTACGTCGATCAGGGCGCAGCCGGCATCACGGCGTATGACCAATGGGTCACCGGAAGACCCAAACCCATTGGTTCCAGAATACTGAAATGGGGTGCGCCGAAAATCGTGAATAACGCGGACAGCTACTATGTCGTGGATTAGAGCAGCGTCTGCCTTGAGCCTGGTGAGCATCGCGTGCGGGCTGGCTGCGTCCGATGCATGGGCGGCAAGTTCGCCTCCCCTGTTTGACAAACCCCTGCAGGAACGGCATCGCCCCTTGCCGCGCGATCCGCTCAACCCGCAATTCAAGCCTGAGCTGAGTTGCTATGTGTACCCGGGCCTGATGATCAAGCAGACCGATATGGGCGAGATCGGCGCCGCGCGCATCGGCTTGATCCGACTCGCCCCCAAGGCCAAAGCGCCACCCTGCGTACGCAAGCCGGCCAAGGGCGAGATCGATCTGGTCGAAGGGCACGAAAGTGCCGGAAATTTCAGGGGCATCAAAGGCCCCTTCGTCCTGGTCGACGCACCCGAAAGCATTCAGGGCGGACTCGCCTTGAGTTTCTTCGATTTCGACGGCAGAAAACTCTTTGAAGATCTGCTGCAGGGCAATGGCCTGCAACAGGTCGAACTGTTGAAGACCGACCCCACGCAGCTGCGACTCCGCTACCGGCGCCTGTTCCCGGCGGAATGCTCGCTGTACACCGACCCGGCCGGCTGCTGGCAGAGCATCCGCCAAGCCACCGGCCTGAACGAAAAATCTCCGCCCGATTGCCGGGCCGACTACGAAAGCATGGCAAAAGCTGAAGCGCCAGAACGCGTACAGAGTGTGTTTAAAAATCCAAGCGTGATCGACTACGACGCCGAGCTGATCGTCGCTCTCAAAGGCCCGCAGCAGCGAGCTGCGCCGGTTTCAGCAGCAGTCCGTTGCTGGCCAGCCGAATGAGGTTTGATCCTGCCTGAAGAGCCGCAGCTGACGGCTCTCTACAGGCAGGCATGCTGCAAACACAATCCAGGAGCGGCTCTTCAGGCATGCACTGACACCGAACTGCATGCGACCGGACAAACCCGAAACTCCCCGCCCTGCAGCCTGTTCGCCCCAAAAGACGTGGCCCCGAAATACCATCCCTGAAAAATGGATTTTGTGCCCGAATGGGCGAATGGAAAAACACGGGGTGGGCTCGTTCGGTGCCACCCGGATTTCGACTATCCTTTGGAATCTGGGTGCAATCTCCCGCAGCCGCGCAAAGGATCAAGTCATGGCCGAATCGATGCAGTTCGAATTGAGCACCCCGCTAGGCCCGAACATCCTGCGCCTGCACTCGCTGCAAGCACGTGAATCACTGGGACGGATCAGCGAATTCCATGTCGAGTGTCTCAGCGAGAAAGCCGATATTGATCTGGACGCGCTGCTGGGGAAAATCGCCAGCGTGCGCATCACCCTGCCCGATCAGAACGAACGCTTCCTGACCGGGTACGTCACCCGCTTTTCACACACTGGAACAGAAGGCCGCTATCAAGCCTATCAGGCGCACATCCAGCCCTGGCCTTGGTTTCTGACGCGCACGGCAGATTGCCGCATCTTCCAGAACAAGAGTGCGCCGGAGATCATCAAGGATATTTTTGCAGACCATTCGGTCGCCGAATTCCGCGACTCGCTCAGTGGCGACTATGCCAAACGCGAATACTGTGTGCAGTACCGCGAGACGGATTTCGATTTCATCTGCCGCCTGATGGAAGACGAAGGCATCTACTTTTTCTTCGAGTATCAGAAGGACAAGAATGTGCTGGTGCTGGCCGACTCCTACAGCGCCCACAGCCCGGTGCCGGGCGACGCCAGCTTCGAATTCGTGGACAACCAGCGCGCGCAAAAAGAAGCCTCCGATCACATCACCGACTGGCGTTTCGAGCGCGTGGTGCAGCCGGGAAAGACGCGCCTCGTCGATTACGACTTCAAACGTCCCAAAGTGAAGCTGGATGCGGCCGCCAACCTGCCACGCGGGCATGATCAAGCGGATCACGAAGTCTTCGATTACCCGGGTGGTTTTGAAGTACAAGCCGACGGCGATCATCTGGCGCGGGCGCGCATCGATGAACTGCATTCACAACACGAACTGGCCCACGCGCGCACCAATGCACGAGCTATCGGCAGTGGCATGCTCTTCAAGCTCAGTGGCCATGTACGCCGTGACCAGAATCGCGAATATCTGGTCACCGCCAGTTTCATCCACCTGCAGGCCGAGGGCCTCGAAGCCCAGCAAGGCACGCAGGGCAGCGTATACCAGTGCGAGATCACGGCGCTGTCGAGCCAACAGGAATTCCGCCCGCAGCGCCTCACCCCACGCCCGGTTGTGCGCGGCCCGCAGACGGCGGTGGTGGTCGGCCCGGCTGGCGACGAGATATACACAGACCAATACGGCCGTGTGAAGGTGCAGTTCCATTGGGACCGCCTCGGCAAGGTCGATGAAAACAGCTCGTGCTGGATGCGCGTGTCGTCTCCTTGGGCGGGCAAAAACTGGGGCTTCGTGGCAATTCCGCGCATCACCCAGGAGGTGGTAGTCGAATTCCTCGAAGGCGACCCGGACCGGCCGCTGATCACGGGCAGTGTCTATAACGGCGAGCAGATGCCGCCCTACGACTTGCCTGCCAACATGACCCAGTCGGGCATCAAATCCCGCTCATCCAAAGGCGGCACCCCCGACAACTTCAACGAAATCCGCTTCGAGGACAAGAAGGGTGAAGAACAGGTCTTCATCCACGCCGAGAAAAATCAGGATATCGAAGTTGAGAACGACGAAACCCATTGGGTCGGACACGACCGCAAGAAGACCGTCGACAATGATGAAAACGTCGAGGTCAAAAACAACCGCACCGAGAAGGTCGGCGTCAATGAAGACATCACCGTCGGCGCAAACCGCACGGAGTCGGTCGGTGCCAATGAAGACATCACGATTGGCGCGAACCGCACGGAATCAGTCGGGGCCAACGAGGACATCACGATTGGTGCCAACCGTACGGAAACCGTAGGCGCCAGCGAGAGCATCACGGTCGGTGCTAGCCAGTCGATCACGGTTGGTGCCAGCCGTACAGACTCGGTCGGGGCCAGTGTCACACAAACCATCGGTGCCGGACTGACCCAGACCGTGGGTGGCCCGTGGAACATGACCGCAGCCGGGCCGGTGACCATCACCGCCCCAGCCGGGCTGACCATCATCTCGCCCGGTGGCAACCGCACCATCGACAACATGTTCGACAAGATCGGCGGCTTTCTGACGCAAAAATTCGGTTCACAAAGTACTGTCACCGGCATGACCTATGCGGCCACAGCCATCGCCATTGCGCAGACCGGCTCGAAGGTTGAAACCACCGGCACCTCGCACGGCATTACCGCGCTGAACTACGAAGTTAAGGGCGTCAACATGGCTTATGTGGTGCTCAAGTGCGAAAAAGCGTCTTTCGAGATCAAGACTGCCGATGCCCACATCATTGCCTGACGCATTCTTCGGAATCGCCCCATGAAGACGATCAAGCCCGGCGCGCTCGCCCTGCTGACGCGCACCATCGAGTTCAAGGGGCACTTCCGCTTCGTCGTCACGCCCATGCTCTTCGTATCGCTGCAAGGGCCACTGCGCCTGCGTGGTGAAGCGGCGTTATGGCAATTTGCAGCGGATGAACTGGGCGCCGATGCAGCACTGGACGCCTGCATGCCCAAGGTACGCGGCGAATATCTGGTGCACGGCCGCGCCAGCCCACCCGGCGGCCCGGCACCGGCCTGCGCGGTGCGCGTGCGCTTTGCCGGCCTGGAGAAAACCCTGTGCGTTTTCGGCGAACGCCACTGGCAAGGCCAGCAAGCCTCTGCCCCGCAAGCCATTCACGATCAGCCCCTGGCTTGGCCATTGGCTTATGGCGGCGAAGGATTCGCCCTCAACCCGGCCGGCTCGGGCCATATCAAACCTGCAGACAAGGCCGCGCTCTGGCGCCTGCCGCAGATGGAATACCCGGACGATCCGTCCATTCGCCCCGGCACGTCGATCCGCCCGGCCGGCTTTGGCGCACGCGATGTAACACATCCCGAGCGCGCCGCGATGATCGGCACTTACGATGACAACTGGTTCAAGACCGATTACCCTGGTCTGGCCCGCGATCTGGACTGGCGTCATTTCAACGTCAGCGCGCCGGACCAATGGCTGAATCTGCCGCTGCCAGCCGACGCGCCCTGGGAGTTCGAGAACCTGCACCCGACGCAAGCCGTACTGCGTGGCCAGCTGCCCGGCATCCTGCCACGCTGCTTCATCACCCGCCTGATCGATGATGTGCCGCGCTGCGAAGAAATCCCGGTGCAGCTCGATACCGTGCTGTTCTTTCCGCACCGCGAATGCGCCATTCTGATCGGGCGCGGGCATGTCGAAGTCGCCGACGAGAATGCCGAGGACATCAAACTGCTGCTCGCCGCAGCTGACTGGCAAAGCGAAGCGCGCCCGCTGGAGCACTACGCCGAAGCGATCCAGAAACGTCTCGATCCGGAAAACGGGCACTTCTTCCTGCTCAAGGAAGATGATTTGTTACCGGACGGCATGAACGAGCGCTATAGCGTTGAGCAGTTCGTCGGCAGCCCGCCTGCCGATCCGCGCCCCCTGCTCAGCGAAAACCTGCGTCGCCGCCAGACCAGTGAAATCGAGCAGGCGCGGGCCATGGTTGCCAGCTATGGCATCAATCCGGATGAAGGCCACGCCCCGAGCCTGCCCGCCACACCCGATCTGCTGCCGCAGAAACTCGAAGAACTTCCGGCCTTTCTGGCCCAGATGCAGACGCGCGCCGAAGCCGGCAAGGCCGAACTGGCCGCCCTCGAAGTCAAGTCAGACAAGGCGCGCCGGGCGCTGTTTGCCAGCCTCGGCATGGATTACAGCGTCATCGAACGCGAATACTCGGCCAAGCCCAAGGGACCGCCAATCTTCAAGGCTCAGGCTGAATTCGACACCCTCGAAAAAGTGCGCGCCACCCTCGCCGCGCAGAACGGTCCGGTTGCAGAAATCGATCAGTATCTGCAAGACCCGGCCTATCGCCAACGCATGCAGAAAGCCGAGCAGCAGTCGCGCGAGGCCTATCGCCAGAGCGCTCATCTGCAGGACGCCGCCGATGCCATGCCTGGCGAACGCGCCGCCTGGGTGCGTCAGCGCGCCGAGCAGCACCTGCAGGCAGGCAACTCTTTCGTCGGCCTTGATCTGACCGGCGCCAATCTGGCCGGCATGGCGCTCGCAGGCGTTGATTTCACGGGTGCCCAGCTTGAAGGCATCGACTTCAGCGGCTGCGATCTGAGTGGCGCCTGTTTCGACAAGGCGGTGCTGGCCCGCGCCAAGCTCACCGGCGCGAACCTTACGGGCGCCAGCCTGCGCGAAACCAATCTGGGTGAAGCCAACCTGACCGATACCAACTTCACCAATGCCATGCTGGAAAGCGCCATCCTGCAAGGCGCCATCTTTGCCCGCGCCTGCTTTGCCGGTGCCAATCTGCAGAAGGCCAATCTGATCGGTGGCGCGAAATTCAGCGAAGGCGACCTGTCCGGCGCCGATGCCAGCGATCTGGTGCTGCTGGACGCCGACCTGAGCGGCCTGCTGTGTCGCAATACCTGTCTGGATCGCGCCGCCTTCGTGCGCTGCACTCTGAGCGGCGCGGACTTCTCCGGTGCCAGCCTGGAGCGCGCCTCCTTCATCGAGGTCAAGGCCGAGGGCGCCCGCCTTGTCGGTGCGCGCATCATCAAGACGGTTTTCGTCGGCGTGAACAATCTGGATGGTTGTGATTTTTCCGGTGCGCAGATCCACACCTGCAATTTCCGCCCCTCCAGCCTGCGCGGCGCGCGCTTCGAGGGCGCGCAAATCCGTGAAGCCGACTTCTCGCAGACCGATCTGCAGGGAGCCTCCTTCGCGGCGGCCAGCGCCACCGACTGCCGCTTCGTCAAGGCCGATCTGCACCGCGCCGATCTCTCCGGCGCCAAGCTGATGAACAGCAGCTTCGCCAGCGCCCGCATCGAAGGCGCCGACCTGCGCGAGAGCAACCTGTATGCCGCTGACCTGGCCCGCGCCGCCGCCGATGGCGATACCCTGCTCGACGGCGCAATAACCACCAAGGTGCGCACCTATCCACGCCGGCGCACGCCAGAAGCAGGTGCAGCATGACGCGCGAGGAACTCGTCAAGCTGATCCGCTCCGGCCACGAGGCCAGCGCACTCGGCTTGCAGAATCTTGATCTGCACGCAGCCATTCTGACGGGTGGGGTTTTCCATGCCTGTGATTTCTCCGGCGCCAATCTGAGCACGGCAGATCTGCGCCAGTCGAGCTTCTTCGACTGCCACTTCGATAACGCCGAGCTGAGCAATGCACAGCTGGGCGACTGCTTTTTCGCCCGCTGCAGCTTCAAGCGCAGCCACCTGACGGACGCCTCGGCCCACAACACCAATTTCGCCGAGTGCCAGTTCGCGGACGCCGACCTGAGCCGCGCCAATCTGGGCCTGGTGGTGTTTGCCAAGTCGAAACTGGCGCGCGTGAAATTCTGCGGCACGCAAACCGACCGCATGAATTTCCTTGAATGCGAAATGCAGGCGCCGGATTTCAGCGCCACCCTGCTCGACCGCGTGGTGCTGCTCAAGGCCGATCTGCGCGCTGCAAATTTCGCCGAAGTGCGGCTCAAGAACGTGGTGCTGCTGCAGTGCCTGCTGGCCGGTCAGAATTTCGTCGGCGCCGACCTGACTTTGAGCCAGCTGATCGGTGCCGATGTCAGCGGCTGTGATTTCAGCGGCGCATCGCTGCGTCAATGCAACTTTCAGGGCGGCAAGGCGGCCGGCGCGAAGTTCACCGGAGCCGATGCGCGCAATTCCATTTTCATGGGCTGCGAACTCACTGGCGCGGACTTTCAGAATGCCCAGCTGACTCAGGCGATCTTCGTCGAAGCCCAGATCAGCCAGGCCCGCTTCACAAACGCCGACATGCGCCAGAGCCTGCTGCTGCGCGCCAATGCTCAGCACGCCAGCTTTGCCGGCGCGCGGCTGGATGAAGCCGATTTTTCACATGCCGACTTGCGCGAAGCCGATCTGCGCGGTGCTTCGCTGCATCGCACGCGTCTGCATGGCGTACAGGATCAGGGGGCGGCCTTTACCGACCGCAAACGTGCGCTGGAAAGCGATGCCGAATTACTGGCCGCCGAGCAATGGCAGCCACGCCACATCAAAGCCGTCTAAGGAGAATGAAACATGGGTGACTCTGCCAACGCACTGATCAAACAGATCCTGAACCGGCCGGTGAATGCCATCGGCCGCGTCATCACATTCGATGAAACAGGCTTTTGCATTGCACTGGACAGCGGAGAGTGCGTGGCCAAACGCGCGGCCAGCTGCCTGCTCGCGCCCGAGCCCGGCGACAGCGTGCTGGTCTGCGGGCCGCATGCAGCGGCGCTCTACATCATTGCCGTGCTGGAACGCAGCAATGACGTGCCTTCCCGGCTGCTGCTCGGCAAGGATGCGGAAATCAGCGCCAGCGGACGCCTCAGCCTCGCCAGCGACGAACTGCTGGTACGCGCCCGCAGCGCCACGACCCTGATCGATCAGCTCAGCAGCTTCGGCCGCGAGCTGAGCGCATCCATCGGCAAGATCAAGCTGGTCGGCAATCTGTTTGAATCCTTCCTTGATCGCGTCAGCCAGTTCACCGGCCATAGTCTGCGCACGGTTGAAGGCGTCGATCAGGTGCGCAGCAGCGTCATTGATTACCGCGCCGAGCAGTCGCTGAACCTGCAAGGCTCGGAAGTCATCGCCACGGCCAAAGAGCTGATCAAGGTCGACGGCAAGCAGATCCATATCGGCTAAGGACACATCATGTTCGCCAACACGCAAATGATGGGCATGGACACGGGCTTCCCGGATGTGTGCCTGACGCCCACGCCAGCCGGCCCGGTACCGATTCCCTATCCGAATATCGCGATGGGCCCGACAGCGATTCCGAATTGCCCGACCATCCTGTTCATGGGCGCGCCCGCGCACAACATGGCCACCACCATCCCGATGACCAACGGCGACAACGCCGGCGTAGCCATGGGCGTGGCCTCCGGCACGGTGATGGGCCCGTCGCGCCACCTCACCGCCGCCTTCATGACGCTGCTGATGGGCATGCCCGCCACGCGCCTGACCAGCATGTCATTGCAGAACAGCACCAACTGCCCCGGCTGCCGCATCGTACCCAGCCAGGTCAAAGTATTGCTGCTCGGCCCCTGAACACGCCCACACTACGCCACCATGAAAATCATGATCCTCTTGCTCGCCGGCCTCGCCGCACTCGCCATCGTCATCGCACTGTTCCTGTTCTCCAGCAGCAAGGATATCGCCGAGACCGGCACGCCAGCCACCGCGCGCATCCTGTCGATTCACGACACCGGTGGGCGCCTCAACAGCAATCCAGCCATCGAATTCCAGCTCGAAGTCCAGCCCGAAAATGGCCCGGCCTACACGGCCACGGCGAATGCGATTGTGTCGACGGTATATCTGCCGCGCTTCCAGCCCGGCGCCAGCATCGCGGTGAGGATTGATCCGGCAGATCCGAGCAAGGTCGCGGTTGTGATGCCCTGAAAGCGGGGCGGACGAGCGCAGCGAACTCTAGAACAGCCCCCGCCCCGTCATTCCGGACTTGATCCGGAATCCAGTGCCTTTCGCCGCCAGCCTTCTGGATTCCGGGTCAAGCCCGGAATGACGAATTTAACGTAGTTTCATCAACTCAGAAGCACACCACCAGCACAAACACCCGCCCGAAGATCCGCACAGGGCGGCCATCTTCAGCCACCCTACCCGCTCAGCGCCGCCTGACGGTCGTCTTCAGGCAGGCCTCTGCAGATCCTTGTCCGGTGCGGCTTCGCGGGTCACCAGCCAGATCCCGCCGCACACCAGCAGCAAGGCCAGCAGGTTCTTCCATTCGAGGATTGTTTCGTCAAGGAACAGCGCGGAAAGCCCGGCGCCAAAGATCGGCACGAGGAAGTTGAACACGGTCACCATGCCAACGCGGTTGTACTTGAGCAGAATGGTCCACAAGGCGAAGGCCACCGAAGACAGCAACACCATGTAGGCCATCAGGGCCACCGCCATGGGCGAGAAAGCTTCGAGCTGGCCGCCCGCCAGCCAGCCGCCAGCGAGCAAAGCCACGCCACCGATGGAGAGCTGATAACCGGTGAGCACCACCGAATCGATATTCTGCGAGATCTTCTTGCCGTAGATCGACGCCGCCGAGAGGATGAAGGCGGCCAGCACGACGCTGCCCTCGCCTAACAGGCTGAAGGAAAAATCCAGCAGGCTGCGGTTGAAATTCACCACCAGCACGCCGGCAAAGCCGATCAGGCAACCGGTGATGCGCGGCGCGCTGAGCTTGTCGTTGTGATAGATGAAGTGCGCCAGGAGCACCGAAAAGAAGGTGCCCGTGGCGTTCATGATCGAGCCCTTCACCCCGGTCGTATAAGCCAGACCGAGATAGAAGAAGACGTATTGCAGCGAAGTCTGGGTCAGGCCCAACAAGCTGACCTGCCCCAGCTGCCGCGCGGAGGCCAGCCGCAAGGAACGACCCGTAAGCTGCGCGAACACCAGCAACAACAGGCCTGCAAACACGAAGCGCCAGCCCGCGAAGAGCAGCTTGCCGGGAATGTCGTTGGCCGCGATATGCAACAGCGCGTAGCCGTTCTTGATCGCCGGATAGGCGCTACCCCACAGCAGGCAGCTGAGAGTGGCGAGGGCGAAGACGACGGAACGGCGGGTGAAAAAACTGGCAGTGGTCATTCGAATTTTTACCAAAATCAAATCAAGAAGCCGACGCTGCCGAAGAAAACGTAGCGAGCGGTTCGAGGTCGCGAGGAGCAACGCAGCCGTACTGATGTACGGCGAGTAGCACGGTCGCGAGATCGGACCGCGCTTAGCTTTATTCGGTGGCGTCACAAAATAATGCCACCGCCCAGACAAACGCGGCTCTCGTAGACCACCACCGACTGCCCCGGCGTCACCGCCCACTGCGGCGCGGCGAAGGCGATTTCGGCGCGCTCGGTGCTCAGCGCATCGATCTCGCAAGGCTGATCCGATGTGCGATAGCGCGGTTTGGCGGCATAGACCCAATTGGTACGCGGCGCGCGTTCGCTGATCCAGTTCAGGTTGCCCGCAATCAGGCGTTCGCGCAGCAGCGCCGGGTGGGCGTGGCCCTGCACGGCATACAGCACATTGGCCTGCATGTCCTTGGCAGCGACGTACCAGGCGTCGTGATCGCCGGCCACGTCATTACCCTTGATGCCGCCGATGTGCAGGCCCTTGCGCTGGCCGATGGTGTGATACATCAGGCCCTGATGCTCGCCAATCAGGCGGTTGTCGTCCAGCGAGCGAATTTCGCCCGGCTTGGTCGGCAGGTAACGCATCAGGAATTCGCGGAAGGGGCGTTCGCCGATGAAGCAGATGCCGGTGGAATCCTTCTTGTCGTGCACGTGCAGGCCGGCGCGCTCGGCGATCTCGCGCACATCGCGCTTGTAGATGTCGCCCAGCGGGAAAATGGCTTTCGACAGCTGCGATTGATTGAGGCGATACAGGAAGTAGCTCTGATCCTTGGTGCCGTCATCGGCCTTGAGGAGCTGGAATTCGGTGCGCCCGTCGCTCGTCCATTCACGCACGCCGGCATAGTGGCCGGTGGCGATCTTGTCGGCACCCAGCTCGACGGCATGATCCAGAAAGGCTTTGAACTTGATCTCGCTATTGCACAGGATGTCCGGATTCGGCGTGCGGCCGGCTTCGTATTCACTGAGGAACTCGGCGAAGACGCGATCCTTGTATTCCTTGCTGAAATTCACCACTTCCAGATCGATGTTCAGCACGTCGCAGACCGAGGCCACGTCGACAAGATCCTGCCGCGTCGAGCAGTACTCGTCGTCGTCGTCGTCTTCCCAGTTCTTCATGAACAGGCCGGTGACTTCATAGCCCTGCTGCTTCAAAAGCAGCGCGGCGACCGCAGAATCCACGCCGCCGGACATGCCGACGACCACCTTCATTCCTTGACCATCAATCTTCATCGCTCAATCCTTTCGCGAAGTGCCGAGTTCTGAGTTCTGAGTCAAAACAAGCGCAGGCGCAGCCAGCGGAAATGTTCACTCAGCACTCAATCCTCAGAACTCAGCACTTGTTAACCGTAATGCCGGATCACGGTCAGCGGAAAACGCTGCCCAGCCAGATAATCCTGTACACATTGCATCACCAACGGGCTGCGCCAGCGCTCGGGCTGGGAGGCCAGCTCCTCGGGCGTCAGCCACACCGCGCGGATGATGCCTTCGTCCAGCGCACGCCCCGCCTCTTCACTCAACACGCTGCAGTCAAACGCAAAACGCAGATAGGTAATGTCGCCGCTCGGGCGCGGCCACTGGTAGATACCAACCAGCGCATCCACCGCCACATGATGCGCGGTCTCTTCAAGCGCTTCACGGGCGCAGGCCTCCACCAGCGACTCGCCTTCGTCCAGATGGCCTGCCGGCTGGTTCAGGCGAATGCCGTCCACCGTATGTTCTTCAACAAAAAGAAAGCGGCCGTCGCGCTCGACGAGGGCGGCTACCGTTACGTGGGGTTTCCAGATCGACATGAAGGGACGCCATGCAACAAAGGCGTAATTGTAGCCCGTGTAGCGCCAGGCGCTTATCGCAAGTCGTAAGTCGCAAGTCGCTAAAAACCGGGCACGAGGCGCGACTGGCGACTCGCGACTCGCGACTTGCGCTAAAATCCAGCGCTTCACACAACGGTTTACGGAGTATTTGCAATGTCGATGGCTGATCGCGATGGATTCATCTGGATGGATGGCAAGTTGGTTCCCTGGCGCGAGGCCACCACCCATGTGCTGACCCACTCCCTGCACTACGGCGTATCCGTCTTCGAAGGCGTGCGTGCCTACAACACGGATCGCGGCACTGCGATTTTCCGTCTCAAGGAGCACACCGACCGCCTGTTCACCTCGGCTCACATCTACATGATGAAGATGCCCTACGACAAGGAAACGATCAACGAAGCCCAGAAGGAAGTCGTGCGCGCCAACAAGCTCGAATCCTGCTATCTGCGTCCGATCGCCTTCTACGGCTCCGAAAAAATGGGCATCTCCACACGTGGCGCCACCGTCCACGTGGCGATTGCCGCCTGGCCTTGGGGCGCTTATCTGGGCGCCGAAGGTCTGGAAAAAGGCATCCGCGTCAAGACATCCTCCTTCGCCCGCCACCATGTGAATGTGACCATGGCCCGCGCCAAGGTTGCCAGCACCTATGCCAACTCCATCCTCGCCAACCTCGAAGCCACGCAAGACGGCTACGACGAAGCCCTGCTGCTGGACACCGAAGGCTTCGTCGCTGAAGGCGCCGGCGAAAACCTCTTCATCGTCAAGAATGGCGTAATCTACGAACCGGAAATCGCATCGGCGCTCACCGGCATCACCCGCGACACCGTGCACACACTGGCGCGCGATCTGGGCTATGAAGTGAAGACGCGCCGCATGACGCGCGACGACATCTACATCGCCGACGAAGCCTTCTTCACCGGCACCGCCGCCGAAGTCACCCCCGTGCGCGAGCTGGACAACCGCGCCATCGGCGAAGGCACCCGCGGCCCGATCACCGCCGCCATCCAGGCGCGTTTCTTCGACCTGGTGAATGGCCGCCTGCCTGAGCACGACGCTTGGTTGCATTACGTGTAATGTAGGGCGGATGCAGCGCCGGAACCGGGGGCCCCGGACGCCGGCCTGCGACAAGCCTGTAGGGCGTCAATAAGCGCAGCGCATTGCGCCGGATGTTGCTTGCCGGCAATACTTTATACGACGCCCTGCTTACAGAATGCTTGTACGGTACAACATGCCATAGAAGAAAGCCCTCTTTATGTACCCCACAACATTCAAAAGCTTATTCGTCGCTTTATTTCTGCTGGTTGTTAGCCAGCAAGCCTACTCGACATGTTCTTTTTACCAAAAGCTGGTGGATAACAATGACGGCACTATCACAGACCCAAGAACTGGACTGATCTGGCAAAAGTGTGCATTTGGTCAAATGTGGAATGAGAAAAATTGCGAGGGCGAAGCCCATTCCGTAATTTTTGAATTAGCAATGTTTGCCGCAAAATTCGAAAGGTATGCTGAAAAAGAGGATTGGCGCATTCCTTCGACATCAGAAATGGAGTCCTTGACAGCCCCTCAGGGAACCTGTGAAGACGAGATGGAAAGACAAGCGTCCATCGATAAAAAATTTCCGACAACTGAAGTCAGAAGCACGAGCGGCAATCGCCTTTATTGGACTTCAACACGCCACATATTCAACGAAGAACCAGCTGCTTCAGCTTTTAAAAATCTTAAATTTTACTATCTTGTTAATATTGTCGACAGAACAAAATTACCTACGCCATTAGGCTGGCATTTATTAAGATTTGTCCGCGCGGGCAACGGCACTCTCCCTGTAGATTTTGAAAACGAGTACGCTGAAAATTTTAAGAGCAAGGAAACAGAAAATCTGTGCTTGATGGGTTCATTGGGTTTTATTCCTAAATCTCGCTGGCAAGAAGTCAGGCCGATGTTAGAAAAAAATTGCTTGGAATAGCCAAGAAAAACGCAACCCGGAATAGATCGGAAAAGCGAAGCGCCTTCCGACGTTTGAGCGGCACAAATGAAAACAGCCGTGTAGGGCGGGTCAATGACCCGCGCGGACAAATCGTCCGTCCTGGCCTGATGCTACGATGACCGCGCGGGTTACGGCTTTCGCCTAACAGCCCTCCACTACCCCAAGCACCCAGCATTCCCGAACAAGGAGAACCCCATGGCCGAAAACACCAACAAAGACCAGCCCATCGCCGTCGAGGCGAAGGATCTGCCGCTGCATTGCCCGCAAAATGATGCCCCGCTGTGGGCACGCCATCCGCGCGTGTTCCTTGACGTGGCACATACCGGCGAAGCCAAGTGCCCCTACTGCGGCGCGCATTACGTGCTGCACGGCGAAGCACCGAAAGCGCATTGAACCCTTTTCATCTCAGCCGGAGGCTTCACCATGTTTCGCAAGCTTTACTCAGCTCTTCTGATTGCTGCAGCACTCACCTTGACCGCGTGTGGCGGCAACCCGATCAAATCAGCCTTGATCGTGTCACCAGAAACACCCGAAGCATGGCAAGTCCGACAGGTACGTATCGGTGAAATCAAAGTCACCTCGACCGACCAGAGCGCCGAGTCCCTTGCAGCCAACGCAGAATGGGCACGCAAGACAAAGCTTGAGTTGCAGGAAATGTTTATCAGCAAGAATGTCCGAATCAGTGACGACGCGCCCATCGTGATCGACACACAGATCAAGCTGAATTACGGCAACTTTGCCCTGCGCCATTTCGTCGGCTGGGGCGCCGGAAAAGGCGAGGCGGAAGTCATCCTGGAACTCAAGGACAAGACCGGAAAAACCATTCTGGGGACGCGCACCCTGTTAAACAAAATCGCAGGCGCCTTCGAGACAGACGTCAAGCCCGCCATGGAACGAACCATCACTTCTGCAGTGAAAGATTTCGGGACACGCCTGAAATAACTCAATGAATTTAACGGGCCGCATCGCGGTAATGCAGTTTAGTTAAGGATCAACAACCTCTTCTACGTCGTTCCCGCGAAGGCGGGAATCCAGTGACTTTGCGAACGCCGCTGGGTTCCCGCCTTCGCGGGAACGACGGAAGTTTGATTTCAGGCCTAGCTAAACGGTATTGCCGCATAGCGGCCATTTTCACCTCCACGCCATGCGCATCCTGATCATCGCCCCCTCATGGATCGGCGACACCGTCGCAGCCCAGACCCTGTTTATGCGTTTGCGCGCCTATCACCCGGACGCGGTGATCGACGCCTTGGCGCCGCCCTGGGTGGCGGCCGTGCTGCATGCCATGCCGGAAATCAATGGCGAGGTGCTGGACAATCCTTTCGCTCACGGCCAGTTGCGCCTGAAGGAGCGTTGGGCGTTGGCGCGGCAACTCGCCAAGCGCGGCTATGACGCCGCCTACGTGCTGCCGAATTCGCTGAAATCCGCGCTGATCCCGGCCTTCGCCGGCATTTCGAAACGCGTCGGCTTCACCGGCGAATCGCGCTATGGCCTGATCAATGTGCGCCACACGCTGGACACCGCCGCTACGCCGCTACAAGTGGAACGTTACGCGATCCTGGCTGAAGAGCCGCGCGCAGCCTTGCCCCGGCCCTACCCCCTGCCACAACTGAGCGTGGATGCGGCTGCGCAAGCAGCCACCCTGCAGAGCCTTGCCCTGAGTGGCTCTCCAGCCCCCGTTATTTTCTGCCCCGGCGCCGAGTTCGGCCCGGCCAAGCGTTGGCCGGAGAAGCATTTCGCCGCTTTAGCCCGCCAGCTTGGCGCACAAGGCATCCCGGTATGGCTGCTTGGCTCGAAGAAAGATGCGGCCGTCGGCGAGGAAATCGTGCGTCAGTCTGAAGGTGCCGCGCGCAATCTGTGCGGCGTGACCAATCTGGCCCAGGCCGTGCAGCTGATCGCGCTAGCGCGCCATGTCGTGACCAACGATTCCGGTCTGATGCACGTGGCCGCCGCACTGGGCACGCCGCTCACCGCCCTGTTCGGCTCCAGCAGCCCAGGCTACACACCGCCGCTGTCGGAGCAAGCTCAGGTCATCTCGCTGAATCTGGCCTGCAGCCCCTGCTTCAAACGCGAATGCCCGCTGGGGCACCTGGATTGTTTGAACAAGATTGCGCCAGAGCGCGTTGCTGGAACCATCCAATGAACGCCACCGAACTCCAGACCTACCTCCACAGCCACATCCCGCTCTCCGCAGCGATGCAGGTCGAGGTCGTGCACGCCACGCCCGACATGATCGAACTGCGCGCGCCGCTGGCACCGAACATCAATCATCGCGGCACGGCCTTCGGCGGCAGCATTTCGACGCTCGCCACACTGGCCTGCTGGAGCCTGCTGCGGGTGCGCACCGACGGCATGCAGCCGGCGCCACATCTGGTCGTGCGGCGCAACAGCATTGAATACGTGGCGCCGATCATTGGCGAGATCCGCGCCATCGTGCGGTTCCCCACGGATGCGGACTGGGCTGGCATTCAGGCAGCCTACGCCAGCAAGGGCCGTGCACGCGTGAAGCTGGATGCCGAGGTGCTGGCCGGCGACGTGGTCGCGGCACGCTTCACGGGCGAGTTCGTGGCGATGGCCTGAGCCATCCAGCGGCTTTCCGGAGTAAACTCGCGCCCCATGAGCACAGCCACATACGCCACCCCCGACGACGCCGAACAGGCTTTTTACGATGCCTTCGTGCGCAGCGATCTGGACGCGCTGATGTCCGTCTGGTCCGAGGACGAAGAAACCATCTGCATCCATCCGGGCGGCTCACGCTTCAACGGCATCGGGGCGATCCGTGAATCCTGGAAGCAGCTGTTCGAGATCGGCATGAAGTTCCAGATCCGCACCAGCAACCTGATCAAAACCCACTCGGCGCTGGTCGCCGTGCATAGCCTGCTGCAACACGTCAGCGTAGAGGGTGACGACACCATTGCCCCGCCGCTGATCACCACCAACGTGTATACGCGCGGCCCGCGCGGCTGGCAGCTGCTGGTGCATCACACCTCTCCGGCGCCGGATACCAATGGTCTGATGATGCAGGAATCTCCGCGCACGGTGCACTAGACTGGGGTTTCCCCGCATACAAGGGTCTTCAGGATGCAATACGTCCCGCCCACCTGGCTCAAAGGTGGCCATGCCCAGACGATCTGGCCACTGGCGATCAAAGGTGAACGCCCTGCCATGCGCCGCAAACGCTGGAAGACGCCGGACGATGATTTCATCGACGTGGACTTCCTCCCGAACCACGCTGATCAGCCCTTGGTCATCCTGTTTCACGGCCTGGAAGGGTCCAGCCACAGCCATTACGCACACTCCCTGATGCGCGAAGTCGCCGCACGCGGCTGGAATGGGGCGGTGGTGCATTTCCGCGGCTGCTCGGGCGAGCCAAATCTGCATCCGCGCGCCTATCACTCTGGCGATGCGAATGAAGTCGACTGGATCCTGCGTCGCTTCGCCAAGAAATATCCGGACGTGCCGCGCTACGCGGCGGGTGTTTCGCTGGGTGGCAACGCCCTGTTGTGCTGGCTGGGAACGCGCCGCGAGGAAGCTCAAGGGCTGATCGCACGGGCGGCGGCGATCTCTGCACCGCTGGATCTGACCGAATCCGGCAATCAGTTGGCGCGCGGCTTCAACAAGGTTTATACGAAGTATTTCCTGCACACCATGCATCAACGCGCGGCCGAAAAAGCGGCGCGCTTCCCGGGGCGTTTCGACGCGAAGAAAGCCAGCAAAGCGAAGACCCTGGCGCAGTTTGATGATGCCTATACGGCACCGCTGCATGGCTTCAAGGGAGTGGAAGATTACTGGCGACGGGCCTCGGCCAAGCCGCTGCTGATGTACATCACGGTACCAACATTGGTGTTGAATGCGCTGAACGATCCGTTTTTGCCCAGCGCCGCACTACCCAAGGCGAAACACGCCTCGGCCTTCGTGCGCTTGGAGCAACCCGCCGAAGGCGGCCACGTCGGCTTCGTGACCGGCAAATTCCCGGGCACGCTGGACTGGATGCCCAAGCGCGTGCTGCACTACTTCGACAGCTTTCAGGCGTAAGTATCGATCCGTCCGCTACGCGGCGCGGCCTGGACTTGCTGGGTCTGCTGTTGCTGTTGCTGGGCTTGCACTTGCTGAGCCTGTTGCGCATCCAGCAACTGCTTCACCTGATCCGCCTGCTGTTCATTGGCTTTTTTCAGCACACCAACCTGAGTTTGAGTTTGGGCACTGGCGGCCGAGGTACTTGAACCGACTTCCATGATGAGTCTCCTTCCCGCTGCAAACACAGCGGCGCAAGTTCAGCCTAGACCAACTTCCCCGCTCCTGGCAGGGTGTGACAATCTTTAGCGTTTCAGCCCGGCGGGAAGAACAGGTAGGCAATCGCAATCGCAGCCATCACACCGACCGCATCGGCCACCAGACAGCAGGGAATCGTGTAGCGCGTGTTGCGCACGCCCACCGCACCGAAATACACGGCGACAATATAAAAAGTGGTATCGGCCGCGCCCTGGAACATGCAGGCCAGACGCCCGATGAAGCTGTCGGCGCCATAGGTTTTCATCGCGTCGATCATCATGCCGCGCGCGCCGCTGCCCGACAGTGGCTTCATCAGCGCGGTGGGCAGCGCCGGCACCACGTCGGCCGGCACGCCGAACCAGCCCAGTGCCGTCGCCACGCCCTTCATCAGCAGATCCATGCCGCCACTGGCACGGAATACCGCAATGCCGACGAGGATCGCCACCAGATACGGCAAAACCATGATCGCCGTATTGAAGCCCTCTTTCGCACCTTCGATGAAGGCTTCGAAAGCCGACACGCGCCGCCACACGGCCAACGACAGGAAGGCGATGATGATGCCGAAGAGCACAAAGCCACTGACGAAGGCGCTCGCCGCCGACATCTCGGCCGCCGTGAGGCGCGCGAAATACCACAGGGTGCCGGACACCGCGGCGCACAAGCCCAACAGCCAGGCCAGCACCACCGGATGGCGCAGCTGGATTTTCTGGAAGCAGCTCACCACCAGCAGACCGGCCAGGGTGCTGAAGAAAGTCGCCAGCAGAATCGGCAGAAACACGTCAGCCGGATTGGCCGCACCGAGCTGCGCGCGGTAGGTCATGATGCTGACCGGAATCAGGGTCAGGCCACTGGCGTTGAGCACCAGAAACAGGATCTGCGCATCCGACGCGGTGTCCTTATCCGGATTCAGTTCCTGCATCGCCTGCATGGCTTTCAGGCCCATCGGCGTGGCCGCGTTGTCCAGCCCGAGCATGTTGGCGCCGATGTTCATCAGCATCGCGCCGGCCGCCGGATGGCCGGCCGGAATGCCCGGAAACAGGCGGCGGAACAGCGGATCGACGAGGCGCGCCAGCATCGCCACCGCACCGGCCTTCTCGCCCACCTTCATGATGCCCAGCCAGAAAGTCAGCACACCGGTCAGGCCCAGCGCGATCTCGAAGGCCGTCTTCGACATGCCGAATGATTCCTGCAGCACGCGCGAGAAGATCGCCGCATCGCCGAAGGCCAGCCACTGTACGACGCAGGCCAGGAAGGCCGCAAAAAAGAAGAACAGCCAGACGACATTCAGGATCATGCCTGAAGAGCCGCCCACAGCGGCCTTCTCAGGGCATACACACTGAAGAGCCCTACCCTGCGGACCTCTGCAGCAAGGCTACTCGCAGAGCAAGGCGCAGTGCGGCTCTCCAGCACGGTCATCAATCGCGGAAATTCCCGGTCTTGATCGGAAAATCGGTGATCGACTTGCGAATCAGCGCGATGCATTCCTGCAGGTCGTCGCGCTTGGCGCCGGTCACGCGGACCTCGTCGCCCTGGATTGTGGCCTGCACCTTGAGCTTGGCATCCTTGATGTGCTTGACGATCTTCTTGGCCATCTCGGTTTCGATGCCGGACTTGATCTTCAGCTCCTGCTTCACCTTGTTGCCTGAGATCGTCACGATCTTCTCGGCCTCCAGACGCTTGGAACTCTCGACTTCCTTCTTCTCCATCGCGGGGAAAAGAATGTCCTTGATCTGGTCAATCTGGAAATCCGAGTCGCCATGCAGCGTGATCAGCTTGTCCTTCTCGTTCAGCTCGATCTTGGCACTGGTGCCCTTGAAATCGTAACGGTTGTCGATCTGGCGCGAAGCGACGTCGATGGCGTTCTTCAACGCAACCATGTCGGCTTCGGAAGTGAAGTCAAATGAAGGCATGTTGTTGATCTCCGATCAACAGTGCCAAGTGCTGTGTGCTGAGTGCTGAGTCAAAAACGGCGCTGGCGCAGCCAGCGGAAATTTCACTCAGTACTCAATCCTCAGCACTCAGAACTGAATTTAAGCAAAGTGACAAATGTAGTGATAGGGCTCGCTCACTTCGATTTCGAAGCTGGAGTTGGCCGGCACGTCGAAGCTCTGGCCTTCGCCGTAGCTTTTCCACTCGGTTTCGCCCTTGAGCAGCACGCGGCAATTGCCGGCCACGGTTTCCATGATTTCGGCGGCGCCGGTGTTGAAGGTCAGCTTGGCGGGCATGATCACGCCTACGGATTTCTTGGTGCCGTCGGCCAGCACGATGCTGTGGCTGACGCACTTGCCGTCGAAGTAAACATTGGCTTTGGTGACGACCGAGACGGCGTCGAACTGGTTCTGGCTCATGACGAGGATTCCGGAAAAGAAAAAGGCCCCGGATTATAGCCGGAGCCCTTTGATTCACCGAAACCCGCAATCAATGTGCCGCAGACAACACCTTGATGATCAGCTCCTTCGAGACGAAGCCGAACATGCCCAGGCCCAGGCCCATGAACATCCACAACATGCCGTACTTGCCGGCCTTCGATTCGCGCGCCAGATTCCAGATGATGAACACCATGTAGGCGACCAGGCCGGAGAGGAAAAATTTGAGACTCAACTCACCGAATTCGGGTTCGGTAAGGCCAAAAATCAGTACATCGTTCATGGGGGCGGGTTTCCTGCGGCGTGTAATAAAAAAGGCGTCCGGCTGCCGCTCGCCGGAATCAGGCCCGAATGCTAAAGGCTGAACATGAAAATAAAAACCTTGTACCAGACAAGGGCTTGCCAAAAACGGCTCAAGCCAGTGCCTGCAGATGCGCCAGCACCGGCAGCAGGAAGGCCTCACCCAGACGCTGGCTGCGCGCGCCGTTCCAGCCGGTGCGTGGATCCGGCGCGTTGGCGTTGTCCTTGAAAGGCATTTCCAGGGTCAGCGATACGCAGCCGAACGTCGCTGCCGCCCACTTCGAGCCCAGCGTCATCATCTCGTCGGTGAAACGGTCATCCGCATAACCCTGCTCGGTCTGGAAGTCCGGGCTGGCGCGCTTGAGGTTGTCGAGGAAGGCTGCCTGCAGGGCCAGATTCGTTTCACCATAGCCCGGCAGCATGTGACCGCCATCGATGAACACATAAGGCAGGGTTTCGTCGCCGTGGATATCGAGGAACAAATCAGCACCGGTCTGCTTCATCGCCACCTGCGCATGCAACACCTCGGGGCTGCGCTCCAGCGTCGGCGCATGCCATTCACGATTCAGATTCACGCCGGCCGCATTGCTGCGCAGATGGCCCAGCGCGCTGCCGTCGGGATTGAGGTTCGGGATCAGGTGGAAACTCGCCAGCTTGAGGAGTTCGCGCGCCACCGGATCGGCCGCATCCAGCAAGCGCGTGACAAAGCCCTCCATGAACCATTCCGCCATACTCTCGCCCGGATGCTGGCGCGCCTGCACCCAGATCTGGCGCGGCCCCTCGCCAATATGCAGCACATCCAGATCGCGCCCCTGCAGGCTGCTGCCGATGCATTCCACGCGCACCATCGGAGAGCTTGCGCAGCGTCCCAGAAAATCCAGCCGGCGCTCCTGCGAATACGGCTCGAAATAGGCCAGCCAGACGGTGTCCGATTCCGGCGTGAATTCGATCACCATCTGCTCGCCGTCGTAACTGGTCTGCGGAATGCGGAACCAGTCGGCGCGATCGTAACTCGCCGCGCAACGATAGCCGTGCCAGCCCTCCGCGTAGCTGCAGGCGCCCGCATTTTCGATCACTAGGCGCAGCGGCACACCGCGCACGCCGTGCAGGCGAAAGTGGAACCACTGCAGGAATTCGCCGCCGGCATCCGGGCGGATGGCGAGGCGGATATTTTGCGGATCGGAGGCGTCGCGGACTTCGATATTGCCGCTGTCGAACTGGGAGCTGATGTGCATGTTATGAGTAAGGAATAAAGAGTATGGAGCTGCCAGCGTCACACACGCTCCGGCGAAAAACTGATCATGGCCAAGGATATTGTTCGGGGTGCTGTGTCACGCGCCAGGCAAAACAACCGGCCAGCGCGGGCGGAATGCCAGGGATATCGCGCAACAGCTCACGCCGCAGTTGCGGGCCTTCATCCGTGGGCGCCGAACCGCCCCAAAACCCCGCGTAACGCCCGCCTCTGGCCGGATCGCCAGCGTAGAACAAGGCCACATCATCGGTCTTGCCCGTGTCGACATACAGCACAAACCAGCCGCGCATGCGCAAGGACGACAGCACGCGCTGCGGCCCCGGATCGAAATGTGCCTTGAAATGCGGCCACAGCAGCAGGGTCACATCACGCGACACCACTGGCGCCAGCGCCTCGCGCCGTGCCGCATCAAGGCTGCGATCACCGCCAGAACAAGGATCAGCCTGCACCGCCGCGCTGAACAGCAGCACATACAGCGCGAACAGTCCGCGCATGCTCACGCAGCCTCGCGCCGGAACACCCAGCGATCCGCCTCCGAGGCGGCTGGCGTGAAGGCATAGCCTTCTGCATCGAAAGCCTTGAGGGCTTCCGGATCAGTGATGCCATTGACTATGGCATAGCGACTCATCAACCCACGCGCGCGTTTGGCGTAGAAGCTGACGATCTTGTAAGCCGCACCCTTGCGCTCTTCGAACACCGGCGTGATCACGCGCGCGGCAAGCGTCTTCGGGCGCACGGATTTGAAATACTCCTCCGAGGCCAGATTCACCAGCACCGGCTTTTTGCCGAGCTGCGCCAGGTCGGCATTCAGGGCGTTGGTGATCGTATCGCCCCAGAAAGCGTACAAATCCTTGCCGGCCGGATTGGCGAGTCTGGTGCCCATTTCCAGCCGATACGCTTGCATCAGATCCAGCGGGCGCAGCACGCCGTAGAGACCCGACAACATGCGGAAATGGGCCTGCGCAAACGCTATCTGTGCAGGCGTGAAACTGTACGCATCCAGCCCGTCGTAAACATCGCCATTGAAGGCAAACATTGCCTGACGCGCGTTCTGCGGCGTGAAAGGGCGCGCCCATTCGGCATAGCGCGTCACGTTCAGCACGGCCAGGGCGTCGGAGATATCCATCAGCTTCGACACTTCCAGCGGGCTCTTGCCACGCAGGATTTCGATCAAGGCGGCGCCCTGCTCCAGAAAGGCCGGGTCGGTGAATTCAGCGGTCGGCAAGGGACTCTGATAATCCAGCGATTTGGCGGGGGAAACGACGATCAACATCTGCGTGCCTCAGTTAGAAAAATCAAAAAATCTATTTGTTCGAAACATGATTTTCATACCGACTCCATTTGTCCACAAGCGCTGCAAGCTGCGAAGCAAGGTTCGTAGTATCACCCTCAGGAGACACCGCATCCGCTTCAAGTTCCAGCAAGGCTTGAACGATTTCAGATGCCTGTTGCTGTGAGGCGGACACTCTGTAGAACAACTTATCTAAGTCACCCGGATGTAAGGCTGGTATCTCGACATGATCCAGACAAAAGCTATCGATCACCCCGGCCAACGGCGATTGAACACTCTCAAGGATGCGCCGAGTTGCCTGCAACTGCAGAAAGCTGAACGCATCAGGCGCAGTGGTTATCCGTTTGTACTCGCTCGCTGAAATCATGATGTTCCATCAAGTTAATGCGAGCCCAATGATAACCCGTCCCTCATCTGACCCCGAAGACAGCCAGCTTTACGCCAGCCACCCTGATCACCATCACGCTCGGTAAAGAGCTCTGCCTCATTGCCCAGAACGTTAGCCCCATCAACGGCCGTTACCCCAAACAAAAACGCCCGGGCTGGCCCGGGCGTTCTGGTCTGTCAGGCCACGCCTGATCAGTAAGTCCAGCTCTCCTGCACGCGCTTCACCGGTGCCGGATCGACACCGTTGCCCGGGGCGATGCCGGTCTTCTTGCTGCCGCCGGTCTTGTCGATGGCGGTGATGTCGGTGGCACTCACGTCGCAGCTGGCAGTACTCCATTCCGGCCCGATGTTGCTCGACGAGCCTGAGCCCTTTTCCACGCCCTTAAAGGCCGAGCACACTTCGATCTCGCCGTTCCAGCGCAGCAGCATCACGTTGCGCAGGATCGCCTTGTCAGCCGGCGAGCCATTCGAGTAACTACTATTCACGCCTGCGATGGTCTGGTGGTTGTGGATGCGCGAGTTTTCAATGATCACCGTGCGCGGGCCCTTGTTGCCCGTACAGTCGCCACAGGAGCGATAGAACTTGCCGCCCTTGCTCTGCCAGTTGTCTGCCACAAAGCGGGTGATGTGCAGGGTGCCCTGACCGTTGTGCTGGAAGGTCTTGTCGGTGCCGAGGAAGGCGCCGCCGCAATCGACCCGCATGGTCGTGCCCGTGCCGCCCTTCGCCGTGGCAGCATCCTCACCGATGTCTTCCCACCAGACGTTGTAGACCGAACAATTGCCGTTGCAATGCACGCCGTCAGAGGCAAGATTGCCGATCACGACATTGCGCAACGAAGCGCCTTCTTCCAGCAGGAACACCGGCGGCTGACCTTCCGCCTGACCCGCGTTGGAGAGCTGGAAGCGCTTGCCACCGCCGTCATAGGTCGTGCCGGCCGGCACAACATGGGTCTCGGTGAGCGGCACGGTGCTGGCAGCCCCGACGTTCACGTAAGCCGGGCAACCAGGCCAAGCCGGCACAGTGACCGTGGCGCTGGCGCTTCCGCCTGAAGAGCTGGAGCTCGACGAGGAGGAGCTGCTGGAACTGGATGAAGAGCTGGAGCTGCTGGAGGAAGAACTCGATGAGCTGGAACTGCTGCTGGAGGAGCTCGACGAGCTGGAAGAGCTTGAGCTGCTGCTGGGGCTGCTGGAGATAGAACACTCGTTGGTCCCGCCGGCAACCTTGGTACCTGCGCCAAAAGTAGCCTCGCTGCAAACGAAGCTGCCGGAGAGGACTTTGTAGGTAAATTTATCCGAACGCCCATAGGCAACCTTGGTGCTGGCAGCGACCGTACAGGTCTTGCCCTCGGTACAGATCGTGGTGTAGCCGGCCGGCCGGTTGGCCGCCCAGGCGGCTGAGCTCAAGCCCAGCGCCAGTACGGCAAGTGCAATGCGTTTTGCGTTCATTCGTTTTGTCTCCTGAATTATTGAGGACTGATGGCCCGCGTTTTTGCTGCGGGCCCGACATTGCCGCTGCATTTTTCCCGTAATCGGGATGACGCAGACGAAATGCAGCGGCAATACTGGTCGCGCATTCGTCATGCGTCAAGGGACAGGAGCCGAAAGGATCACAGGCGCAGAATCTCGCGCCGAGGCTGGATTTTCCTGCATCTGCAAGCAGCCCGGAGAGCCGCCTCCAGCGGCACTCTTCAGGCATGCACTGCCAGCAGAAAGGCTACACAAGCATCTCGCGACATGTCACCTACAAAGCCTTGCCCAGCGCGGCTCTGCAAGCAGCCACCCAGGAAAGGCGAACACTGCACTGCAACATGCGAGGCGGCTCACAATCTGGCGACAACTACCGTCCCAACGCCATGGGCAGGTAGACTGCGCGCTTCACGGCCCTCACACCGCAAAACCATGTCCCTGCTCCAGCGCTCCCTCGCCTCCGTCTGGCATCCCTGCACGCAGATGAAGCAGCACGAAACCCTGCCGCTGATCGCCATCACGCGCGGCGAAGGGCCTTGGCTCATCGCCGAGGACGGTAGCCGCTATCTCGACGCGGTCAGTTCCTGGTGGGTCAATCTGTTCGGCCACTGCAACGCGCACATCAACCAGCGCCTGCGTGAGCAGATGGAGAAGCTGGAACACGTCATCCTCGCCGGCTTCACCCACGAACCGGTGGTGCGCCTGTCCGAAGAGCTCGCCGCGCTGACCGGCCACAATCTGGGCCACGCCTTTTACGCCTCGGACGGCGCTTCAGCCACCGAAATCGCCCTGAAGATGAGCGTGCATTACTGGCGCAACACGGGCCGCCCCGCCAAGACGCGCTTCGTCAGTCTGGCCGGCAGCTATCACGGCGAGACAGTGGGCGCGCTGGCCGTCACCGACATCGCCCTCTTCCGCGAAGCCTACGCACCGCTGGTGCGCGCTGCCGCGACGGTCGCCTCGCCCGATGCGCGCGCTGCCGAGCCGGGCGAATCGGCCAAGGACGTGGCGATCCGTGCGGCCGCCGCACTCGAAGCCTTCCTTGCCGAGCATCACGCCGAGACCGCCGCACTGATCGTCGAGCCGCTGGTGCAATGTGCCACCGGCATGGCCATGTACGACCCCGAATACCTGCGCCGCGCCCGCACACTCTGCGACAAATATGAAGTCCATCTGATCGCCGACGAAATCGCCGTCGGCTGCGGGCGCACGGGCAAATTTTTCGCCGTTGAGCATACCGGGATTTGGCCGGACTTCCTGTGCCTGTCCAAAGGCATCTCCGGCGGCTACCTGCCGCTCTCGCTGGTGCTCAGCACCGAGACGATCTATCAGGCCTTCTATGCCGACGAGGTCGCGCGCGGCTTCCTGCATTCGCATTCCTACACCGGCAACGCGCTGGCCTGCACGGCGGCGCTCGCCACCCTGGAAATCTTCCGCGATGAGAACGTGCTGGAGGCCAACCTCCAGCGCACCGCCTGGCTGGCCCGTGCTGCAGAGCCCATCGCCGCGCACCCCGCAGTGGAGCATGTCCGCCAGGCGGGGATGATCCTGGCTTTCGACGTAGAGTGCCCGGAGAGCGGCTTTGCGCGCCGCTTCTACGCCCATGCCCTTGCAGAAGGCCTGCTGCTGCGGCCCATCGGCAATACGGTGTACTGGATGCCACCTTACGTGCTGGATGAAGCGCAATGCCAATGGCTGGGCGAGCGCACGCTGGTGGCGTTGAACAAGACCCTGTCGGGCTGAGCAATATGCAAACGTCCCGCTGGCTCCGTCGCACCCTGCTTGGTTTGAGCCTTGCACTGCACGCCCTGCTCGCCTTCACCAGCCTGATCTGGGCCACGCACCTGCGCGACCCGCACCTGCTACCGATTCGCGCTTGGGAATCCTGGCTGCTCGCCGGCATTGCGCTGGCCGGGCTCGCGCTCTACGTGTGGCTGGGCCGGCGCCAGCGCTCGCAGGCGCTCTTCGCGGCAGCATGGCTGATCATCGGCGGCCTCGCGATCCGGGGCGAAGTCAGCTTCCGCGCTGACCGCGCTGGCGTACTCACGGCCAGCGGCGCCGAGGCCACGCGCTTCGCCGCGCTCGGCCGCCATCTGGTGATCGGCTACGACCAGCCCGATGACATTCGCGAACTGGCCCGGCGCGGGTTCATCGCCGGCATCTTCATCACGCGGCGCAATGTCGCAGGCAAGAGTTTCGAGCAACTGCGCGCCGAAATCGCTGGCTTACAGGCCCTGCGCAGCGAAGCAGGCTTGCCACCGCTGCTCGTCAGTAGCGATCAGGAAGGCGGCCCGGTCTCGCGCCTGTCGCCACCGCTGCCACATCAGCCCGCGCTGGCCACGCTGCTGGAGCCGAATCTGACGGATATCGAACGCCGCGCCGAGGCCTACGGCGCCGCTCAAGGCGAGGCACTGGCAAGCCTGGGCGTGAATCTGAATTTCTCGCCCGTACTGGATCTCAAACCCGCGCAGGCCAGCGGCGCGCTGGATTTCCATACCCGCATCGCCAGCCGCGCCATCTCGGCCGACCCGGCCACTGTCACGCGTGTCGCGCTGGCCTACAGCCGGGGCCTGCTGGCGCACGGCGTGCTGCCCACGGCCAAGCACTTTCCCGGCATCGGCAGTGTCAGCGCCGACACCCATCACTTCAGCGCCGGCCTCGACACCCCGCGCAGCGAACTCGAAGCGCGCGACTGGCAACCCTTCCGCGCCCTGCTTGCCCAGACCCCGGCCCTGCTGATGGTTGGCCACGTCAGCGTCAGCAGCATCGACCCCGACTTGCCCGCCAGCCTCTCGCCCAAAGTCATCACCGGCGTGCTGCGTCAGGATTGGCGCCACGACGGCCTGCTCATCACCGATGACATGACCATGGGCGCGGTTTACAACCGTGGGCTGTGCGATTCATCGATCCACGCGCTTGGCGCCGGCATGGACCTGCTGCTCGTTTCCTATGACTGGGAACATGTCTTCCCGCTTCTGCGCTGTTTGAGCGAAGCGGGTCAGGCGGAAAAGCTGGAAGCACTGGCTGCCAGCGATGCGCGAATAGCAAAGGCTGAGTCAGCCTGGCGCGCATTCCGGAAAAATTAGTCCGTGCAGGAGCAGTCGCGTTGTAGCACAGGTACTACGCCCTGAGGCATCTCAAGCCAAGCCTCCGACAAGCCAAAAAAAAGATGGCCCCACGGCCAAGACTCCTGTCCCGGCCATGGGGCCATCTTTGTCTTGTCTCCGTCTTACTGAGCAGGCGGCGTAATCGCGTTCTGATTCAGATTAACCGCCGTCTGGGCAAGAAGCCGGCTGTTGGCCGAGGCCTGATTGCCGAAATTGATCGCCGTCTGGCCCAGCACGACGCCTTCAAAGTGCGCGTTCGCCCCCACCGTTACCGCACCCGAGGTCTGCCAGAAGACGTTTTTGGCCTTGGCGCCGACCAGAATGATCTGCTTGCTGGCAGCCAGATCCAGCGTTCCGGAGATCTGGAAAATCCACACATCGTTCGCAGTGCCGGATAGCGTCAGATTCGTGGGAATCGTCACATTGCTTCCCCAGGTGTAGACACCCGGAGCCAGGGTCAGACCGGTCAGCGTGCCAGCCCCGACATTCAGGAACGGGCCGACACCAGCGGTTCGTCCAGCGGCATCGGTGTAGGCAGTCGCCATGTCATTTGCGGCGGTATTCACGTTGGCTGGCGTAGGCGGAGCGTAATCAAAGGCATACACCTTGCCGCTGACCTGGGCCGAAGTCGAAAACGCACTGCCGGCCGGCAGGGTCAGCGCAAATCCGGTAATCGCACTTGAGGTCACGCCGGGGCCAACGCCGATATCACCGGTAATCACCGAGGCTGGAACCGTAGCGATCCCCGTATCGGCGAAAATCGCATAGTTCCCCGCCAGACCCAGATTGATCGGCGCCTGCCCTGTGCTCAGCGTCGCTGCGGTCGTGAAGCTCCAGACAATCGGACTGGCCATGGCCGTTCCGCCCGCGCTCTTGGCAGCCATGCTGACCGTCGCGGTGTAGCTGGTATTGGCTGCAAGGGCCGAGGCCGTTGGCGTAAACACAGCAGCCGTCCGGGCCACATTCATGGCGACGGTGCCGGGTTCGTTAACGCCCGTTAGCGTTTTCTTGAGCGTGAAAGTCAGCAGCGTGCCGGCCGGCGACGAGTTGATCGTCGTCGCGTCCATCGCCTGACTGAAATTTGCTGTCACCAAAGTGCCCGTCACCACATTTCCGGCGCTGTTGGAGCTGGTCGAGATGTTCGTAGCATTGTTAGCCGGGCTCGCCGAAGCCACCGTCGGGTCAGAGCCTGACGCCCCAGCCGTGCCGGCCGCACCTGGCACCGCAGTAGCGCCCGCAGCAACACTGCCGTTACCACCATTGCCGCCACCATTATTGTTATCGTCGCCACTACCGCCGCAGCCCAGCAAGCCTGCGGACAGCAGCACAGCGAGGACCCAGCCGCAAATTGTTGTAGTTCCACGTTTATGCTTATTCATTCTTGTCTCCTGGAAAACCCATCAAGTCACGAGCCGGGACTGTAGGTCTTCCCATCGACGCACACTGTGCGCCAGCGAACGCTGGATCCGTCCAGACCGTGCATGTACTGACGCGGGGGCTTGAATACGCTGGGGAGGATGCGTGAATGGGACGGATGAAAACGGCCTGATGATGTGCGTGCGAATTGATAAAGCAACGCAAAACCCGTCATTCCGGACTTGATCCGGAATCCAGTGCCCTTCGCCACCCGTCTTCTGGATTCTGGATCGAGTCCGGAATGACGCGATGGATGAGCTGTCGGGGCACAAAGCTGTCGGCGCTCGGCCACGCAAGGAGTCCCGATACGTTAAAAATTCGACATTCAAACCGCATGAAACGCTGCTTCATGCGCTGCAATTTGCCTAGCTCATTGACGCCCTACGAGTCGTGCCGGATCATGCGAATTGCGCCGTACGCGGTGCTCCCTACAACGAGTTAAGCCTCTGAAACTTACCTATGCGTTCACTGAATCGTCTCCACGACCGACAGAGCTTCTTTAAGTACATGTCGGCAGACACTGCACGCATCGTCTTAACAAATCGGTCGCTTCGTTGGAGTTCTCCGGTCTTATTCAACGACCCCTTCGACGTCCCACGAGAACTGTCGTTTGGAATCACGGCAGATGAGTTTGTTCAGGCTTCAGGACGACGCATGGCGCACCTGATTTGCCACCCACCCGAGGACACAACCCAATTCGTACCCAAGTTGCACCTGATCCTCGAAACAATTAAGAGCGGAATTTCTGCAGAACTGAAAGCCGAACTTCTAGCGGGAATTACAGAGATTGCTGAGTCACATCATCCGAGCGGAGCAAGCATGGACGAATTGCGGGATGTCTGGAGAGGCGTATTACCCGATCATCGAATCCTCTGCCTGACCGAGAGCGCCACCCATACCGCAATGTGGCATCACTACGCGAACAACTATCGTGGAGTAGTACTCGAGTTCAGATGTATCGATGAACTCGATAGCGTCTGGTTGGCGGCCAAGCCGGTGACGTATCCTGCGCAAAAACCCGCGATTTACACCGCAGATGGATGGGCTGAACTCATGAACTTGCAAAACGAAGAAGCAATCCGAACCATTCTTCATGCCGCTACGTACACGAAATCTCCAGATTGGAGCTATGAATCCGAGTGGCGAATTGCTTCCTTCAAGCGTCCGACCGACACGGGCCACTTCAGTGACTATAAATTCGATAGACGAGAACTCGGCGCCGTGTACTTCGGCCCGATGATCTCGCCTGAAGATCGCTTGTCGCTTTGTCTCGCGGCTAGGGCCTTCCCTGAAGCAAAGTTGTGGGATGTAGAAATTGGAATGAGCCGTGAGTTCAGCCTCCGCGCCGTGAACGCCTAACGACTACAATCCAGCACCCTGACCATCAGCAATGCCCGCGCATGACTCAGCCCAAGCAAAAGTTGTCATCGCTTCAGCACACCCCGCTGAAGACCCGCTCGCAGGAATCATCTCCAGCATGCCACCCCGAAAACCCTTACCAAGCCTGCCTCACAAGACATACCTGTTGAAGACCCAATCTGCGCGCGGCTTTCAGGCCATTCAATAGGTCAAACGAAAACCCTGGCGCACCG
Source organism: Uliginosibacterium flavum (assembly GCF_040566545.1). Classification (NCBI taxonomy): domain Bacteria; kingdom Pseudomonadati; phylum Pseudomonadota; class Betaproteobacteria; order Rhodocyclales; family Zoogloeaceae; genus Uliginosibacterium; species Uliginosibacterium flavum. The sequence continues at coordinate 55,156 of NZ_JBEWZI010000004.1, forward strand.
GAAGGAAGGCCACCGGCAGGTCTGTCTTACATCAGCGCCTCAACCGACTCCGGCAGATCCACGCAGGCTTCGATACGCTTCTCGGCGTCGGCGCGGCTGAAGGAGAGTTTGGCGAGCACGGCGGGATCGAGCAGGACGCTGATTTTCTCGGGCTCTTCGCCTTTGAGCAGTTCGTGCGTGACCGCTTCGGAGAGGTTCACGATGGCGGCCAGCGGGCCGGCCTCCGCATTGAGCGGCTGCACATACCAGCGCAGGGCGTTCTGGATTTCTGGCGGGAAGTTCCAACGCAGGGCCAGCTCGGCGCCGACCTCGCAATGATCGAGGCCGAGCAACGAGCGCTCCAGCTCAATGAATTCAAGGCCTGAGGGCGTATCCGGCGCGCTCAGTTGTTGCGCTTTCGCCGGGGATGCCAGATGAATCAGGAGCAGGCCGATGCGGTGCATCAGGCCGGCTGTGTAGGCGAACTCGCGATTCACACCCTGATGCTTGCCCATCTGCCGCGCGACGCCGGCGCAAATCATGGCCTGGCGCCAGAAGACCTGCATGTCCAGCCCTTCCACCTTGGCAAAGGCTTTCGAGATGCCCGAGGCGATGACGAGCGAGCGCAAGGCGGTGAGGCCGATCAGGGTGACGGCCTGATCAATCGCTCCAATTTTCTTGCTGACGCCAAACGCGCTGGAGTTGGCCATGGCCAGTACGCGTGCGGACAGGGATTGATCCTGCTTGACCTGGGCAACGAGCGAGCCAATGTCGATGTCTTCCTTGCACAGGGAGGCGATCAGATCCTGCACCACGCGCGGCATGCTGGGGATGCGTGGCAGATCTGCAAACAGTTTTTCTAGGGGGTTCATGGCGGCATTCGCGGGGTCGCGGCGGGGGTTCAAAGCCCCTGGCCGATACGTTGAAAAGAGTTTCAAAGGCTGGCAAAAAAAGCTCACAAAACCAGTTTGCCGGTACAGAACTATTTACGGCATGTTTTGCCCGGAACTTGACTGGTTCAGAGGCAAAATTGCGCTGAAAATTTCATCTCCGGAAGCATTCACCGCCCTCACTTCAACGCATCCGTGGCAAGCCTGAATCGTCAATTTATGCGCGGCAGCCCAGCCATCTGCCGATCGTGCCAGCGCGCCAGAAACAGCATCGCGCTGCTTGCACCGATAAGCGCCAGGAACATGTCCCACTGCGTATCCCACTGATCGCCCTGAGTGCCCAGAAACTCATCAGCCCCCTGCCCCAAGGCCAGCGCCGCCCACCACTCAATCAGCTCATAAACAGCGCTGACGGCCATGGCGACACAGATACACAGGAAGGCGGCCATGCGCCGGCCTTTGATGTAGCCACCACGCAGCAGCACTTCACGCGCGGCGAGCGCCGGTACGAAACCCTGCATGAGGTGACCAAGCCGGTCGTAGGGATTGCGCGCCAGCTCGAACAGATCCTGCAACCAGAAACCCAAGGGCACGCGGGCGTAGGTGTAGGCGCCGCCCAGAATCAGCACGAGGGCATGCAAGGCGATCAGGACGTAAAGCAGGTCAGTGAGCGGGAAGCGTTTGTAAGTTGCGCCCAGCACCACCAACACGATGGCTGCGGGCAAGACTTCCATGACCCAGGTGACGCGGTCAAAGGGGGCGATGCCGGACCACAGCAGTGCGGCGAGCACGGCAAGCAAGAGAATCAACGGCAAGGTTGGAGAGCGGCGGGGCATGGGCGGCACGGGCCAAGGAGTGAAGAGGCCTCAGTGTAGCCCCGGATCAGGCCATAGGCCTTCAGGGCAGCAGACGACCGGGGGCCGCGCGGGTTAGCCTGCGCACAGATCCTTGATGGAAATATGCCATGCGCGCCCTGCTCTGCGGCCTTTGCGCCGTACTTGTCCTGATCCTGAATCTTGTCCCCGCCACGGCCCGCGCCGAGGCGCCGGCAATCCTGTTGGCGGAGGTATATCGGCCGCAGATCGACCCGGCAGCCTACTGGATCAGCGAGAAATTCGACGGTGTGCGCGGAGTGTGGGATGGTCAGACGCTGCGCTTTCGCAGCGGCAATATCGTGCATGCGCCCGCCTGGTTCATCGCCGCGCTGCCACCCACGCCACTGGATGGCGAGCTGTGGGCCGGGCGTGGCAATTTCGAACGCCTCTCCGGCATCGTGCGCAAGGAGGAGCCGGTGGATGCGGAATGGCGCGAAGTGCGTTACATGATTTTCGAGCTGCCCGGCGCGGCCGGCGATTTCAGCGCGCGCGTGCAGCAGATCCGCCAGATCGTGGCGACCGCAAATCAGCCTTGGCTGCAGGCGGTGGAGCAGTTCCGTGTGGCCGACCGTGCAGCTTTGCAGAAGAAGATGGCGGCGGTAGTGAAAGCCGGCGGCGAAGGCCTGATGCTGCACCGGGCTGACGCGCCTTATATCGCCGGGCGCAACGATGCGCTACTCAAGCTGAAGCCTTGGGAAGACGCCGAGGCGCGGGTTGTGGGGCACGTGCCCGGCAAAGGCAGGAATGGCGGGCGTCTTGGCGCACTCAGCGTGGAGACGCCCGACGGGCGCCGCTTCCGGGTGGGCAGCGGGTTCACGGATCAGCTTCGTGAAAATCCGCCAGCGGTGGGAAGCACGATCACCTATCGCTTCCGCGCGCTGACGGCCAGCGGCTTGCCGCGTTTTCCGACGTATCTGCGGGTGCGCGAGGAGCCTTGAAGACCCGCCACCGGCGGCCCTCTTGTGGCAGGCAGGCTGCACGGCCAAGCGGGATGCGGCTCTACAGACAGCCCCTTGAAAACCTACACCTCGTCGTCCTCATAATCCTCGGCGTTGGAGGCGCCTGGAGTGGGCTGGTTCACCGGAATCACGAGGGTGAAGATTGAGCCCTTGCCGACTTCGGATTCGAGCAGGATGCGCCCGCCCATCAATTGCGCCAGATTGCGCACCAATGACAGGCCCAGTCCTGTGCCGCCCTTGTCGCGCTGGGCCTTGCCACCGACCCAGCCGAATTTCTCGAACACCGCCTGCATGTGTTCAGATGGAATGCCACAGCCGGTATCCGAGACTTCAAAATACACCTCGGTGCCGACACTCTCCACGGCAATGCGCACGCTGCCGGCGTCGGTGTATTTGATGGCGTTGTTGACCAGATTGTTGATCATCTGACGCAGACGTACCGGATCAGCCTGGATCACCGGCAGCGGGCCGTCCTGTCCCAGATCAAGATGGAACTCGAGTCGCTTGGTCGCAGCATGCGCGCGATGCACCTGGATCACATCAACCACGAAGGGCGCCAGATCGACCGGCTCGAGGTGCAGCACCATCTTGCCGGATTCGGCCTTGGCCACGTCCAGCAGATCATTCACCACGCCCAGCAGATGGCGGCCGGAGCTCTTGATGGTCTGGGCATGCTCGCGCTGCATAGGGTCCTGCAGATCCAGTTCGAGCAGTTCGGCAAACCCGAGGATACCGTTAAGCGGGGTGCGCAATTCGTGTGAAACATTGGCCATGAAATCACTTTTGCTGCGGTTGGCGTCCTCAGCCCGCTCGCGCGCATCCTCGGAATGACGGAAAGATTCTTCGACGCTGTCAGCCATGCGATTAAGCGCATCGGACAACTCGCCCAGTTCATCGCGCGAGCGCACGGGAAAACGCTGACTCAGATCACCGGTTTCGAAACGCCGGATGCCGCGGACCAGATTCTTGATCTGGGTGGTGATGAAGCCCGCCATCCAGAAGGCCACGCCGATCACCACGCAAATCATTGCGAGGGTAGACCAGGTCAGCTTGAGCGCCATGCTGCGCATGCTCTGTCCAACGGTGTCGAGCATGCCTGCACGTTCGACCTGGAAGAGGCGGTCTTTCTCGGCAATTGTTTCGCTGATCTGCTTGGCAGAAATGGTCGCCGCACGGTGAAAATCATCCATATTGGCGCCAATGGTGACAAAGCCGAAGCCTTGCGGGCTCTTGCCATACTGACCTGTGTAATACGGGATCGCAGCGGCGGTGGTGAGTTTGTGCAGGCCACTGAAATTGATCTCGAAGGAGCCGGAGCCGCCTTTCTCGGTCAGCTGATTCCAGCCCGCGCATTGCGGCGAGAAATTCAGGTAACGACAATCCAGCCCCAGCGTGCCGGCCTTGATCTGCTGCGGCGCGGGCTTGAGCTTGAGCGATTGATCCTTGAAGGTCGGCAAATCGCGCGAATACTCGGCCCAGGATTGGCCCGAAGCCTGCCAGGCGGCGTACAAGCCCTGATCCAGCCAGGGCGGCACCTGCTCGCCAGTGGCGGGATCGTAGCCAACGATCATGTAGTCCCGCGGATGGGCAATCGAGCGACTCTTGTGATCCCAGATGAAGGCGTAGTTGCCAGCAATCGCGTCGATGATGGGGGTATAGCGTGCATCGGTCGGGCTGACCCGGTCGGTGAATTGACGGATGTGGTCGTGATCCAGCGCCAGGGTCACGTAGCCGGTGATCTTGCCGCTGCGCACGACCGGTGTCGCCCACCGCACGATGCCCTGAAAGCGCCGTCCGACGGGGTTTTCGGTGCCGGCATAGGCGGAATTTTGTGGCTCGAAATCAATCCCGGCTTTCTTGGCACTGGCTGGCGTGTAGGGGCCGACCACATGGCTGGGCACATACGCGCCGACCACTTCAGACACGTAAATCTCGCCGGGCTTCAGGCGCTTGAGCTCGGGCCAGTAATTTTCCGCCTTGACGAAGGTATTGGCGCTGCGGCTGACATCGCGCAGTTGCGGCGACAGCAGCGTGCCGGCCTCTACCTTGACGCGCTCCCGCCCGTTCAGGTCGACAAAGCTGATCTCCAGAAACAGGGGACGCAATTCGCGCTGCCCCAGATAATCCGGCGCCCGGGTACTGAAAGAACGGGCGTTGTCAGGCAAGGTCTGAGCCGGGTCAGCCAGCAAGGCAGAATCCGGCGTCAGCGGCGTCACGGGCTCCCATTTGCTGCCGTCTGCCGACAGTTGCCAAGGGGCGTGAGCAAAATGCTCACGCCGCTGGCCTTGCAGATACTGGCGATAGGCGGCCTCACCCGGCTCCAGCTGTGCCACGCTGCGGATATCGTTATCCCGCTCATACAGGAACGCGGCGAGCGAGCGGGCAATATCCGTGGTCAGCCGCTCCATGCCCTCACGCGAACGATCATCCAGCGCCTTGATCGCGTCGGTAGTGACCTTGTCACCCACCTCACGGATCGCGCCAACCATGGTGTCGGCCATGCCGGTGGCGCGCGAACCCAGCGCCACGGCCAGCTGATGCGCGGCCGACCAAGCCAGCCAGGCCAGCAACACCAGCGGGATGAGTTTGATGACGACGAAGATCAGCACCAGTTTGGCGCGCAAACCCAGCGAGGCAAAAGTCATGTGTTTCAAGTCAATTCCATTGAGTTCAACTACATGCGCAGCCACGGATTTGCCGCAATGCACAAGGATAGCCGGACGGAACCAAGCAACCCAAGCGCTAGGGGTATAATCCGCGCCCTGTTCATGGAAAGTGTCACGGAAAGCCAACAATGGAAGCAGAACGCCTCAACGCAGTCTCGAACAAGATGTCCGACCTGAAGATCCGCGATCAGGATCTCCGGAGGTATCTTTGACTACGACAACAAAGCAGAAAAGCTGATCGAGGTCAGTAAGCAACTGGAAGATCCAGCGGTCTGGAATGATCCGAAGCGCGCCCAGGAAATGGGCCGCGAGAAGAAAGAACTCGAAGGCGTGGTATTCACCCTGGATGGCATCAGCCAGGGTCTGGTGGATTGCGCCGAGCTGTTCGAGCTGGCCAGCTCCGAGGATGACGAAGAAACCTTCGTGGCGGTGGAAACCGATGTGGTCGAAGTTGAAAAGCGCGTCGCCCTGCTTGAGTTCCGTCGCATGTTCAACAACCCAATGGACCCGCAGCCGGCCTTCATCGAAATCCAGTCGGGCGCGGGCGGCACCGAAGCGCAGGACTGGGCCAGCATGCTGGAGCGCATGTATCTGCGCTATTGCGAACGCAAGGGTTTCACCGTCGAGCTGATGGAAGAGTCCGAAGGCGAAGTCGCCGGCATCAAGAGCTGCATGATCAAGGTCACCGGCGAATACGCTTACGGCCATCTGCGCACCGAAACCGGCGTGCATCGCCTGGTGCGCAAGAGCCCGTTTGACTCCAGCGCGCGTCGCCACACGAGCTTCGTGTCGGTCGTGGTGTTCCCGGAAGTTGACGACTCGATCGAGATCGACATCAATCCGTCCGACGTGCGCACCGACACCTATCGCGCCTCCGGCGCGGGCGGCCAGCACATCAACAAGACCGATTCGGCCGTGCGCCTGACGCACATCCCGACCAACATTGTGGTGCAGTGCCAGAGCGACCGCTCGCAACACCGCAACCGTGACGAAGCCTGGAAGATGCTGCGCGCCCGTTTGTTCGAGCTGGAATTGCGTACGCGCCAGGCCGAGCAGCAGAAACTGGAAGACGCCAAGAGCGACATCGGCTGGGGCCACCAGATCCGTTCCTACGTGCTGGATCAGTCCCGCATCAAGGATCTGCGCACCAATTATGAAGTCGGCAACACCCAGGGCGTGCTCGATGGCGATCTGGATGACTTCATCCAGGCCAGCCTGAAACAAGGCGTTTAAGGCTCACGCGCGGAATGAGCCAAGGCAGCTTGCCTGAGCAAGTGCAATGCGAGGTGATCGGCATCGATCACCTCTACATTGCAGTTTCGGACTTGGCCAGGTCCGAAGCGTTCTACGACAAAGCCTTTGCCGTGCTCGGCTTTCGCAAAAATCGCTTCCAGATCAATAACGAACCACATGTGCAGTACTACAACCGGCATTTCGGATATGTACTGCGGCCTGCTCGCACACAGCATGTTCACGATGCCTATGCGCCGGGTCTGCATCATTTCTGTTTCAGGGTAGAAACGGCTGCCGAAGTTGAACGCTTGGCGCGGCAACTTGAGGCCTGTGGCATCAAGGCTTCAAGCCCCGAAACCTATCCGGACTATGCACCCGATTACGTTGCAACTTTTTTCACCGATCCCGATGGCATCAGGCTGGAAATTACCAATTACCGCATGGAGCGCCGCGAACGCCACGACAGCTGGAATGATCTGCCTGGCAGCCCCAGCAACAACTGTAATCACTCTGACGGTTCATGACTGAGTTTCCCGATTTCGACCTCGCTGAATTCCTGACCCCCGGCATCGAGCCCGACGACGTGCCGGCGCTGTGGTCGCTGGTGCGCTCGCGCGAGCTGATCAACACCTTCATCACGCTGTTCCGTGGCGGCGAGGAAGAGGTCTTCATCCGCCTGCACGTGCTGCGCGAAATCGGCGGTCGCGCGGATCATCCGCGCTGGCTGCCCGAAGAGCTGCGCCGCCACTTCGCCTACATCGATCCGATCAAGCTCGAAACCGTGCTCGGGCGCCTGCGCCACAACAGCCTGCTGATCTACGGTGAGGATGGTGCTTACCAATTCTCCGATGCGGGCCGCAACGCCGTCGCGGCGATGGCCGTGCTGCTGCGCTTTGGCGAGAACGAAGATGCCGAGCTGGGTTTTCTCACGACTCAGCTGGCTGGTATGCAGGCCACCGGCACGCTCACACCCGAGTTGCTGCAGCATCTGCTGGCCAAGCTCAATGCGCTGACGGCTTCGTTTGAGGAAGCCATCGCCTCCGGCTCCGAATTCCGCATTCTGGATGCACGCTCGCGCCTGACCGGCAATATGCGCTGGCTGGAAAAAGGCACGAATGTGCTACGTGGCCTGCTGTCCACCGAGGAAATCACCCCGGAAACCAGTCGCATCGCACACTCCATCGGCCTCGCGCAGAGCCGTCTGGCGCGGGTCGACGCGGCCTTTCAGCGCGCCCTCAACAAGATCGAATCGCAGCGCGTCACCCTGGGTTCCTCTGGCGTTTCGTCTTCGGACGCTGCGGCCTGGCTGCGCAGTCTGGACATCCGGCGCATTGCCGCGCTGGCCGATTCCGCCCTGTGCGCCGGCACGCAAGTGCAGTTCGTGGCGGGCGGGCATGAGTTGCTGGACCGCGCCGAATCCTCGCTATCCGAAGAAGTGCGCCAGATGGAGGCCGATACCACGCTGCCGCCGTCTGCAGATGCACCCCATGATGAAGTTGCGCCAACCGAAGATCTCGGCCTGCTGATTCGCCTGAGTGAACGCGTGGCTGCCATCGCCGAATCCAGCCCGGCCAGCAAGCTGATCCTCGGCGGCGGTTTCGGCCCGGCCAGTTATCGCCTGTCGCTACTATCCCTGCTCGGCAACGAAGAAGCCCAGGCCGAAGGCCCGGTCTCCGACCTGACCCAGATGCCTTATGACCTGATGCTGGAAGACTGGCTGGTCGAAGTCATGGAAGACGAAATCTCGCACATCTCCGCCGGCAACGTTGTTCGCCGCGACACCCCGAATGTGGAGCCCCAAGCATGAATCAGGACATCACCAACCTCACCGCCCGCCTGCTGGCCCACCGCTGGCTGCCGCGCACCGATTTGCAGGTGCGCCGCGTACTGGTCGACGAGGCTTTCCGCCTTGAGCTGGAAACGCGCCTTGCCGCCGTCGGCCTGCAACTGCTCGACAATCCTTTCGCCGAACACGTTGCCGTCGGCCTGCAGGACGAAGTCACAGACGCTGTCTTCGGTGGCCGCGATTATTCGGCCAGCACCATGGGCCTGACGCGCGACGAAATCGCCCTGCTGATCGTCATCTGGACCCTGATCATCCTGCCCAAGCGTGAACGCCAGCTCGGCCGCCGCAGCGTGGAGGATGACGGCCAGAACGACATGTTCGGCCAGGAAAAACCCATCGAACACGGCGAGAGCGTCTCCGGCGCGGTGTCCGAAGCCTCACTGCTGGCCGATTTCGGCACGCAACTGGGCGGGCGCACCAAGATCCGCAACTTCGCGCTGGGCAAGCTCGCCCGTCTCGGTTTCATCGAGCGCCGCAACGGCTACCTGTTCGAAGGCCCCCTGCTCGATGTGCTGCTGGACTACCGCGTACTGGCCGACCGCATCATCAACGGCACCCTGGCCGACGTGCTGGCCGCTGCGGGCCGCGCCCTGCCCGCCAGCCTCACCATTGAGGAGATCGATGAAGAGATCGATCTCGACAACGAAGTGGAATCGCGGCGCTAAGCCAACACCCATATGCCAATAACCGTTCGTGCTGAGCGTAAGGAGTATCACGACAGGAGTCGAAGCACTGCGTGCCCGCAGACCTGCCCTTCGACTTCGCTCCGCTACGCTCAGGGCGAACGGCTTTAACAGCCAGGACACAAGATGTTCCACATCCGCGATATCGAACTCGTTCACTGGGATTTCTGGCGCCGCTTCACGCTGCCGCTGGATGCCCAGATCATCACCATCGTCGGGCCGAACGGCTCGGGCAAGACCACGCTGCTGGACGCAATGCGTACGCTGTTTGCGCTCAAGTGTTCGGGCAAGCGCGATTTTCGCCGCTACGTGCGCCGCTCCAACGCGGGCTTCGCGTGGATTCGCACAAGCGTGTCGAACAAGCCCGGCAACACCGGCAAGCGCCCCTTCTTTCCGTGCATGAAGGACGACGTAACGCTGGCCTGCCGCATCAAACGAGCCGGCGGTGACTGGATTCGTGAGTACTGCATCGAGGACGGCATCGTCACGGTCGAGCAACTGGAGGAGTCCGCCCAGTTCATCGGTCTGCGCGATTACCAGTCGCGTCTGGCCTACGCCGGCCTGACCCCGGCGATTGCCAAGGTGCTGTCACTGGAACAGGGCGACACCGACAAGCTCTGCGAATACTCGCCACGCTCCTTGCTGGATCTGGTGTTTGACGTGTTCGGCGACAAGGAAGTGCTGGACAACTATCAGGCCGCGCGTGAGGAACAGAAAACCGCCCAGCGCGAGCTGGAAGCGCTGGCGCTGGATCTGGATCGCCTCAAGGCGCAGGCCGAGAGCAAGCGCATGGAAGCCGAGCGCTTTCTGGAGTGGCGCGAGCTGAACAAGGAAGCCACCGATCTGGAGGCGGAAGCGATTTCACGGCTGGAAGTGGCCGAACTGCAGACCGAAATCGGCAGCTGGCGTGGCAAGCTCGCCCGCGCACGTCTGGACGTGTATCAGGCCGAGCACACACTGAGCAGCTCAGACACGCGTATGGCCGCGCTGGCCGGTGAAAAGGCTCAGGCCGAGCACGCCTTGAACAGCGCCAGCGCGCAGCTCAAGGATCTGGACGGTACCTGGCTCGCCGCCCGCGACAGCCTGCGCGACGTCGACAAGAAGCTCGCCGAGCGCGACGCCCTGCGCGAGCGCGTGACGCGCGAACATGGCGCGGCCGCGCTGGACTCCGAGGATGCGGCCGCCACGGCCTACAACGACTGGCAAGCTGCGCGCAGCAAGGTCAAGGAACTGACCGCCCGCTTCGAGGAAGCCAGCACGCGCCAGCGCGAAGCCAGCAGCAAAAGCGGCGCGCCACAGGATCACGAGGTGCAGCGTTTCCGCAGCGCCCTCAACGAGGCCGGCATCGACCATCGCCTCCTCGCCGAGATCACCGAAATTACCGACCCGGCCTGGCAAGGCGCGCTGGAAGCCATTCTGCGGCCCTATCGCTCGCTGATCCTGCTGGAAAATGATGGCGACCGGCACACCGCCTGGGCGCTGGGCGAGCGCGAGCGCTTCCGCCACTTCATCGTCGCGGATCGTGCGCCCTGCCCCGAGGTGCTGCCCGGCAGCCTGCTGGAAGTCGTGAATTTTGCCGGCGAGCCGCCGAAATGGCTGGCCGAGCTGCTCAACCGCATTCGCCGCGTCGACAATGCCCAGGCTGCCGGCAAACTGCCGCGCGATCAGGACTGGATCACCCGCGAGGGCTATCACCGCGAACGCCGTGGGGCGCGCCATCTGGGCGTACCGCACGATTTCTGGTTCGGTGAACTGGCGCGCAATGCGCGTCTGGAAGGCTTGCAGCAGGAGATCGCCGAGCTCGATAAACAACTGGCCTGGGCGCGCAAGAAGCAGGACGAACACGAAGCCGCGATGAAAACCGCGCGCGAGAAACTGCTAGGCATGCAGGCGGCCGAATTGCTGCTGGCCCGCGCCGCCGAATTCGAAGCTGGCGAACAGGACAAGCCGGCCTTGCAGGCAGCCCTGCAGCGCGCCGAAAGCGAACTCGCCGCCGCGCGTGCCGAAGTGGATCGCGGCAAGGAACGTATGGCCGGCATCGCCATCGAGGCCGACCGTCGCTCGCGTGATCTGGCGCAGGCACGCGAGGTCCTCAAGCGCGTGGCCGGCGAATCGCGCCCGCAACGCCTCGAGCAAACCGCCCGCCTGCTGCGCCTGCGCGCCAAACGCAAAGGCATGCCCAAACACTGGCTGGACGCCGAGGCGCAGGCCGAGTTGGCCGAACACTACGGCGGCCTGGCCGGCGCGCGCAATGAGCTCAACCGCTTGAAACGCCGCCTGCATGACGGTGACTGGCCGCAGGACGAGTCCGTGCTGATCGTGAAGGAAAAGATCGGCATGGAGCTGACCCAGCGCGAAGGCGATTACGGCCAGCGCATGGCTTATTCCGAGCGCACCAAGAGCATGGTGGATGAGGCCCGCGCGGCCTACATCGCCCGTCTGCGCGCCACCGTGCGCCAGTACGGCAAGAACCTGCGCGCGCTGGGCGATCTGTCCGGCGTGGGCGTGGAATGTCCGGTGCCGACGCTGGAGAATGACGACGCGACGCTCGCCGCCGCCGGCCTCGAAGTGGCTTTCGACTTCGACCAGAAAGGCGCACAGACGCTCAATGACGGCGAAGCCTCGGGTGGCCAGCAGGTGATGAAGTCGCTGATTTTGCTGATCGCGCTGCTGATGGACGATGCCCGCCCCGGCGGCTTCGTCTTCATCGACGAGCCTTTTGCCCACCTGGACGTGGCCAACATCGACCGCGTCGGCGCCTTCCTGCGCGCTACCCGCGCGCAATACCTGATCACCACGCCGGTGACGCACAACGCCAACGTGTTCCAGCCGGCGCAGCTCACCCTGATCACGCGCAAGAAGAAACCGGCCGACAGCTGGGCACCGCCCATCGGGGTATTGCGCCGGCAGATCGACTGAAAACCGCAACGGGCGGGCCTCTTCACAAGGCCTGCCCGCACAGCCATACCCAGCAAGCATCTTCAGACACCATGCCCGCTCAGGCACGGCCAGAGCGGCTCTACGAGGCAGGCTCCGAAACCCTAGCGGTGGTACTGCAACAACCAGTCGTAGATGCTTTGGTCGTAGGGATTGAGGACATCCGTCCCGATCATGGTCTCCAGCGTAGAAGTCATGCCGCTGAGGTCGTAAGTCCGCGCCCAGGAACTGTGCGCAACGTTGGTATAAATGGTGAAACGCGGCGCCACAGCGGGTGCTGGCGTACAGGCTTTTAAACCATCAAAGGCCTGCTTGGAATGGTTTGGAACCACAGTGGGATCAAGCGCTCCGTGGAAGAACCACACGGGTATATTTTTCCAGCCACATTGCAGGCCGGCAAAGCTGTATATCGCCGCCACCGGAATCACCGCAGCGGCCTCGCCTCCGGCGTAAGCATCCAGATATGCGTACAAGGGGCCGCCCCCGCCTGACAAACCCGTGAGATAGATGCGCGATGTATCGATCTTGTAGTTGGCTTTGGCAAACTGGATGAAATCATGCACGGCCTGCGCTGTGCGCGTCTGCGTATTCATCTGCGGCGACAGCACGATGAAGCGGTAGGACGGGTCCCACTTCGACAGCGCGATCTGTCTCGCCAATCCGTCGTCATCCACTTTGCCAATATCCGCAGCAGAACCCGTCCCGGTCTGACCGTTGCCATGAAACGCGATGATCACAGGCCAGCTTGCCGTGCTGGCGTAAGTCGTCGGCACATATTCGGCATAGCCCAGCGCCTGTGCTGCGCATGCAGAACCTGCAGCCCGGAGCGTTTGCACGCCAGGAATAGGTACGATGGCAGGCGCACACGCCAGCCCAGCCCCCCCCGAAGACGAACTGCTTGAACTACTTGAGCTACTCGAACTGCTCGAACTGCTTGAGCTACTCGAACTGCTCGAACTGCTTGAGCTACTTGAACTGCTCGAACTGCTTGAACTGCTTGAACTGCTGGATGAACTGCTGCCACCAGAGCTTTCCGTTTCGCTGGCGCCGCCGCCTCCGCCGCCGCAGCCAGACAGCACCAGGAGACATACCACAGCAAGAGGCAGCACGACTTTACAGCGGCCATTCCGGTTTAATGAGTTCATGTCGTGCTCCCTTTGTTTGTTGAACAACGATGAAGCGCAAAACAACTCCCCTCAAGGCCGGAGAGACTCATGGCAAGCTCACCGGGACAGAAGGAAAGCCATTTTCCAAACGAGGTTTAATAAACAGCCAACAATCACCAAGCGGCTCAGCTCAATACAACTCGACGAAATATGGCGACCGCCCATAGGGGTATTGAGGCAGAAAATCGATTGAAAGCGGCGTCGGACGGGCGTCTTAAAAATGCCTGCCCGCACATCCTCACCCAGCAAGCGTTTCCAGCCATCATGCCTGCACAGGATTGACCAGAGCGGCTCTACAGGTAGGTTCATTTCCTGCCGTCCGTCCTGCCCGCTCACAAATGGGTCAAGAATCCGCCGCGCACGCCGTTAGATGGCCCTAATGCGCTGTTTTCGGACCCGTATCCATGCGAACTGAAGTCGCCCTGCTGCGTCTGCTCAAGAAGCTCCAGTCACTGGAAGCCTCGCGTGATCGGCTGGCCATCGCCGAATCCGTGGTGATCGCCACGCTGGAAATCCTCGACGCACGCTTTGCCCTGCTCCACGGCTTCCGCGCCACCTCGCACGGCTACATGACCGCACCGCTCTCCTGGGTCGTTGAAGGCGGAGAATCGGCGACCACAAATCTGGATCATCTGGATGCGGAAGAAAACCATCTGACGGCCGAACCGTTGCTGGAAGAATGCGCGATGGCCGCAAATGGCTACGCCATCGCGGAAGAGAGCGGGCGCTGCACCTTGGCCTTTGCCATCGGCCCGGTCGGCACCCCGGTCGCAGTGGTGGAAGCGCATTGCGACGCGCCCCCCAGCGATGACTTGCGCGATTGCGTGCACGAACTGCTCGCCATCTACGCCGAGCACATCGGCCTGCTCGACTACGCCGAACTGGACACGCTGACCAAGCTGCAGAACCGCAAGACTTTCGACGAAAATTTCGACCGCTTCATCGGCATGGTGGAGCAAGCCGTCCAGCGGAGGGATGAAAGCATCAACCACGCAGACGTCGATGATCGTCACTGCTGGCTGGCGGTGGCCGACATCGACAAGTTCAAACGCATCAACGACAACTTTGGTCACCTGTTTGGCGACGAAGTACTGATCCGTTTCGCCGACATGATGAAGAAAAGCTTTCGGGGCAGCGACAAGCTGTTCCGCTTCGGCGGCGAAGAATTTGTCGTGCTGCTGCGCTTCATCACCGCCGAAAATGCGCACATCGTGCTTGATCGCTTCCGTGTCGCCATTGAAGAACATGAGTTCCCGCAAGTCGGTCAGGTCACCTGCTCGATGGGCTATGTGCAGATCAATCCGCTGCTGACTCCCGCCGAAATCCTCGGCCGCGCCGACGAAGCTTTGTATTTCTGCAAGGAAAACGGCCGCAACCAGATCCAGCGCTACGAAGACCTGGTGGCCCAAGGCTTGATTGAAGGCCCAGTCGCAGCGCCAGAGACCAGTACCGATCTGCAGGCCGACATCGACGCCTTGTTTGATTAGTCGCTTACTCGCACGAGTCGCGTACATACGCGAGTCGCGAGTCGCAAGTCGCTAAAACTCACCCGCACGCTCGAGCAGCCCGCAAAGCCGCGCTGGTCTTGCTTGTGCAGACATACCACCTGAAGAGGCAGGCTGGGTGCGACTCTACAGACAGGCCATCACTGAAACGGCGAACATCCCACGCCCAGCGCCCACGACTTGCGACTTGCGACCTGCGACTTGCGACTCGCGACTTGCGACTTGCGACTCGCGACTTGCGACTTGCGACTCGCGACTTGCGACTTGCGACTCGCGACTCGCGACTCGCGACTCGCGATAAGAGCGGCTCGCGATTTGCGCTCCGATCAGTCAAAATAGCGATCTTTCGCGCAAGCGCCCTGCTTGTGCCACGCTCATTGCGAGAATCGACCATGTCCGAACAGAACAATATCCCCGCCGACGCACCCGCGCAGGACGAGAACCACATCATCGCCGAGCGCCGTGCCAAGCTGGCCGAATGGCGCAAGACGGGCGCAGCCTATCCGAACGACTTTCGCCGCGAGAATCTGGCCGGCCATCTGCACACTGCCTGTGGCGAAAAAAGCGCGGAAGAGCTCGAAGCCACCCCGCTGACGGTGTCCGTCGCCGGCCGCATCATGCTCAAGCGCGTGATGGGCAAAGCCTCTTTCGTGACGATTCAGGACATGTCGGGCCGCATCCAGCTCTACGTCACCCGCGACAACGTCGGCGAGGATCTGTACACCAGCTTCAAGACCTGGGACATCGGCGACATCGTCGGCACCACCGGCATTCTGGTCAAGACCAAGACCGGCGAGCTGTCGGTCAAATCCGAATCGCTGCGCCTGCTCTCCAAGTGCCTGCGTCCACTGCCGGACAAGTTCCATGGCATGTCGAATCTGGAAATGCGCTATCGCCAGCGTCACCTAGACCTGATCACCAACGATGAATCGCGCGCCACTTTCATCGCCCGCAGCAAGTTGATCTCCGCGATCCGCCGCTACATGGACGGCCACGGCTTCCTCGAAGTCGAGACGCCGATGATGCACCCGATCCCCGGCGGCGCCTCGGCCAAGCCCTTCGTCACCCATCACAACGCGCTGGATCAGCAGATGTTCCTGCGCATCGCGCCGGAGTTGTACCTCAAGCGCCTCGTGGTCGGCGGCATGGAAAAGGTCTACGAGATCAACCGCAACTTCCGCAACGAAGGTCTCAGCCCGCGCCACAACCCCGAATTCACGATGATCGAATTCTACGAAGCGTATGCCGACTACCGCACGCTGATGGACTTCGTCGAAGGTCTGCTGCGCCACAGTGCCCGCGAGGCGCTAGGCACCGAGCAGTTCCAGTACCAGGGCCGCGACCTCGACCTGTCCAAGCCCTTCGACCGTCTCACCGTCGTTCAGGCCGTGATGAAGTACTGCCCGGAATTCACCGAAGCCCAACTCGGTGATGCCGCCTGGCTGCGCGAGCAGCTCACCGCCCGCAAAGCGATGCCGAAGGGCACGGTCGGTCTGGGTTCGTTGCAACTGGCCTTCTTCGAGGAAACCGCCGAAAGCCTGCTGTGGAACCCGACCTTCATCATCGACTACCCGGTCGAAGTCAGCCCGCTGGCCCGTGCGTCGGATGCCAACCCCGGCATCACCGAGCGCTTCGAACTCTTCATCGTCGGCCGCGAAATCGCCAACGCCTTCTCCGAGCTGAACGATCCGGAAGATCAGGCTGAACGCTTCCAGGCCCAGTCCAAGGCCAAGGATGCCGGCGATGATGAAGCCATGTATTACGACGCCGACTACATCCGCACCCTCGAATCCGGCCTGCCCCCCACCGGCGGCTGCGGCATCGGCATCGACCGCCTGATCATGCTGCTGACCGACAGCCCGGCAATCCGCGATGTGATCCTCTTCCCGCAGATGCGTCCGGAATAAGGCAGCGTCTCAGTAGACCAAGCCACAAACCGGGCGCACTCACCACGCGCCCGGTTTGCACATTCAGCGTCCCGAACCTTCAATCAAAACACCTTGCGCATTGCCATCATGACCGACATTCTCACTCGTCCTTTCCCCGAACTCGTTCAGCGCGTAGAGCGAGAAGGCATCGTGCAAGGCAACGAAATCCTCAAGATTGATCACTTTCTGAACCACCGCATTGAACCCTCGTTCATGCAACGCATGGCCCGTGAGATCGCGACGCGCCTGCGTCCGTTCAAGCCTGAACTGATCCTCACTGCCGAAGCCAGCGGCATCGCCCCGGGGCTGATGGTCGCGCTCGAACTTGATATACCCATGGTCTATGCCAAGAAATATCATCCAGAAGTCGAAACACCCATGCTCTCGCGTCTGATCCCTTCTCCCACAAAAGGCGGCGAAGTGCGCATGGTCGTCAGTCAGCGTTATATCCAGACAGGTCAGCGCATCGCCATCGTCGACGACTTCCTGTCCAACGGGCGTACCGCACTGGCGCTGATCGAAATTGCCCGCGAAGCAGGCTGTGAATTGGTTGCCGCGGCTTTTCTGGTCGAAAAGTGCTTCAAGCGTGGCCATGAACTGGTAGAAGAAGCTGGCGTCCCGCTCATCACCTTGGCGCAAGTCGAAAAACTTGAAGACGGCAAAGCCCATCTCAAGCAAAGCTGAAGCTGCGCTGAAACGCTGGCGCGAACGCGATTGGCTCTATATAATGCGCCGCTCGCGGAGAGGTGGCAGAGTGGTCGAATGTACCTGACTCGAAATCAGGCGTAGGTGTAAGCCTACCGTGGGTTCGAATCCCACCCTCTCCGCCAGCAATTCATCGAAGACCCGCACAGCCAATGGCTTTGCGGGTTTTTCGTTTCTAACTACCCCCCGCGCCACCCCCCTACAGCATTCTGCTAAGCATTGACGTTTGTGCTGGGTGTCATTGCGACCGCATTTCAGAGCGTCTCCCTAGAACCAAGCCTTTCCCTCTCTGGCCATGAAGAGATTGTTGCTTGCTCGCAACAAGGGCATGTACAACTAAGAACAAAGAGCGACAACGCCATTTTCTTTATAAAACAATTACTTAAAAAGATATTCCCCTGTGGTAGCGTCCAGCTTTTAACTGAAGGAGCGCACCATGCATCCGAAGTACGAAGCCGACAACATCACGAGCGACTGGGGCATTTTGGTCAATGAGCACCTTGCCGGGTACGGCATCACCTGAGCAAGCATCGCAACCAACTCTTTGCCAACAGGCGCTGCAACAATCTGCTTCGAGGTATCAACGGCTACGTCTGGACAATAGAAGAAGGTGGAGGTTCGGCGGGGCTCCATCTCCACATTTGCATTTTCTACACCGGGGAAAGTCGAGCTGACGTGTACCTCACCCGAAAAATCGGCGAATACTGGGTGAACGTGATAACGCAAGGTATTGGCAGATACTGGAACAGTAATGCCCAGAAGGAAATCCATGAGGAATACGGGCATGGAATAGGCACGGGGCAAATTAATCGCCACGACACAGAGAAGCGGGAGTCTCTACGGAAAAACCTGCAGTACCTATGTAAAACAGATCAGGCGGTATCGAGTAGAGAAGGCCAGCGTACCAAGGCATTCGGCACTAGCCAGGTGCCTCGTGCAAGATCTTTTGATACGAAAAAACCTGGCTGACCGACCTGATCCCTGCTCGGCACCCAGCGTGGTGCGCAGATGCCGAGCAGTCGATATCGACCCACAAGAGACATTCGACATCCGACGGCTCTGCGGCAGGTTTCTGAGCGGAACGGAGCGGTCATTCCGAGCAACTGCTCACCGACAAGTCATCGGCCAAAGCCGACTTTGGACCGTTGGCCAATATCAGACGGGAATGTATCGCTAAGAGTTAGGGCAACAACATGCGAGCCCCTGGCATCTCGCCGTGCCGGTCTCGAAACAAGCCTGCCAGAAACTTCGCGTCATCCTCTAAAAGTACGGCGGGCGGAACCATTGCCGCAAACGCAGTCTTTGCTGCCTGTATCGCTGCAATTGGAAGCGCGATTATTGCGTGATCGGGATCGAAGGCAAAGGTTGTGCCATTGTCATTTATATAAGCAAGCAGTAGGCGTCTTATGTTCTCTGACGCAATTTTTTTGAAGAACAGAGGTGCAGCTGGCTCATGGAATTTTGCGTTCTTGTAATTTATTTCTTCCCTTCGATCCATCATCCAGTCAAACGGCTTTTGGATACCTATTAACTGTGTGACCATAGGCGCGCCGGGAAAGTGTACGGTGTATTGCTGCAATATGACCTTGTGCGTATTTCCGCTCAGTTTTGTAGGGGCCTGTCCGGAGGCTGCTAGCAGCCGGTAGGGCGTACCCTTCTGGCCGACCACATGGTAAATGATTGCATACTTATGCGCGGCGAGAACGGCACGGAGTGCGTAAAAAACGGCGTAATAGAGCTTCACCGTGGACCACGAAAACATCTCACGCTGGATTCCCTGTATGGCATCGCCAACCGAAACAACTGCCGAATACAAGTAACTCTTGGCATCCTCAGCCAGTTCAAGTTCCAGCCTGCTGGCTGTCGTTGGATTAAGCGCTATGCCCGTCGGTGCATTTCCAGCAGGATTGATGAAAGTGTCAAAGTACTGCTGAGCCCTATGCATCGCGGGCCTTAGATTTCGAAGGTCTTCTGCTTACCTGCATCTGGCTCAAACGCTTCGACGAGCCGGTCGTAAACTTTCGAAACTGCAGCGCTACCGCCGAGTCCCTTAATCTCAGACTGCCAGATCAGTCGGTCGCCTTCAAGGTTCAGTGCATCCCGAATTGTGTCAGCCTTGAACGACTGCTTCGTGCTGCAATAAGAAACAAGTTTCTGTTGAAAAAACTGTGCGGCGGCCATGAATCCGGCGGCGTACAGAAATACGTTTTCCTTGCTTCCCCATTGATCCTTGTATTTCGATGCGATGGCCAAAAATAGATTCAGGATGATTTGTCGCTCGACTTCAAGTTCTTCAATTCCAATCTGTTCTAGTGCGCCTTTCGCTTCCACGATGGGCTTGATCGCAGTAACCGCCGTTGAAAACGCGATACCCCCTTTGCGGATTGGTGTACCCGGCAGTTTCAATAACCCAAAATATGGAGAACTCTCGAACGTATGCAGATTCATGGCAATGTCCCGCGCACGAAGCGCTGCGGGATCAACGCTGCCTTCACTAGCGATTCCGAAAAGGTCAAACACCAAGCTACGCGGTACCGGCTTTTGCTCTTCGTTAATTGAGAGAAAGATATCCGCGCACTCTCTGGACGTCAGGTTCTGATAGATCACCACCGGCAGGTCCATCGAACCAATGTTTTCATTTTCGACAATTGCCGCGCGTATTCCCGCGATGCGATGTTGTCCGTCGATGATCTGCGCGGATCGCGGAGCGTCTTCAAACTGAAGGTTTCCACCAACAATGGAAAGAGGGTTGTCTTTGCTGACCCAATTCAAGACGATGGCGTTGGGGTAGTCCCCCCCGCGCAGCGTGAAATCCTTGATACTTGCAATTCGGCTTGTATTGAGAACACGCTGAATCGAACCCTCTTCGGTATCTTGACCGCGCACCGACGCGTATGACAGTGCAACAACCCAATGGGCGGGCATTGTGGTGATGAAGAAATCGCGATTCGATTGCTTTGCATGCAGAAACGGAGATGTTTTCATGGTGTTTTGGTTCTAGGCCATTTATCGGCTGCAGTTGCCGCTTGCAGTATAGATATTACCCTGAGTCTGCGAACGGCCGCATCCAGGAAGCGAAACACGCAAATGCTGTACGTTACCCTACGGCAACTTTCGGGAGTGGCGGAGTCCGGAGTGGGTCGGGTCCGGCTATCGCCCGAAGCGCGACAAGCGGCCATTGATCGCCACCAGCAGGTAACCGGCGCATTGCCGCTCGAATCCGGCCCAAGGTCCGCTCAGGCCGAGCTCCGGGCGCTGAGATTCGAACCGGCAGAGGCGACTACAGGCCTCACTGCTTTCGCCGACTCATCGTCGGCCATTCCGGCCATTCGCTTTACGGTCCTAGTCGGTCGGCAATGTGGCGCTTAGCGGCCGCTTTGCTTTGAAACCTGACTGGCTTTGTAACAAACGTGAAGCCGCCATCACCTTGATCCGCTGTAGTGGCTGCACGCCCGTTGAAAAAACATCTACCGCCGAGAGGCACTCACTTGGCACCCAAGCTCTAGCGTTAAATCCTCATTTGCTTTCACACACCAGTATCAATCCAACTGCCAGGCACTTTCTATTTGCCAAGCAGCGGCCAAAACGAGCGCATCGGCATACCGTGGCCCTACTATTTGCAGGCCAACTGGCAAGCCCTGCCGACCTTTACCACACGGGATCGACACCGCGGGCACATTGCAATAATTGAACAGCGGGGTATACGCCGCATGTCCTCGCGGCCCGGCGGGTCTGCCACCAATGACAGGCGGGCCAAACTGATCTATTGGCCAGGCCTCAACCGGCGAGGCGGGGCAGAGCAAGAGATCGTAATCTCCGAAAAATGCGGCCAGCGCCTGAGCCAACTTGTCGCGCAACATCAGCACAGCGGCCAGCTGCGAGCCGGTGACCTGCTGGCCGAGGCGGATCTGGTCGGCAATGTTGGGATAAATATCGTTCGGCGCACTTGCCAGCGCCTCGCTAAACATTGCTGCCAGCTCCGCCTGCTGCAAGACCAGCAGCGGGTACTCGCGCGCCGAAGCCGGCCAGTTCGGGCTCGCCTCGTCGATCTGCCAGCCGGCTGCACGCAAGCGCTCGACCGCCGCAAGCATGGCTGCCGCAACATCGTCATCAATCGCGAAATCACAGCCCAAGTCCAGCGAGGAAGCGATGCGCAGGGGTGGCAGCGGTGCCTTCAGCGTGGGCATTGCGCGCAGTTGCGCGAAGTCCGGCTGCGAGAGCGGATCACGGGCATCGTAATCCGCAAGCGCGTCGAACATCAGTGCCACGTCTTCCACATCGCGCCCGACCTGACCGATCACCGACAGCATGTGACTGGGGTCATCAAAACCCCAGGGGTTGGGCACGGCGCCGAGGGTGGGTTTGAAACCGACCAGTCCGGTGTGGGCCGCAGGGCGCCGAGTCGAGCCGCCCGCGTCGGTCGCCAGTGCCAGCGGCCCCATGCCGGCCGCCACCGCCGCGACTGCACCGCCTGATGAGCCGCCGGGCGTGCGGCTCAGATCCAGCGGATTGCGCGTCACGCCATGTAGTAAATTATTGGTGATGCCCATGCAGGCGAACTCGGCACAGTTGGTGATGCCCAACATCACGCCGCCCAGTGCACGCAGGCGCGACACGCACCAGGAGTCACGCGGCGCCACGAAATCCTTGAACAAGCGTGAGCCAAACGTGGCTGGCAGGTCGCCCACCCACAGGTTGTCCTTCGTCGTGAAGGGCACGCCCGCCAGCGGCAGGTCTTCGCCCGCCGCCAGACGTGCGTCCACCGCCGCCGCTTCGGCCAGAACGGCCTCGCGGTCAAAGTAGATCAGCGCATTGAGCGCAGGATTCTCGCGCTCGACCTGATCACACACCGCTGCAGCGATCGCTTGCGCGCTCATTTCGCCACCCCGAACTAGGCCTGCAATATCGCGCGCCTTCATCCATTCGATCTGCATCTGTTCACTCCCGATCTCATACAAGCAAGCACCAAAGACGTCCAGAAAACCGCATTGAAGCCCAAATTTAGTGCAATGTTTAGTTGAATAAATTGTGTACAACATTGCCAAAAACAGATTCTACACAAACAACACATAAGACATAAGCCAATGTTTTAAATAAACAAAAATCAAACAAAAATTGTTCATCAAGTCAATTGAAGAAGCTGGCACTACACTTGCTAACAGGCTGATATCAGTCATTTTTCGTACCTGAGCATGAGCACTCCTGGCCACGGCTTCAGCATCACGCTGGACGACATCCTTCACCAATACGGCAGCTCGATCGCCGTTGATCATGTCACGCTGGAAATTGCCGCCGGCGAGCTAGTCTCCCTGCTCGGCCCATCAGGCTGCGGCAAGACCACCCTGCTACGCATCATCGGGGGCTTCATCCAGCAAACCTCGGGCCGCGTCATTGTGGGCGGCCGGCCGATTGATGATTTACCACCGAACAAGCGCGCCGTCGGAATCGTGTTCCAGAACTACGCGCTGTTCCCGCACATGAACGTAGCCGACAACATCGCCTACGGTCTGGCTGCGCGCGGTGAAGACCGTGCCTCCCAGAAAAAGCGCTGCGGTGAAATGCTGGAGCTGGTGCAGATGGCTCATCTTGCCGACCGCCTGCCGCGCGCACTCTCCGGCGGCCAGCAACAACGCGTGGCGCTGGCACGTGCGCTGGCGGTTGAGCCGCGCATCCTGCTGCTGGACGAACCCTTTGCCGCGCTCGACAAGAGCCTGCGTCTCGATATGCAGATCGAGATCAAGCGCATCCAGCGCCAGTCCGGCACCACCTGCATCATGGTCACCCACGATCAGGAAGAAGCCCTGTCGATGTCCGACCGCGTGGCAGTCCTCAATCGCGGCAAGCTGGAACAGTTCAGCACGCCTTCTGAAATCTACGACCGCCCGCAGAGTCTCTTCGTCAATCAATTCGTTGGCAGTGCCAACCAGCTGCACGGCACGCTGACCCCCTTGTCAGCGACCGAATGCGAAGTGCTGCTCGCCAACGGCCAGCGCCTGCGCTGTGCTGCGCCACGCGAAGCCTTGAGTGAAGGCAGCGCGGTGATTGCCTGCGTCCGCCCGGAAAGCCTGCGCTTAGGCATCGATGATATTGATATTGGTATTGCTGCCACGGTCGAACTGGGCATGCCGCTCGGCCCCACCATCGTGCACGAGGTCGTCACCGACGACGGCCTGCGCATCAAGACCTCGGAGCCGCGCCTGCCCGGCCTCGAACCCCGCGCCCCCGGCACACGCATCAGCGTGAGTCCGCTCGCCGCCACATCCATCCAGGTTTTCTCAGCCTCAGCCTGACCCGAAAGGAGCTTTACATGAACCTCAACCGTCGCCGCGTCCTGCAATCGGCGCTCACCCTCGCCGCCGTGCAGATGTTCCCAGGCATCTCTCATGCTCAGGCACGCCGTCTCGTCTTCGCCACCTTCACCGGCAGCTGGGAAGAAGCGCACAAGGCGGTGCTCGTACCCGCCTTCCGCAAGGCCAACAACAACGCCGACATCTCGCTCGACCCAATGTTGTCGGTCGACCAGATCGCCAAGGTCACAGCCGTCCGCAACAACCCGCCCATCGACGTCATGCTGCACGATCCGGGCCCTGCGCTCACCGCCGTGGCGCAAGATTTGGTCGAGCCCTACCCGGTCGCCAAGAGCAAGTATTTCAAGGACCTCATCCCCGAAGCACAGGAAGTGAATGGCCCGGCGATTTTCTTCCAGGTTGTCGGCCTCACCTATAACCCCGAAACCGTCAAAAAGGCGCCGACCTCGTGGCATGACCTGTGGAAGCCTGAATTCAAAGGCCGCGTAGGCATCACCAACATGAACTCCACGCTGGGCACCGGCTTCATGGTTGAGCTGGCGAAAATGCTCGGCGGCTCGGAATCGAATATCGAGCCCGCCTTCAAGGCCATCCAAGAACTCAAGCCCAACCTTGCTGCGGTTGCTGCCAACCCCGGCCAGCTAGCCTCACTGTTTCAGCAAGGGCAGATCGATATCAGCCCGGGCAATTTTAATGCAATCCAGATTCTCAAGGCGCAAGGCGTGCCAGTGGAATGGGTCGCACCGAAGGAAGGCGCAATTGCCTTCAAGACCACCATCCACATCGTCAAGAACTCGCCCAACCGCGAGCTGGCTGTCGCTCTGATCGAAGCGGCCATGTCGCCCGAAGTGCAAAGCAAGCTGATGCAGGCGCCCTACCTCGTCGTGCCGACGAACACCAAGGTCAAGATGGAAGGCGAGATCGCCAAGGTCCTGGCCAAGGACCACGCCGAAATGAAGAAGAAGTTTCTGTTCCAGGACTGGAAGAAGATCAACGAGCAACGCTCGGCCTGGATCGAACGCTTCAACAAGGAAATCAAGCTGTAAGGCACAACCGAAAGTCACCGTCATCCTGGCAAAAGCCGGGATGACGGCCCCCATGCCGTTACAACACCACTTTTCAGGACATCGCCCGTGCGCACCTTCAATCCGGTCACCGTTTACGGCCTGCGCTTCGCCATGCCACTGGCGGCGTTCTTCGTCGCTTTCTTCCTCACGCCGCTGTTGCTGCTGCTGTTCATCAGCCTGCACAACGACACCTCGCTCACCGAATTCGGCATCACTCAATACACCAAATTCTTTACCGAAGGCTTCGCCCTGCCGATCCTTGCCGACACGCTGTGGCTGGGCGTGCAGGTCACCCTGCTGTGCCTGGTGCTGGGCTATGCGCTAGCCTGGGCCTTCGTGCGCAGCAACTCCACCATGCAATCCGTGCTGATGATGATCATCGTACTGCCGCTGCTCACTAGCGTGGTGGTGCGAACTTTCGCCTGGATCGTCATCCTCGGCCGCCAGGGCATCATCAACTCGGTGCTGCTGCAGTGGGAATGGATCGAGACGCCCCTCAAGCTCATCTACACCCGCCCCGGCCTCGTCGTTGCGCTGGCCAATGTGCAGCTGCCACTGATGGTGCTGCCGCTGATCACCACCCTGCAGCGCCTTGAGCCCAACCTCGAAGACGCCTCATCCATCCTCGGCGCCAGCGCTTGGCGCACCTTCATCAAGGTCACGCTGCCGCTGACTCTGCCCGGCATCATCGCCGGCTGCCTGCTGACCTTCGCGGCGTCGATTACGGCCTTCATCTCGCAATCGCTGATCGGCGGCGGGCAGATGCTGTTCATGCCGATGTACATCTACCAACAAGCCTCCACGCTGCAGAACTGGCCCTACGCCGCCACCATTTCGCTGATCTTCCTGGTTGCCGTGATGGGCTGCGTGACCCTCTTCAATTACCTCGGCCGACTCTCGAAAGGCTACGCGACAACATGACTCTCGGACATCGCAACAGCCTCTCCGACCTCAGCCTGCGGGTCACCCTGTGGGGTCTCGCTGCGCTTTCCATCATCCTGCTGATGGCGCCGACGCTGGTCGTGCTGATCGTCTCTTTCACCAGCGGCTTCTCGCTGAAATTCCCGCCGCCGGGCTATTCGCTGCGCTGGTACGAGGCGCTGTTCGAAGCCTGGCAACTGCACTTCGCCGCATGGAACAGCATCAAGATTGCCGGCCTCACGACCCTGCTATCGGTCGTGCTGGGGGTTTCTGCCTCACTGGGCATCGCGCGTTCAGAAAAGATGATGGCCCGCGTGCTAGATTCATTTTTCATGTCCCCCCTGATCCTGCCGGCGCTGGCCTTCGGGCTGGCAGCGTTGATCTTCTTCAGTCAGCTCGGCATGAGCGCCTCGGTCACCACGCTGGTGATCGGCCACACCGTCGTGTGCATTCCCTATGTGATGCGCACCACCGTCGCGGCGCTGGCCCAGCTCCCGGCTACCCTGCTCGAAAGCTCGGCCAGTCTGGGTGCCGACCGCTGGTACTCGTTCCGCCGCGTTACCCTACCGCTGATTGCGCCGGGCATCGCCGCTGGCGCCTTCATCGCCTTCATGTCCAGCTTCGACAACGTGCCCGTCTCGCTCTTCCTGCGCGACGCCCGCACCGACATGCTGCCAATTCGCATGTGGCAAGACCTGGAAGGCAAGCTTGACGTCACCATCGCCGCACTTTCAGGCGTGATGATCTTCGCCACCCTGATCCTGATGATCGTGATGGAGAAGCTCACGGGGATTACGAAGCGCATGCGCTGACATCCCAGCACCCCTCTCCCCCAACCCCTCTCCCGCACGCGGGAGAGGGGAGTGGCAACGACGTTCAGGCCCCGCGAAACAAAGAGTAGCCCCAGGGCGTCATTTTCAAAGGCAGATGATAGTGCTGCGACGGATCACGAATCACAAAGCGGAAGGGCAGCACGTCGAGAATGCCCGGCGCGCTGCCGCTGGCCTCAAAGTAGGCGCCTGCGTAGAAGCGCGCCTCGTAGGTGCCCACCACGATGACCTCGGTGCGCGTTACAGGGTCTTCCCACACGCCGATCTCACTCAGGGTACCTCTCCCCAGCAAGCGACTCTCCGGCGCCAGCATCCACAATTCCACCTGCATGCCACGCGCCGGAACGCCTCGCGCCACATCCACCCCGTGCATCGATATTCCACCAGCCATATCCATTCCCCTCATCAGAGCTATTGTCGAGTGCAGTCGCATGCCTGAGGCTCGTCCCGAAAACTCCACTCGCAAGGAGCGTGCCCTGCTGTGGCCTGCCCTCGCCAGCATGACGGCAGTACAAGCCGTGATAGCGGCCGGCATTTTCGGTCTGGGCATTGCAGCCCCTTTGATCGGTCTCCCGGTAGCGCAACTCGGCTGGCTCAACGCACTCATCTTTGGCCTCGGTGCCTGTGGTGCCTCGCAAGCTGGCGGGTTGTGCCAGCGCTGGGGTGGGGTACGCGTAACCATTGCCTGTGTGAGCTGCGTTCTGCTGGCCAGCCTGCTGCTGAGTTTGCCCCTGAGCATCACGGTATGGCCTGCCGCGATCCTGCTGGGTCTGGCCTTCGGCCCTGAAACCCCGGCCAGCTCAGCCAGCCTGGTGCGCGTCACCACGCCCGCG
Source organism: Uliginosibacterium flavum (assembly GCF_040566545.1). Lineage (NCBI taxonomy): Bacteria > Pseudomonadati > Pseudomonadota > Betaproteobacteria > Rhodocyclales > Zoogloeaceae > Uliginosibacterium > Uliginosibacterium flavum. The sequence goes on from NZ_JBEWZI010000004.1 coordinate 82,487, forward strand.
CAGCGCAACGGAGTGATTGCCCTGCGCCAGACCGGCAATCAATGGGGCGCCATCGCCGCCTCGCTGTGCCTGCCAATGCTTATGGGATACAACCGGACAGCAGCTTTCGGACTGCTGGCGCTTCTCTGCCTATTGCTCATCGCCGCCCTGATGTCACTACTCAGGATTGATCAGATCCCCCTATCCGACGCCGGCAGCGCAGGCAGTTTCAGCCATGCCTTGCTGCCAACTCTGGCCGCACAATGCCGCAGCCCCGGCATGCCCGCCTTGCTTGCCCTCTCGGCCAGTTATGCGGCCATTCAGATCGCCATCAATGGTTTTGCCTTCTCTTATCTGGTACGCGTTCTGGAGCTTGCACCCGCCATCGCCGGAATCCTGCTTGCCACCGCCCAAGGCGCCGGACTAGTCGCGCGTATCCTGCTCGGCACCTGGGCACGTCACGCCACCAGCACAGCGCTTGCCTTGGGCTGGATTGGCCCCGGCATCGCGCTCAGCGTCACCACCCTTGCGCTGATGCCGGCGGGGCAGGCCAGCGCGCTCTTGTATCTGCTGATGTTCGCCGTCGGTTTTCTCGCCTCGGGCTGGAATGGCTTGCTGCTGGCCGAACTGTCGCGCCGGGCTGGCCCCAGCCGCACCGCTGCGTGGACAGGCGCCACGATGACCGTCAGCTATGCCGGTCTGGTGACGGCTCCGCTGCTTTTCACCCTGAGCAGCGTCGGCATGCGCAGCACCTATCTTGTACTGGCGGCTGCCTGCGGCCTGAGTGGCATCGCCGTGCTACTGAGCAGGCCGGCACAGAGTGGTGCAAAAACACAGTAAACGCACCAGCGCGGCGCATGATTGTGAACAATCATTCCTTAACTTAATGCGCCCCACGTATGCGACGCGTACAATCCGCGCAAATCTTCAATCTCAAGCCAGCGCCCGCCTGCCCATGAACACCATCGCCAAGTCTGAAAAATCGGACATCGCCCTGATCGCCGAGCGCATCACCAACGCCGTGATGGAGCATCGCCTGCCCCCCGGCGTGAAGCTTGCCGAAGAGCGTCTGGCTGAAGCCTTCAAGGTCAGCCGCACCAAGGTTCGCCACGCCCTCACCGTGCTCGCCAAGGAAGGCTTGGTCACGCTTTACCCCAATCGCGGAGCCTTCGTCGCCAGCCCCTCGGTACAAGATGCGCGGGAGCTTTTCGCCACCCGCCGCCTGCTCGAACCGGAAGTGGTACGCAAGGTCATCGACCGCGCCGGCAAAGCCGAACTACGCCGCCTGCGCGCCCATATCGCCAAGGAAGCAGAAGCCCGTCTCGCCAACGACCGGCGCGCGGTCATCAAGCTCTCCGGCGAATTTCACATGCTGCTCGCCAAGCTCAGCGGCAACCCTTACATCAGCAAATTGATGGACGAGTTATGCCCGCTGACCTGCCTCATCATTGCGCTCTACGACTCGCCGCAAACCCCGGCCTGTCCCGAGGATGAGCATATCCGCATCGTCGAGGCCATCGAACTCAAGGACGAAGCCACCGCCGTCTCCCTCATGCTGCACCACCTGCAACATGTGGAAAACGAACTCAAACTCTCGGTCGACGAGAAAGTCGATATCGACTGGGAAAAGATGTTCGCCTGAGCCGTTTCGCCCAGCCTGCGCTGCCAAGGCAGGAATAAAGCTAATCACACACTTTTCCTGGCCCGTCTCTTGCTAGAATTGTTCACAATTTATTGAACATTCATGAGCCCGCATATGTGGCTCGGAAAGAGACCCGTCCATGAGCACGCCGCGCACCCTGCTGGGCATTCTGACACCTTCTTCCAACACCTCGCTGGAGCCGCTGACCAGCGCGTTGTGCGCAACTGCGCCCGGAGTATCCGCGCACTTCGCACGTTTTCCGGTGACCGAGATCTCACTCAAGCCGCTGGCACTGGGCCAGTTCGACGACGAAAAAATCCTCGCCGCCGCACGCCTGCTGGCTGATGCCAAGGTGCAGTGCATCGGCTGGAGCGGCACATCATCGGGCTGGCTGGGGCTCGAAGCAGATCGCATCCTGTGCCGCCGCATCGAAGATGCCACAGGCATTCCCGCCACCACCTCAACCCTGGCGCTCAAGGAAATCATGGAGAAGACCGCCCGCACGACTTTGGGTCTGGTCACACCCTACCTCGATGATGTGCAGGCCAAGATCCTCAGCAACTTCGCCAGCGAACGCATGCAGTGCATTGCCGAACGCCACCTGGGTATCTGCGTGAACTTCGATTTCTCAGAGGTCAGCGAAGCCCAGCTGAGCGAGATGGTGGCCACAGTGGCGGCAGCCAAACCGGATGCCATTACCACCTTCTGCACCAATCTCAAGGCCGCGCATCTGGCTGAAGCCTGGGAGGCTGCATACGGCATTGCCATCTACGACACAGTCAGCACCGTGGTCTGGAAAATGCTGCGCATGCAAGGCTATGACACCACGCAGATCAAGGGCTGGGGCAGCCTGTTCACTGAGGTTCAGTAATGGCTGATTTCGATTTGGTGATCCGCAACGCGCGCTGCGTTACGGCCGCCGATATCTTCGATGCAGACATCGGCATCAAGGACGGCCGCATCGCCTCACTGGGCCAGCAACTTGCCGCCGGCAAGGAGGAGATCGACGCGGCCGGCCGCTACGTGCTGCCCGGCGGTGTAGACGGCCACTGCCACCTCGATCAGCCGATGAGCGACGGCTCGAAGATAGCCGATGACTTTCTCTCAGGTACGCGCTCGGCTGCCTGCGGCGGCACCACCACGGTGATCCCCTTCGCCTGTCAGATGAAGGGCCAGAGCCTGCGCGCCGCGGTGGAGGACTATCACCTGCGCGCCGGCGACAAGGCCTGCATCGACTACGCCTTCCATCTGATCGTCTCCGACCCCACGCCGCATGTACTGACCGAAGAGCTGCCCGCACTAATACGCGAGGGCTATACCTCGTTCAAGATCTACATGACTTATGACGATCTCAAGTTGAATGACCGCCAGATCCTCGATGTACTCTCGGTCGCCCGAGATGAGGGCGCCATGGTCATGCTGCACGCCGAAAACAGCGACTGCATCGCCTGGCTCACCCAGCGCCTGCTGGCCGCTGGCAAGCGCGCACCGAAGTACCATGCAGCCTCGCGCCCCATGCTGGTGGAACGTGAAGCCACACACCGCGCAATAGCCTTGGCCGAGCTGGTCGACGTGCCCATCCTGATCGTGCACGTCTCGGGTCGCGAAGCGGTCGAGCAGATCCAGTGGGCACAGGCACAAGGCCTCAAGGTGTATGCCGAAACCTGTCCGCAATACCTTTTTCTCACAGCTGCGGATCTGGGCATCGACGAGCACGCACAGCACGGCGCGCATCAGGGCGCCAAGTGCATCTGCAGCCCGCCACCACGCGACGCGGCCAACCAGCAAGTGATCTGGGACGGCCTGCAATCGGGCGTGTTCGCCGTGTTTTCGTCTGACCACGCGCCCTTCCGCTTCGATGATCAGCATGGCAAGTTCATTACCGGTCAGGATGCCGCCTTCAATCAGATCCCGAATGGCATACCGGGTCTGGAGACACGGCTGGCGCTCCTGTTCTCGGCCGGCGTGCTGAGCGGGCGTCTGGATATCTGCGAGTTCGTCGCGCTCACCTCCACCAATGTCGCCAAGATGTACGGCCTCTATCCGCGCAAAGGCTCGATTGCCATTGGCGCCGACGCCGACCTCGTGATCTGGGATACCGGGCTGGAGCGAATCATCCGCAATGCCGACCTGCACCACGCCGTCGACTACACGCCCTACGAGGGCCAGCGCGTGCAGGCCTGGCCGCGCACCACGCTGTCGCGCGGTAAAGTGGTCGCTGATGCCGGCAGTTTTCTCGGGACACAGGGGCACGGTCAGTTCCTGCCCTGTGATCTGCCTGCGCCAGCCAAGCCCAGAGTACGCAGCAGCGCCTGAAAACATGACTCAAATCCAGACCCTTGCCGAACGCCTGATCGCCGCACGCCAACGCAAACAGCCCCTTGCTGCGGACGACTTTGCGGCGCTGCAAGCACTCACCCGCAGCGAAGCCTATGCCGTGCAAGCGGCTGTCTGGCAGGCGCAGAAGGGTAGCGTCAGGCCGCAGGCCTGGAAGATCGGCGGCAGTTCAGATCAACCCTCGCCAGTGCGCGCCGCCATGCCGGAAATTATCCGCACCGGCGCCAGCACACCGCAAACGCGCTTTCGCTGCTTCGGCATCGAGACCGAGATTGCCGTGCGCTTTGGAAAAGCGCTGTCACCCCGCGCCACACCCTATGCTTATGACGAGGTGCTGGCCGCCATCGATACGGCACATGTCGCCATCGAGATCGTGGACACCGCTCTGGCTGACCATGCCACAGCCGGCCCGATTGCCTGCCTTGGTGACAGCATGCTGCACGGCAGTTTCGTGCTGGGCGATGTCTTCACCGACTGGCGCACGCTCGACTGGCGCACGCTGAGCGCGCACAGCTTCATTGATGAGCAGCTTGTCGCCGAGCGCACGGGTGGCCATCCGCATATCGACCCTTTCACCCTGCTGCCCTGGTGGGCCAGCTCCGGTGCGCTGGATTGGGGCGGCGTACAGGCTGGCGACATCGTGACCACCGGCACCTGGAACGGCATGCATTTTGCGGCCGCTCCACGCAGTTTCGACGCACGCTTCACCGACGCCAACGGACATGTGCTCGGCAGCGCCAGCGTCATCTTCAGCTTGTAAGAAGCTGTTCACGATCCCTCAAAATTTGGAATATCCGCCCACGAAAATCCGCATCACTGCCGGCGGTCTTCGTTTCATAACTGAAGCCCATCTCTGGTATGTAAACACTCACGCTAAATGCCTAAATAGTTTTTACATAGGAAATTAAGATGATCGATTTCTGGTACGCCAGCTATGTCGTGCTTGGTCTGATAGCTGGTTTTTTAGGTGGTTTGCTGGGTATCGGAGGCGGGATTGTGATGGTTCCCGTGCTGATGATGATATTCGCTACGCAGAGCTTCTCACCTGAACATGTGATGCATCTGGCGCTCGGAACCTCAATGGCAGGAATCATTTTCAGTTCGCTAGCCAGCGCCAGAACACATCATGCTCACGGTGCTGTTCGATGGATTGTCGTGCGGAATATCACCCCCGGAATTTTCCTTGGTGCCATGCTTGGCACACGCGTAGCCACCCTGATTCCTACTCGTGAATTAGTCATTTTCTTTGGCTGCTTCGTGCTTTTCATTGCACTCCAAATGCTATTGAAGTTCCAGCCAAAGCCTGGACGTAAACTACCTGAAGCGCTGGGGCAGGCCAGCGTTGGCCTGGGCATTGGCGGGCTTTCGGCGCTTGTGGCAATCGGAGGCGGCTCACTTACCGTTCCCTGGCTGCTTCGCTGCAACCTGACTATCCAGCAAGCGATTGGTAGCTCCGCAGCGATCGGTCTGCCGATAGCCGTATTCGGCTCCGCTGGCTACATTTGGAACGGCTACGGAGCCTCTGGATTGCCAGCCAGGAGCCTTGGCTTCATTTATCTACCAGCGCTTTCATGCATGCTCGTAGCCAGCACACTGGCGGCTCCATTTGGAGCCCGGCTCGCTCACCGCATGCCGGTTGCACTGCTCAAACAAGTCTTCGCTGTGCTGCTCATCGCAATGGCAATCAAAATGCTATGGACCGTGATCTAGCCCAGAGCTACGAACTTGATGCACGGCAGCGTTGCACAGCGAGTCGCACAGCGGCTGCGACAGGCTCGATAAGCGGCACGCCCAGTTGCGGTGCGATGATTTGCGCAGCGCTGGCGAGTGGGCCGCCGCCGATGACGATGGCCTCTGCGCCGTCAAGACGGGTGGCTTGTTGACAGCTCTCTAGCAGAGCTGCGGCCAAGCGCGTGGTGCTTTGCATGGTGTGCATCATGTCGCCTGCGGTGATGCGCACCGACACCAGCGTGTCGGCGTGGCCGTATTGCTCGGCAGTACGCCTCAGGCTATCCAGAAGTGCTGGCGTGGTAGTGACGATAGCATAACGACGTCCCCCGGCGGCAGCCTCGGAGATGCCGGCTTCGGCAATACCGGTGACGGGAATGGCGAGGCGCTCGCGCAGGGCCAGCAGACCGGGGTCGCCAAAACCCGCAATGATGAGGGCATCGAAACCCTCTGCCGCCACCTTAACGCCATAGTTCTGTACGACGAGTACGGCGGCGGCAAGGGCGGCTTCGTCGACAATGAGGGATTCGCCGGTGGGCGCCGTGCGCCCCTCAATCTGCACACCAGCCGTCAGCGCCTGCTTTGCGATATCCAGCATCATCTGCGTGGTGTCGGCATTGGTGTTGGGGTTAAGCAGGGCGATGCGTTTGCTGAGCATGCTTATGCCTTTGCACTAACTTGCAGCTGCGCTGCACCGGGGTAGAAACAGGCCACCGCCTGTGCGGCTTGTGCGCGCAGCGCGGGCACGGTTTGCTCGCAGCCCGCAGCCGCACGTGTGCAGCGCTCGCGAAAGGCGCAGCCCGCAGGCAAGTGCGCCAGATCGGGCGGCGCGCCGGCGATACCTGTGATGCGCTGGCCGCGCATCGAGCCGTGGATGGTCGAAGCCATCAGGGCTTGCGTGTAGGGATGTTGTGGTGCGCGCAGCACTTCGCTGGCGCTGCCGATCTCGACAATGCGGCCGGCGTACATCACGGCGATGCGGTCGCAGATTTCAGCGGCCACGCCCAGATCGTGGGTCACGAAAATGGCGCTGGTGCCCATCTTCTGCTGCAGCTCACGGAGGAGCAGCAGCACCTGGATCTGCACCGTGGCGTCGAGTGCCGTGGTCGGCTCGTCAGCAAGGATCAGCTTCGGCTTGCACGACAAGGCCAACGCGATCATGGCGCGCTGGCGCATGCCGCCGGACATCTCGTGCGGGTAGCTTTTGAGGCGCTCGGCGGCCGAGGGGATATTCACCAGTTCAAGGTATTCCTGCGCCTGTGCGCGGGCCTCGCTGCGTGTGGCATTCGTGTGGCGGCGGATCGCTTCTTCGATCTGCTGACCGATGGTATAGACCGGGTCCAGCGCGAGCGAGGGGTCCTGAAAGATCATCGCCGTGGTGCCGCCGCGATAGTCGCTGAGCAGGCTGCGCGAGAGCGCCATGATGTTGCGCCCGCCGACGATGATGCTGCCGTCGATAGTCGTGCGGTCTTCGGGCAGCAGCTTCATCAGCGCGCGCAAGGTGACGCTCTTGCCGCTGCCGGATTCGCCGATCAGGCCCAGCACCTCGCCGGGAGCGATGTCGAAGCTCACACCGTTGACGGCGCTCACTTCGCCCTGCGCGCTGCGAAAGCGCACGGTCAGATCGCGCACCGAGGCGAGGACGGTGTGCTGTGGGTCGAGTAGTGCGCTCATGCTGCGGGACTTTCGCTGTGACCGGACTGCGGCACCAGCATGTGGCAGGCCGCGCGGTGGGGGTTGGTCTGGATGTCGCCTGACGACAGCCCCGCCAACGAAGACAGCTGCGGCTCGGCCTCGCCGCAGATCGCCTGTGCATGCGGGCAACGCGTGCGGAAGCGGCAGCCCGAGGGCGGGTCGATGGGGCTGGGTGGATCGCCGGTTATCGGTGCGCTCAGCGTGCGCTGCGCGGGGTCCATGCTGGGCATGGAGGCGAGCAAAGCGCGCGTGTAGGGATGTGCCGGGTTTTCGTACAGCGATTGCGCTGGGCCGATCTCGACGATCTTGCCAAGGTACATGACCAGCACCACATCGCTGATGTACTGCACGACGTTGAGGTCGTGCGAGATGAAGAGGTAGCTGAGGCCGAATTCTTCCTTGAGGTCGCGCAGCAGGTTGAGCACCTGGATCTCGACCGACTTGTCGAGCGCCGACACGGACTCGTCGAACAGCACGACCTCGGGCGACAGGGCCAGCGCACGTGCGATGTTGACGCGCTGCCGCTGGCCGCCGGAGACCTCGTGCGGATAGCGCGAGGCGAAGCGCGCCGGGTCGAGACCAACGCGCGACAGCAGCTTGTGGGCGCGCTCGCGTGCTTCGCTGCGCGGGGTGCCGTGCACCAGCGGGCCGAACATGATGGCGTCTTCAATGCTCATGCGCGGGTTGAGCGAGGCATAGGAATCCTGAAACACCATCTGCATCTTGCGGCGCAGGGCCTTGAGTTGCGCGGCGTCCTGCTGCAGCTCGACGCCAGCAATCCGCACCGTGCCGCCATCGGCCGGGATCAGGCCCATCAAGAGGCGTGCGAGGGTGGACTTACCGCAGCCGGATTCACCGACGATGCCCAGCGTCTGCCCGGCAGCGAGTTCGAATGAGATGTCGGACACCGCATGCACCACGCGCGGCTTCTCGCCCCAGCGTTTCTGGCGCGTCTTGAACTGCTTGCGCAGGCCACTGACCTCGACAACATTGGTCGTGTTCGGTGAGGGATTCATTTCACCTCCATGGCGCTGCGCAGGCCGTCGGCCAGCAGGTTGAAGCACAGAGAGACGGCGAAGATCAGCATGCCCGGCAGCGCTGCCAGCAGTGGCTGCGAGTAGATCGCGTTGCGCAGGGTATTGAGCATCAGACCCCACTCCGGTATGGGCGGCTTTGCGCCGAGGCCGATGAAGGAGAGACCCGCGGCCATGATGATCGACACGGACAGCAGGCTGGTCGCATACACCAGCACCGGGCCGATCACGTTGCTGAGCACATGCACGCGCAGGATGGTGAAGTCGTCCGCCCCGCTGGCGCGCGCAGCCTCGATGAAGTCCAGCGAACGTACCTGTGTCGTGGCGCTTTCGGCCACGCGCAGAATCGGCGGTACCAGCACGATGGTCAGCGCCAGCAAGGTGTTGGCGAGGCCCGCGCCGAGCGCACCGGCAATCGCCACGGCCAGCAGCACTGAGGGGAAGGCGAACAGCACATCGGTGATCCGCATGATCAGCGCATTGATTCGCCCGCCCGAAAAGCCCGCTAGCATGCCCAGCGAACCGCCGATGAGGAGCGCGAGGCCGACCGGCACCGTGCCCATCAGCAGGGTGGTGCGGCCGCCGTAGAGCAGGCGCGTGAGCATGTCGCGGCCGAGCTCGTCGGTACCCAGCAGGTGGCCTTCGGTGCCGACCGGCTTGAGGCGTTTGAGCACACTGCCGACGGAAGGATCACCCGGCGCAAGCCAGGGCGCGAAGATGGCGCCGAGCAGGATCAGCACGAGGATGGCGAGGCAGATCATGGACAGCGGATCGCGCGCAAGTTTGAGCAGCACGCGCGACCAGTAGCCCTGGGTCTGGATGGTTGTTGTCATGAGCGGCTGATCCTCGGGTCGAACAGCGGCTGCAGCATGTCGACCAGCAGATTGAGCAGGACGAAGAACATGGCGAGCACAAGGATGGTTCCCTGCAGCAGCGGGATGTCGCGCTGCTGGATGGCGTTGTTGAGTAGCAGCCCGGTGCCGGGCCAGGAGAAAACCGTCTCGACGAGGATGGAGCCAGCCATGAGGTAACCCAGCTGCACGCCGATCACGGCCAGCGCCGTCGGCGCGATGTTCTTGACCAGGTGGCGGAACACGGTGCGCCGCCCCATGCCCTTGGCGACGAGGCCGTTGACGAATTCGCGATTGAGGGTATCCGCCACCAGCGCGCGCACCGAGCGCATGACGATGCCGGTCGGGATGGCCGCCAGCGTGATGGCGGGCAGGATCATGTAGCTGAAGCGGTCCCAGTTCCACAGATCGCTGGAGCCGGCGCCCATGGCGGGCAGCATGTTGAGCTTCACCGAGAAGATGGCGACCAGCACGATGCCCAGCCAGTAGTGCGGAATCGACACGCCGGAGATGGCAATGGCGGAGAGCAGGCGATCCAGCTTGGAACCGTGGGTGTAACCGCCGATAACGCCCAGCGCCGCGCCCAGGGTGAAACCGATGGAAGATGCCAGCAGCGCCAATACCAGCGAGTTACCGATGGCAGCGCCGATCTCGGAGGCCACCGCGCGGCCGGTGCTGATCGACTGACCCAGATCTCCCTGCAGCGCACGGCTCAGCCATATCGCATATTGCACGGCGATGGGTTTGTCGAGCCCATAGCTAACCTTGACCTTCTCGATCATCTCTTGCGAAGCATCAGACGGCAGCACAGCCGAGAGCGGATCGCCGGGCGCGAGATAGACCAGCGAGAAGCACAGCGCACTGACGGCCAGCGCGATGGGCAGGGCGAAGGCAAGGCGTTTGAGGAAGTAGCTGAGCATGGAGGCTTGATTATTTATGACATAGAGACAGGATGGATTCGCGAGCCAACCCACCGCTTTTTATATCAGCGGTGAGTTGTCGCAGCCCCCCCTACTCCATGGTGATTGGCGAGAAATCCACATACCAGTTGTGCGGCGGTACAAAGCCCTTCACTTTCTTCGTCATCGCACGCGGAGCCACATCGTGCGCCACGAACAGGAACAGCGCGTCATTGACGAATTTTTCGTGTGCCTTGGCGACGAGAGCGGTCTGCGCTTCCGGGTTGAACTCGGTGCGGATGGCATCGAAGATCTTGTCCATCTCCGGGTCGCTGTAGTAGCCCCAGTTGGTGCCCTTGGGGGGCATCAGGCCGCTATCCACATGGCGTATCAGCGCGGTGAAGGGGTCCTGGCTGAAGTAGGAGCTGTTGGTGGTTGTTGCGCCCTTAGTGCCGGGGTCCTTGGCTCCGGCACGCCAGTTGGCGAGCAGCGCGTTCCAGTCACGCACATCGAACTCCACCTGGATACCAATTTCTGCAAGGTTCTGCTGGATCAGCTCGTTCATCAGCATGGGCTGCATCTGGCCGCCACCGTTGGGCGAGATGATGGACTTGATCTTGAGCGGCTTCTCTTTCGAGTACCCGGCCTGCGCCATCAGCGCCCTGGCCGCAGCGGGGTCGTACTTCACGTCGAAGCTCGGCTTGCCGAACCAGGCGCTGGCGGTTGGCACCATGCCCTTGGCTGGCGACATCATGCCGCCCAGCAGTGCTTTCATGCCCTCGCGGTCAATGGCCAGGTTGGCCGCCTTGCGGATGCGGATGTCATTCCAGGGAGAGCCTTCCACGCGTGAGAGGTGCCACGGCCACACATGCGGATAAACGTTGCTGACAATGTTGAAGCCTGCGCCCTTTAGGCTTTCGATGCCATCGGGCGGCGGCGTTTCGATCCAGTCGACCTGACCGGAGCGCAGCGCGGCAACGCGGGCCGAGGCGTCAGGCACGGGCAGCAGCACCATGGAGTCGAGCTTGGGCACGCGCTTGGCATCCCAGTAGCCGGTGTTCTTCACCAGCACGGCGCGCTCGCGCGGGGTGTAGGTCTGCAGCTTCCACGGGCCGGTACCGGACGCCTTGGGCAGGAAGACATCCCAGCTCTTGCCGACGGCATTCCACTGCGCCGGGCTGGACATCACGATCCAGAGAATCTTGTAGGGCAACAGGGCATCGACTTCGGTGGTGGTGAATTCCACCGTCAGGTCGTCAATCGCCTTGACGCTCTTCACCGTAGGGATGCGGCCACGGCCCTGAGCCGCTTGCTTGGGGTCGTATTGCTCGGCCTTGTCGTTGAGGATCTTCTCGTAGTTCCACACCACGGCCTGCGCATTGAAAGCTGAGCCATCGTGGAACTTGACGCCGGGGCGCAGCTTGAAGACCCAGCGCAGCTTGTCCTTGGGGTCCACCGCCCATTCGGTAGCCAGCGCCGGGATCAGCGTCACCGGCTTGGTCGAGCTGGAGAGGTCGAAGCCGATCAGCGCTTCGAACACGGTGTAACCCATGAAGCGCATTCCCTCGCTGCCCTGATCGGTCTGGCCGTTGGGCAAGGGGATATCGGATGTAGTCATGGCGACGCGTAGGGTGCCGGCGGCGTGGGCAGCGCCCATCGCGCAGCCGAGTGCGGCAGCGAGTGCCACGCTGCGCAACAGCCGGGGGGTAAATGCGCGCTGGCGGAAAAGGGAGGTGATGGATGAAGCAATGTGCATGGCAGACCTCGTGGCGGAAGAGAAACCGGAGCGTCCCGGGATGCCAGAGATAAGCCGCTTTCATGCCTAAAATGAAGTGAAAAAATATTTTCACGCATGAGGCTCACCTTGCCGCTCGCGAGGCGCTTAGCTGCGGGCTATGCACGGTAGGCGTTCAGGGTGATGATCAGGCAATCGTCACGGATAACGTGACGATGCGTGGCAGGGGTTTGTCGTGTCACGGCTGTCGCGCCCCGCTTGAGTGCGCGGAAGGCTTTATCAGGGTGCGTGCCTACATCTCGCCAAACGCATCGTGTTCGGCTTCGATTGCTGTCAGGCGGTCACGGCCGCTGGCGCCAGATATTTCCATGACGCGATTGGCCAGCAGGTGGCACAGGGCGATCACAGCAGCATGGTTGTCGAGCGGCCCTGGCGCCGTGCAGGCGCAACGGAGGTGCCAAGCAACCTCCTTGTGCTCGGCAAGTGCTTCATCGGTGATGTAGAGCACTGGAGCGCCGGTGGCGACGGCTTGATTGACGATGTCGCGCAGGCGCGCCGGGCGGCGGCGCAGACCGAATATAACCACCAGATCCTGCGGCGTGATACTGGCGAGGTACTCGCCCAGCGTGTCGCCTGCGTTGGGAACAACATGGATGTCTTCCTTGACCTGAAAGATCTGCCAGCGGAAGTAGCTGGCCACGGCATGGCTGCTTCGAAAGCCGGTCACCCACACTTTGCGCGCCGACAGCAGAGCCTGCGCAATGGCGGCCACCTGTGGCTCGCTGAGTCTCGCGAAAGTTCGCCGCAGATTATCCTGCCCTTGCTCGGCATGCGCTTCGAAGAGCTTCTCGATGCCCACGGCACGGTCGGCGAGAAACAGCGGCGAGCCGGTCTGCTTCTCCTCGCGCACCTGCCGCCGAGCTTCGTCGTAGTTCTGATAATTGAGGCGCTTGATGAGGCGCGTCACGGTGGCGTTCGACACGCCTGCCAGCCGGGCCAACTCGGAGGCCGAGTAACTGGCCAGTTCGCCGGGAAAGTCGAGCATGAACTCGGCAAGCTTGCGCTCGGTGGGGTGCAGCCTCGGCAGGCTGTCGCGCACGCGGGCAAGGAAGGATTGCGCGGTAGTGCTGTTCATGGTGAGTATCGGCAAGGATGGTTGGGGATTCCTGAAGGCACCAAAACTCCGGCGCCACACAGAAACACTGCTCGACCAGCATCACATCGTTCTAAGAGGATGTCCGATATCAAAGGGCCGTCGGCATGGAATCGCATGGCCCCAATTTATCATCAATCCTGCATCGAAGCAGTGCGCCTCTGGCTGGATCGAACTTCGTTCCTCACCATAAAGCAAAGTCTGCTTTGCCTTCAAAACAGCCTGAAGATGTCATAGAGCCGAACGGCAGCAATGGCCGAGCTGCGCTCACTCGCCACTTGTCCTGAAGGATCGCTCCACTCAAAAACCTGCCGCAGAGTTGTCGAGATGACGAATGTCTCTTGTGGGTCGAGAGGGTGGCTGTCGCCTGAAAAAATGGATTCTTCAGGTTCGACTATCTATGGCCAGAAGAAATTTCCGCTCCAACCAATGTACGTTTGATTGCGATCCAACTCCACCGAGGGTAGTTCGGCCCCCCTTCCATGCAAAATTTTATAAGCCAATCAAATTTGGACCTTAACAAACTCATTTCACTACTTTTTTGCAACCAAATTAAACATAGAAAAAACACGAATAGACTATGCAAATCGGTGATCCGTGCTTGCGTCTTTCTCCCGTTTTTGTTAGCCAGCGCTGCGCTTGTATTGTTTGGCATGGGCATTACGCCCTGCTTGCAACTGCCGCTGTGGGCCAACGCGTGCGTAGCTCTGGCGAAGCTCGATGCCTTCTTTCTGGGCGGCCTCAACCAGTTTCTCGCGCGCGGTGTTGAGCAGGCGCGAGTCCGTCGGGTGAGCCACTGCCTTCTCCTGCACGGTGGTATCCACGATGATCTTCTCGAAGCTTTGGCGTTTGAGCGCGCCAGATCGCTTGCCTGCTTCGATGGTTTCGGTCAGCAGCCATTCGCAACCGGCTTCACCAACGCGTTTGCGCCAGCGCGTCAGGCTTGTCGGATGGCAGGGAAGCGCATGGCGAAAGAACACTTCGCCACAAAAGTGCTGCCAGTACGGATTCTCGCACCAGCGCGCGACGATCTCTTCGTCAGACAGGGTAAAGCAGTGCTTGAGGTAGGTGAGTCCGGCCATCAGCCGCGTTGGCAAGGGCGGCTGACCCGCACCCTCTGCATGAATCGCGCCGAACTCCCGCTCGAAAACAGGCCAATCAATCAAGCTCGCCAGTCGGACCAGTTCGTGGCGCGAATCGATCAGATTCTCCAGACGCATCCGGAACAGATCTTCTTGGGGGACGGCTTCTTGGCGTTTGGGCTTCATCGCAGCTCGCTTGGTTTGCAAGAAAACGCGGCGCCAGAATTTAAAATCTGGCAAACCAACAGCCCGCATTATCTCATTCAAACCTAGATGCAGTAGGGGTTACAAGGATATTTCATGGGCGACTACTTCCCAAGGGCTCCGCTTGCTCGGCTCACCCCGAAAGTCCGCAGGAGTGTGCCCATGCCGGGCGCACAAAAAACCCGCCAGTGAAACACTGGCGGGTTTTATCTGAGGTGCTGAAATTTACTTGTAGAAATACTGCTGTGGCAGCGAGGCTGCCGGCGTAGCGTAGGGCCAAGCCCAAGGCATTTTCTCGTTGACGTTAACAAGGCGCTTGCTGAGTACGCCCAAGACCTTCGGCGTGGAGATGGTGCCGATGACCTCGAACTCGTCTGCGGCCAACTGCAGAATCTGGCGCAGATAGCCATCAGCCTCGGCCTGGGTCTTGGCGGTCTTCCACTTTTCGTCGATTTCGAGACGCTTTTTCATGGACGGCGTCGGCTCCTCACCCTGCTTGCCACCGCTCTGTGCCCACTTCACCCACTGCAGACTCTGGCGCGATTCGGTCGGACTCCAGGCGAGCACGCCGGTCTTGTCGAATTGCGGGTCAAGACCGCCGCCCACCACGAAAATCGCCATCTCGTAGTCATTGGTATTGGAGCGGTCATAAAAAAGCGACCGCTCTACCGGCTGCAGGACCAGTTCGATGCCAACCTTGGCCCAGTGCTTGCGCACCATGTCCAGGGTATCAATGCCGCCCGTACTGGCCGCCGGCACGATGGCGCCAATGGACACGCGGCCACCTGCCGGATACTGGCGGAAACCGTCGGCATCGCGCTTGCTCAGACCAGCCTTGTCGAGCAATTCATTGGCCTTGCCCAGATCGGTTTTGGTGAACTGGGTGGCCAGCTGCTCATTGTAGAAACGGTTCGATTTCTTCGGGCCGAGCTGCCAGGGGGAGCCCTGACCGAGGTGGATGATGTCGTTGATTTCCTTACGATCCATCGCCAACGAAAGCGCGACGCGAAAATCCTTGTTGCGGATCAACGGGCGCAATTTTTCGTTGCGGGTCGTAAAGTTCAGGAACAGGCCGCCGGAATTGGAGCTGGCGTCTTCCATCTGCAGCACACGATAGCCACCCTTGTCGGCGCTCTCGGAGAGAACCGGCAGATTCGGCGTGCCGCCGATGTGACGCGACTGGAAATCGAGCTGGCCATTGATGGCTGCGAGCACCATGGTTTCCACTTCAGAGATCACCGTCAGGCTCAACTCGTCGATATAGGGCAGCTGCTGGCCCTTGCTATCGACCTGCCAGAAATACGGGTTGCGCTTCAGACGCACCTTGGACGCGCTGCCACCATACGGCTCGACGATCAGCCAGGGATCCAGCGTGGGACGCTCCGGATTGCCCCAGCGGGTGGGTGTTTCCTGATCGCCGCAACGATTGCGGATCAGCATGCCCCAATCCTTGGCGGCGTACTGCTTGAGCAATTCATCCAGTTTGGGGTTGTACTTGGGATGGTATTGGCTGCAGTAATTTTTCGAGTACAGGGTGGGGTACTGCAGGGTGGGGTGAGCGAGGATCTCGATGAAAGAGACATAGGGTGCCGCGAATTTGAAACGCACCGTTAACTCGTCAATCTTCTCGGTAATGACAGGCTTGTCCTGCACCTTGAAAAAGGCCGGCGGATTGGCCACGAAACCCTTGTTGCCAAGCAGATCGTTCATCGTGAACAGAATATCATCAGCGGTGAAGGGGCTGCCATCGGACCACTTCATGCCACGCCGCAGCTTGAAGGTGTATTCGGAAGAGTCAGTGTTGGTGGTCCAGCTTTCGGCCACATTCGGCACAACCTTGCTCATATCCAGATTCCAGCGCACCAGGCCTTGGTTGCCGACCATGCGCAGGATCGCATTGCCATCGCCATTGCCACGCAGCGCGCTGCGCAGAGTTCCACCGTATTTACCAACACGTTCCAGCGGAATGATGACTTCTGGACTATCCGGAAGGCGTTTATCCACGGTCGGAAGTTTGCCTTCCTTCTCCAGTTTCTCCAGCGCCGGGGCGCTGGTATAGGCCTGCGCCGCCAGCGGCAGCGCCAGGCAGGCCAGCACGGCCAGTAATCTCATTGACATGCTCATCTCCTCTTGTTGATGCCGGTATGCCCCGGCCTGATTCACTCCGCCGCGAGTGCCTCGTAACGGAAATTCCTGAACCTCACCTCGCCCTCACCGGCCGCATACAGGCCGGGACGCAAGCTGAGGAAATCGAAAGCCACGTTGTGGTGGTATCCGCTGACTTCCATCTGGGTCGCGAATTTGTGCCAGCTCACTCCGTCTGCGCTGGTATGAATCGTCACGACGTGATCCCGATTGGTGACGCGCATGAACAGGCGCTTGCCATCGATATGGGGCGGGATCTTCATCTCGCGCTCGGTGCCATAGCGATGCATCAGCAACTGGCCTGCGTTAAAGCCCAGACCGACGTACAGACGGCGGCTGTAGAAGAGCAGAACGCCACCGGTGGCACCTTCGCCCACCTCGATTTCGACCTCGAAACGATAGGCGCGGTCGCCATTCACGCAAGTCAGCGGCGAACAGTCGGCAGGCGTGCCGCCCACCCCGCGAATCACCAGCGCACCCTCCTCGTAGCGATGGCGCAGACCATGCTCGGGCTGAGGGTCGTAGAAACCCCACTGCACGCCCATCTTGTCCTGCGAAAAATCATCCGACAGCGCCTGCCCGTGCGGCACGGCGCAATCGGTGATCGGCAGGCGGATCGGTTGCGCCACATCCGAGCCCGTCACCTTGAACCAGCCGTCATCGGTCCATTCGATGGGTTCGAGCAGGCACTGGCGGCCGAGGTTGTAATAGCCGTTTTCGTAACCGTGATACACCGTGTACCACTGACCGCCCGGCCCTTCGACCAGGGTGGCGTGGCCGCGCGACCACCAGGTTTCCTTGGGCGATTGCGTACGCACGACGGGATTGTTCGGCGCGTTCTCCCACGGCCCGTGAATCGACTTCGAGCGTGCCACCACCACCATGTGGCCGGTAGCCGGGCCGGCGGTGCCGCCCTCGGCGAGGATCATGTAGTAGTAGTCGCCGTGGCGCGAGATCTTCGGCCCTTCCTGAGCGAAGTTCTCGACATCCCACTCTTCCGGATACTGCCAGCCGTCATAGACGTGCTCCATCTCGCCCACGATCGAGAGGCCGTCATCGGCGAGCTGGACACGGTCTCCACCGGAAAGGAACAGATAACGTTTGCCATCCTCGCCCACGGCGTGGCCGGGGTCGATGCGTGGATTGCACAGATCAATCGGCTCGCTCCAGGGGCCACGGATATCGTCGGCCCAGATCACATGAATGCTGCCACGCCCCTGCAGGCCCTGATTCTTCAGGCGTGTTGGGATATACAGGTAATAGCGTCCGGCATGCTTGGTCAGCTCCGGCGCCCATACCGAACCAATCGGCTTTTTGAGCGCGGCTCCAACAGGCTGCCAGTTCACCAGATCCTTCGAGTGCCAGATCACCAGGCCGGGATAGGCATCGAACGTAGAGAAGGTCATGTAGTAATCGTCACCGTCCTTCAGAATCGACGGATCGGGATGATCACCGGGCATTATCGGGTTCAGGTAAAAGCCATTGCCCAGATCAGCCTTGCGCTGACCTTCCGGACCTCGCCCCCACTGCATGTTTGACGCTTCACTCATTAACACATTCCTCTCAGCAGAACCGGTTGAGCAGATTCTCATACCATTCCTGCTTACCTGAAACCGGCTGCACATCGACGTTGTCCGCCAGCACCCGGTCCGACAAATCGGCCAGACTCAGCGAGCCGTCGAGAATGCCACGCCCAAGTTCGCCATTCCAGCCGGCATAACGCTTATCCACGGCGGCCTGCAGGGGATCGTTGCTGAGCATCTGCTCGGCAATCAACAGCGCACGCGCACTGACATCCATACCGCCGATATGGGCGATGAACAGATCTTCCGCATCGATGGACTGGCGGCGAACCTTGGCATCAAAATTCAGGCCGCCGCTGGTGAAGCCGCCCCCCTTGAGGATGTGGTACATGGCCAGCGCGGTTTCCGGCACGTTATTCGGGAACTGATCGGTATCCCAGCCCAGTTGCGGGTCGCCACGGTTCATGTCGATGCTGCCGAAAATACCCAGCGCCTGCGCCGTGGCAATTTCATGTTCGAAGCTATGACCCGACAGCGTCGCGTGATTGGCCTCGATATTCACCTTGACTTCGTTTTCGAGGCCGTAGCGTTTGAGGAAACCATAGACCGTAGCGGTGTCGAAATCGTATTGATGCTTGGACGGTTCGCGTGGTTTCGGTTCGATCAGGATCAGGCCCTTGAAACCGATGCGATGCTTGTGCTCAACCACCAGCGTCAGGAAGCGTCCGAGCTGATCCATCTCGCGCGACAGGTCGGTATTAAGCAGGGTTTCATAACCTTCACGTCCGCCCCACAGCACATAGTTCTCACCGCCGAGCTCGAGCGTCGCATCCAGTGCGGCACGCACCTGGGCCGCGCCCATGGCGAAAATCTCGGGATCCGGATTGCTCGCAGCCCCGGACATGAAGCGCCGGTGACTGAACAGATTGGCCGTGCCCCACAACAGCTTCACGCCGGTGCGCTGCTGATGCGCCGCCAGCTTGTCGACCATGTGGCGGAAGTTGGCGTGCGATTCACGCGGCGTAGCGCCTTCCGGGGCCACATCTCGATCGTGAAAACAGTAATACGGCACACCAAGCTTGCTGAAAAAGTCGAAAGCTGCATCGGCCTTGCGCTCGGCCATTTCCAGCGGCGTACCGCCCTGAAACCACGGACGCTCGAAGGTCGAGCCGCCGAACGGATCATTACCGCCCCACACGAAGTTATGCCAATAACACACTGCAAAACGCAGGTGATCTTCCATGCGCTTGCCGAGCACGACGCGATCCTTGTCGTACCAGCGGAAGGCCAGTGGATTGGTGCTTTCAGGCCCCTCATAGGAGATGGCGGGAATGTTGGAAAAATAGGTGTTCATGCAGCAAGGTCCTGTGACAGTTTGATTCTTTGATGCGCGTCGGGCGCGAGTTCTGATTTCAGCGCCGGATCGGCTTGAGCAAATTCTGGATTTGAGGCGTACGCGAATTCGGACTTGAGTGTCGGGTACAGTCGGCGAAAGCGCTGGTAGCGAGGCTCCAGCAAGAGCATCTGCGCTGGATCGGGTTGATAGCGGGCGGCAACCGGCGGAACGGCGCACACCACCGACTCTTCGCCCCCATCGGCCAGCCAGGCCAGGCGAGCGGCGCCCAAAGCGCCCCCTGTCTCACCGCCCTCATGCGTAAGGATTTCGACACCCAGCGCACTGGCCAATAATTGCGCCCATTCCGGACTACGGGCGCCACCACCGACCAGCGACAAGCGCAATACGGTGGTTCCTGCCTGCTGCAAGGCTGCCAATCCATCGCGGAAGGCAAAAGCCACGCCTTCGATCACGGCGTAGCCCAGATGCGCGGGTCCGTGCTCGAAGCCCAGTCCAAAAAAGACACCCTGCGCATGCGGATCGTTATGCGGCGTACGCTCACCCGACAGGTAAGGCAGAAACACAGGGGCCTTGGCGAGGGCCGTCTCGTCCAGGGCCGCGACTTCCGCCAGCAGACAAGCTTCGTCGGCGCGGCCGGTCATTTGCGTAACCCACTTCAAACAGCTCGCGGCAGAAAGCATCACACTCATCTGGTGCCAGCGCCCCGGCAAAGCATGGCAGAAGGCATGCACGGCCAGCTCAGGATTCGGGCGAAAACAGTCATTCACCACGAACAGAACGCCCGAAGTCCCCAGAGACAGAAAACCATCGCCGGGCCGAATGGCGCCAATCCCCACGGCGCTGGCCGCATTGTCGCCGGCGCCGCCCGCCACGATCACCGCCGCAGCCAAGCCCCAGCGTCCTGCCAAGGCCGGGTTCAGCACCCCGGAAGACTCACTCCCCTCCAGCAGTCGCGGCATCTGGCTGCGATTCAGCCCCGTCGCGGCCAACAACTCATCGGACCAGTCACGCCGCGCCACATCCAACCACAAAGTGCCGGCGGCATCGGACATGTCCGAGACCTTGTCGCCGCTCAGGCGCATACGCAGCCAGTCCTTGGGCAGCAGCACGCAGCGGATGCGCGCAAAAACATCGGGCTCGTGCTTCGCGACCCAGCGCAACTTGGGGGCGGTGAAGCCCGGCATGGCCAGATTGCCCGCGATCTGCGGCAGCGTCGGCAATTCCGCCATCAGTTCGGCGCACTCCAGTTCGCTGCGTCCGTCATTCCAGAGGATGGCCGGACGCAAGACTTGATCGGCCTCGTCCAGCAGCACGGCGCCATGCATCTGCCCCGAAAGACCGATGCCACGTACCCGAGCCATCAGTGGCGCATGCGTAGCAGCAAGAAAATCCATGCCGGCGCAGAAGGCCTGCCACCAGTCAGCAGGATTCTGCTCCGAGCAGCGCGGCGCAGGCCGCGATACCGTCAGCGCCACGCCCTTCATCGCCAGCACGGTGTGCTCGCTATCGAGCAAAAGAAGCTTGATCTCGGAAGTCCCCAGATCGATACCCAGATAACAGCTCACGGAAATCCTTCTACAGATGTCGTGCGGCTCGATGAAATGATGCACAGAACATTAATTACGATCAATTTTTGATGATCGTACATCAATTTTGAGCAGCAAAACGCCCCGGTAAAATTCGTAATCCGGGGCGTCAGAAATCAGGGCAGATTGTCTTTCAGGAAAATCTCGATCCGGATGCGCTCCTGGTTACGCACGATAGCGCCGTCCTCACACAGGGCTTGCAGAATCCGGACTGCACTGCGTACTTCATGCGCCGGATCCTGACACAGGATTGCGTCGTAAGTCCCCTCCAGCAGGGCCTGCCGTGCATGTGGCGTGAGTTCGTGCGCAATCGTCACCACCTGACCTGGCTGGCGCGCCGCCTTGAGCTCCCGGATCAAACCGCGATTACCCGCGCCCATGTTGTAAATCCCGACGATGTCGGGATGGTTCAGCAACAAATCCCGTGCGACTGCGGCGGTCGTCTCGGCGTCATCGCGCCCTTCGATCACAGGCAAAGCCGTTAAGGCTGGAAACTCGGCGCGCAAAACCTGCTCGCAGCCCATATAGCGCTCCATGTGGTCGCGCAGCACCATGGAGCCGGCAATCAAGGCGATCCGCCCACTGCGCCCGGCATTGAAGCGTCCGAGCAAACGGCCTGCGACACGCCCTGCTGCAATGTTGTCGATCCCGACAAAATGCTGTCGGGCCGAGGACGGCAGATCTGACACCAGCGTCACCAGCTTGAGGCCGCGCGCAACACAGGCGTCAATCGCCTCGCGCACCAGTTGTGCATCGGGCACAACAACGGCCACGCCGTCCCAATCCTGTTCGGACAGGCCATTCAGCGTCGCCGCCACCGAGGCGCCATCGAAGGCCTCGACAAACAGAACGTCAATGAAACAGCGCTCATGCAGCATGCGCTCTGCGGTGTTGTGCACCTCGTCAAGCAGCAGATCCATGAAGGTGTTGTGCCCACGGGGGATCACAAACGCCAGACGCAAGTTCCGCCCCTTGGCGAGACGCGCCGCATGAATATCCGGACGGTAGTTGAGTTGTCTGAGGGCAGCCTCCACCCGCGCGACGGTCTGCTGGCGAACACCCGGGCGCTTGTTCAGTACCCGGTCCACGGTTGCAACTCCCACCCCGGCAACGGCGGCAACATCCTGAATCTTGGCTTTAGGCTTGATCACATGAGTACATTTTTTAGGTGTCAAATAGCAAAATTTGATGTTCGCACATCAAATTTTGATTCGTTTGATTATACTTCGCCATCAAGTTTGCGGTAGTTTCACCCCCCGGACAAGGAATACAGTCATGCAGCGCATCGTTTTCAATAGCCTGGCACTACTCGGCGCAGCCCTTGTATGCGCAGCCTGTGCGGGCCCGCAAACGATGGCACCGAGTAGTGCATCTTCGGCAGCAATGGTGCGTCCTGCCAATACGACGCTGCTTACGATCGCCCTGATCATGGGTGAGCCTAACTTCTCAATGGACAGCGGTTATCAGGAGCTGGAAGAAGGCCTCTACACCATGCCCGAACTCAAGCCGGGCAAGAGGATGTTTGCCCCCATTCAGGACATCGTGACACTGCTGGGCGGCGAGTATCAGTTTGATCCCGCCACAAGCAGCGCCCACTATCGACTCAATGGCCAGCAACTCGCGCTGACTGCTGGTTCGGTCAGCGCACAACTCAACAACTCAATATCCACACTGGATCTCGCCCCCGAGCGGCGCGGCGGCAGCCTGTGGGTGCCTGTGGCATCGGTTTTCGATCTGCTGGGCGCCTATACAAAATGGGACGAAGCGCGCCAGCGCCTGTCGGCCACCTTCATCATGCCCGTCTCGAAGAAGACCGAAGATCTGGCCAAGGGCGGTCCAGTCACTGAATCCACCATGACCACACAAGCGGTCGCCTTCTATGCCAGCGCCGACGGGCGCAAACTCGCCGATGTGGTGCTGGGTTATCAGAACAAGGACGGCGGCTGGCCCAAACTTGATCGCAACGTGAACATGCTGCTCCCCATCAACACCGCCCACCTCAGCGGCGTCAAAGGGAAGTCGACCATCGACAACGACTCCACCTTGAAGCAAGTACGCGTTCTGGCGCGTGCCTACACCGCGTTCGGCGAAGACAAGTACCGCGCAGCCTTCAACCGCGGCCTCGACTACCTCCTCGCGGCGCAACTCCAGAATGGAGGCTGGCAACAGTTCTGGCCCGACCCGATCGGCTACAAAAAACGCATCACCTTTAACGATGATGCAATTGCCAATGCACTGGAAGTCATGCGCGACATCAGCGCCCAGACTGAAGAGTTCCGCTTTGTCGACAAGGCGCGACTGGCACGCGCCAAAGATTCATTCCAGCGCGGACTGGATCTGATCATCAAGACTCAACTTTTAGTGGGCGGCAAGAAAACCGGCTGGTGCGCGCAGTACGATGAAGCCTCTCTTGCGCCCGTCACCGGAAGATCCTATGAACTCCCTTCCATCAGCGGCCATGAAAGCGTGAACGTCATCCGTTTTCTGATGAGTCTGGACAAGCCCTCGCCAGCTGTCGTGCAGACGATTCAGGATGCCGTCGCCTGGCTGGACAGCGCCAAACTACTAGGCCAGAAACGGGTCAAGAAGGAAGATCGCACCTTGGAGTGGGGCGCTGATTACGTCATCGTCAAAGACCCCAAAGCGCCACCGATCTGGGCACGCTTCTACGATCTGGACAAAGGCCAGCCGCTCTTCACCTCCCGCGACGGTATCAAACGCACAGATTTTTCAGAGGTAGCCTACGAGCGACGCGTCAAATACAACTGGTTTTCAGAAGCGCCACGCGAATTGCTTGGGCAGGATTACCCGCAATGGCAACAGCGCTGGGCGCCCGGCCATAGCGTGCTTAAGTGATTGGGAGCGGTGTTCATGCATCGTGAAACAGAAGCAAGGCCAGGGCCTTTCGGCGCGCAGCCGCCGACGCACGGACCACGCCCGCATCGCATCGCCCTTCTGTTCAACGCCAACAAGGTTTATGACCGTGAGATCGTCGCCGGCATCGGTGCCTATATGGGTTCAACCCGGGCCGTGTGGGATCTGTTCATGGAAGATGACTTCCGCTGCCGGCCTTGGGAAATGGAAGGCTGGGGTGGCGACGGGATCATTGCGGATTTCGACGATCCGGAAATCAGCAAGGCCTTGAGCCAGAGCCCCTGCCCGGTCGTGGCGGTAGGCAGCTCCTACGCATCGCCCGCAGATTACCCAACTGGTATTCCGTACGTCGCCACCGACAACCTGCAACTGATCAGGCTGGCGCACGAACATCTGCTAAGTGTTGGCATTACCGAATTCGCCATGTACAGCGCGCCACTCAACCCCGGCAATCGCTGGGCGCAGGAACGTGAAAAAGCCTTCGCGACCGTCGTCGGCGGCCCGAACGCCCATAGAGCCATCTTCCGGGGCGAGGCGACTCATGCCAGCGGCTGGCAAGACGCCATGAGCAAGCTGATTGTCTGGCTACAAGCCCTGCCCAAGCCCCTCGGCATCATCGCCGTCAACGATGCGCGTGCACGTCATGTGATGCAGGCTTGCCTGATTGCCGGCCTGGCGGTTCCTGAAGAGATTGCAATCATCGGCATCGACAACGACCCGCTGACCCAGACGCTGTCACGCATTCCGATGAGCTCGGTGATCCAGGGCACTCAGGAAATGGGCATGACGGCCGCGCGTCTGCTGCACCGCATGCTGTGCGGCGGGCGCGAATGCAGCGCACCCGTGCTGGTCGCGCCAGCAGGCATCCACATCGCCACCTCAAGCCAGCATCAGGCCTTGCGCAATCCCTATGTGATGCGCGCCCGGCACTACATTCGCCAATACGCGGCTCAAGGCATCAAGGCCGAGCAGGTGGTTGATTACCTTGGCTTGGCACGTTCAACTCTCGACGCCTACTTCCGCAAGGAGCTTGGCCACACGGTACACGACGAAATCATGCACACCAAACTGGCCAAGGCTAAAGAACTGCTACTGGACGCGCAATTGAGCTGCGCCAGCATTGCAATCCAGTGCGGCTTCACCACCCTTCAATACATGCATGCGGTCTTTCGTCGCGAACTGGGCTGTACTCCGCGTGAATACCAGCTTTCGCAACGCACAAGCTGAAAACACAAGTACTCGAAGCAGATAACGGAATTGTTGCAACACCCCGAATTCGCAATCATGCATCGCAATGGAAATCAAGGCGCTGCACCACAACGAAACTATTACCAAATAGAAAACTGTCTTTCACCAAAGGAGATATAAATGAAGGAACAAAAGATTGGCTTTGCTCTGGCCCCCATCGCCATTGCGGTACTTACACTTGCCGCCGGTGCCGCACAAGCTCAAACAGAACTCAAGATCGGCGGAAAATTTGATGCGGGCTATCAGTTCAAGCGCACGGCAGCTACTGATTCCATCACTGATGGCAGCTGCGGTAGCCCCACTGCGGCATGCTATCTCACGACAGAAACCCAGGGCGACGGCAGCGCATCAACTTCACGCATCACCATTCAAGCCAACGAAACCATCAGCCCCAGTTTGTCAGCTTTCATTGATCTGGATCTGCGCTTCACCAACATCCACGAAGGCAAGAACACAGCAACAAACGGTGGCCTCAACGCCAATGACAAAAAGATCATGGGGATTAAAGGCTCCTTCGGCAAGCTGGCTTGGGGCACTTACAACATCGTGAACCTGTCAGGGATCGCCGATAAGCCGTATATGACCAACATCAGGGACATCGAGTTCGTGAAGTTCGGCATCTCCAAGCCACGCTCTTCGGATCTGACGAACCGCGTAACCGAGTACGTCACGCCAATACTCACACTGGGCCCGGTCAAAATGCTGGCCAAGGCCAATTATGCCTTTGGTGATCAACACAAGGATGGCAGCAATGACGGCAATTTGGCTGCATCGCCCAATAACACCATTGGTAGCGGTGATGCCTCGGCTGTAGGTTACGAATTGAGTCTTGGTAGCGAAGCCACTTTCGGCTATCACATCGTCAAACGCGCCGCATCCGCCTATGGTGACGCAGCCAACGGCTCCCAGTTGCGCGATGGTATGACCTACTCGGAAACCTCTGTGGTTTACAAACCCGGTTTCGCCAAAGGCCTGAAACTATCGACCTCCTACTTCGTCGAAAAGGGCTATAACCCGAACCAGACCGCAGCCCTAGGCTATGACGGCACGGCCTTCAAGGCTAAAGGAATGAACTACGTGGTCTCATATAACTGGGACAAACTCTGGGCGGTCGGCCTGGAGGTCGCGAGCAACAAAGACTTGGGGTCGAACCGCAATAGTGGCCGTGGATTCATGTTTGGGGGCATGTATATGCTGAGCCCCAGCGTATACGTATATGGTGCCGTGGCGAAGTCAGACTTTGAGCGCAATACCTCCATCGCGGGCGGCAAATACGATGGCACCAAAGTCGGCTTCAAAGACACTCTCACACTCAGAGACGAACGTTACACGCGCTTCGGCATCGTCAAGGAGTTCTGATCAGGCCTAGCCTGCTGAAGAATTCGTAAGGAGTACCATGACTCCGCTATTTACCGGCACCTCACCCGGTTTATGGCGGAGTCGCTTTTTGTGGATCACGCTTCCCGGGAGTCTGTTCATGCAACGCCGCAGCTTCGTTAAAAGTCTGTTGTCGACACCCTTTGCCCTCACGGCAACATCCAGCCTGGCCGTCGAAGCCACGCCATCTCAACCTGCAGATCTACGCAGCAGCGCACTCGACGCGATGCGTCGAGCAGTGCGTCATATGGATGAAAAAGTGTCCTACCGCGGCGGCTATGTATGGGCCTGCCTGCCGGATCTGAGCGTGAGTTGGGGCGAGATGGAGGCCAAGCGCAGCATGTGCTGGATCCAGCCCCCGGGGACCCCCACTGCGGGACACGCTTTCATTGATGCCTGGCACGCGACAGGCGAGGAAGTCTTCTACAAGGCTGCCGAACGCACCGCGCTGGCGCTGATTGAAGCGCAACTGCCCTGCGGCGGCTGGAATTACATCCATGATTTCGCCGGCGAAGAATCCCTCAAACATTGGTACGACACCATCGGCCGCAATGGCTGGCGCCTCGAAGAATTTCACCACTATTACGGCAATGCGACTTTTGACGACGCAGGCTCCGCCACCGCGTCGCAAATGTTGCTGCGCATGTATCTGGCGAAACGTGATGAACGTTTTCGCGCCCCGCTCTATCGTGCCATCGACTTAGTACTCAAAGCCCAATATGCCGGTGGCGTTGCCGACGGAGGCTGGCCGCAGCGCTGGCCGCACTACGCCGGAGCAGCGAGCAAGATGGACGCGCCACCGGGCCTGCCGCCGGGCACTACACAAGGTATGGAGGATGGCGACTACACCCCGCACGTCACCTGGAATGACGACGTGGCCGGCGAGAACATCAAGTTCCTGCTGCTGTGCGTGATGGGTCTGGGCGAAACGCGCTTGCTGCCCGCCGTCAAACGGGCCATGGATTGCATGGCACGCATGCAGCAAGCGGCCCCACAAGCGGGCTGGGCATTGCAGCATCTGGCCACGCCCGCCAATGGACGCCCCGCCGGAGCGCCTGCCGGTGCACGCAGCTACGAGCCGCGCGCCCTGGCCACTCACACCACGGCCACCAACATCCAGCAACTTCTCCACTATTTCCGTCTGACCGGTGATCGCCAATACCTCGCCCGCATACCGGAAGCCATCTCCTGGCTCAAGAGCTGCCCGCTCAGCGATGCCATGCTGGCAGAGAATCCGCAACTGCGCGGACGCACCCACCCCACTTTCGTCGAGCTGGGCACAAACCGCCCACGCTTTGTGCACCGCTACGGATCAAACGTACGCAACGGCGCGTACTACGTGGATTACGATCACCGCGACACGCTGAGCCATTATTCGGCTGGGCGCATGCTGCGCCTGGATGCCCTGCAAGCCGAATACGAAGTCCTGGCCAGCCTGCCTGCCGGGGTGATCGCCGAGATGCGCGCCCGCTCGCCTTTTGCACTGAAAGCCGCCGTCGCCTTGCCGCGATATTTTTCCTTGCAAAAACTCAGCCTGCCCGAACTGCTCGCCGGTGCAAAGAGCGCGACAGCAAGCATCAGCACAGCCGAGGCCACTCAGCTCATCCGGGATCTGGGCGACAAGAACTACTGGGCCACGCCCCTGCCCGCGATCACCAACCCCTATCGTGGCGACGGCCCACGCGATGCCTTCACCGGGCGCGAGTACATGAGCCGCAATGTGGGCGACACCCACGACACCTCGCCCTACGATCCGCAAAGCCCGCCGGAGATTGCGCCCTATACCAAACGCCCCCGACCGCTGGGCATCAACACCCAGCAGTTCGTCAAGAATCTGGGACAGCTGATCGCCTTCTACGCTCCCGAGAAAACCTGATCCGCAGAACCTGAAAAGCAAAACGCCCGGCAATGCCGGGCGTTTTGCTTGAGTCGAGCAGGCTTATTTAGTCGCCCCTGAAATATCCTTGTAACCCTTAATGCATCTAGGTTTGAATGAGATAATACGGGCTGTTGGTTTGCCAGATTTTAAATTCTGGCGCGGCGTTTTCTTGCAAACCAAGCGAGCTGCGATGAAGCCCAAACGCCAAGAAGCCGTCCCGCAGGAAGATCTGTTCCGGATGCGTCTGGAGAATCTGATCGATTCGCGCCACGAACTGGTCCGACTGGCGAGCTTGATTGATTGGCCTGTTTTCGAGCGGGAGTTCGGCGCGATTCATGCAGAGGGTGCGGGTCAGCCGCCCTTGCCAACGCGGCTGATGGCCGGACTCACCTACCTCAAGCACTGCTTTACCCTGTCTGACGAAGAGATCGTCGCGCGCTGGTGCGAGAATCCGTACTGGCAGCACTTTTGTGGCGAAGTGTTCTTTCGCCATGAGCTTCCCTGCCATCCGACAAGCCTGACGCGCTGGCGCAAACGCGTTGGTGAAGCCGGTAGCGAATGGCTGCTGACCGAAACCATCGAAGCAGGCAAGCGATCTGGCGCGCTCAAACGCCAAAGCTTCGAGAAGATCATCGTGGATACCACCGTGCAGGAGAAGGCAGTGGCTCAACGCTTCGCCACCGTCGAACCTGTCTTTGGCAACCTTCGGCACAACAAACAGCTCAACCAGATCACGTCACAGTGGATGTGCCAGATTTCTAATTGTGGCACCGCGCTTTTTTGCAAACTTAGCGAGCCGCGATAAAGCTCAAGTGCCAGGAATCTGTCCCATAAGCGCCCGCCAAAGTCATCTTTCGGCGCGCGGATCGGCGCGCCAAGTTGGAGTCCCCTCAGTGATTGGCGGACATCATGGACAAATTTTTGAAACCGACCTGCACGCGGCGTCAGCACAGCGAAGAGTTCAAGCAGGCTATCGTGGCCGCATGTAGCGCGCCGGGAGCAGAAGGGCAAGCCGCAGTCGGACAGCGCTTTGCGCGACACCGAAAACGTGCCGCTCGGTGAGAACATCGCCGCCTACTTCAAACGCGAAGTGCTGCCTCACGCGCCAGACGCCTGGATTGACGAAGAGAAGAGCAAGATAGGCTACGAAAATACGGTTTAACCGCAACTTCTACGTTTTCGAGCCGCCGCGCAGTCTGCATACCATCGACGAGGAGCTCAAGTCTGTCTCGGCCAACATCATGAAGATGCTGGAGGGCCTGGCGGAATGAGTTTGCCGAGGTATCCAGAGTACAAGGATAGTGGCGTCGAATGGCTTGATGATGTGCCGGCCCATTGGAGTCTTTGTGCATTAAACCCGTCCTCAGGCAAGCGCGCAGGTGATTCAAAACTAACCTCCCAACAAAGCCACCACTCGCGCCTGATCCTGAATCCGTGCCAGTTGCAGCGGTGTATAGCCTTCCGAGCGCTGATCCGTGCGCGCACCGCGCTGGATCAGCGCCAGCGCCATGTCTTCGTGGTTTTCCAGGATCGCCCAGAACAAGGGGCTGCGCCCCGTCTCGTCACGCCGATCCAGATTCAAGCGCCGTGGCAGCAAGGCCTCGAAGCCTCTGGTGTTGCCATAGCGCACCGCCACCAGAATCGGCGATTCGCCCTCGCCATTGGGCACATTCACATCAGCACCGGCCGCCAGCAACTGCGCCACGATGTCGTCACGCTTGAGCATCAGCGCCAGATGCAGTGGCGAATCACCATTCACGTTGCGGATGTCCGGCCGCGCACCCGCACGCAGCAACATCTTTACCATCTCCACATCACCATGAATCGTCGCGCTGGTCAATGCGGATTGCCCTTCACTGCCGACCAAGTCGGGATTCACACGTTTGGCCAGCAGCGTTTTCAGCAAAGACTGCTGCCGTCCCAGCGCCGCCATCACCACCGTGTTGTTGCCGTCCTTGTCCACCGCATGCAGCTTGGCGCCCAGCGCGATGGCTAGATTGAAACTGGTCATGTCACCGCGCCGCGCCGCAAACGTCAGGCTGCGATCCAGATCCTCCTTGCGGACATCCTCGTCAGCCAGCACCACGCCCGAAAACAAGATGACTCCCACCCAAAAACTTCGCATCAAACAAGCCCGCATGATTTCTCCATGAACGCCCGACCGGAACGCCGGCCAGCAAACCCTGCTAGATAGCACGCGGGCATTGCAAGGCCGTGATCAGTAACACTCCTAACGGACTATTCACCCATTCACCAGGCGTCACACGCCTGCAGCCTCGGCCGTCTAAGCTTGCGCGGCTAAATTCACTCCTCTGAGGTTATCCATGTACAAGCGTCTGTTGTCCGCCTGCCTGACAGTTTCACTGGCGGCCCTGCCTGCGATTTCCCATGCTGCAGACGTTACCGGCGCCGGAGCCTCCTTCCCTGCGCCGATCTATAGCAAGTGGGCGGATGCCTACGCCAAAGCCAGCGGCAATCGCGTCAATTACCAGTCCATCGGCTCGGGCGCCGGCATCAAGCAGATCACCGCCAAGACGGTCGACTTCGGGGCATCCGACATGCCCTTGCTGCCTGACGAACTGATCCGCAGCGGAATGATTCAATTCCCCGCCGTGATCGGTGGCGTCGTCCCGGTCGTCAAGATTGCCGGCATCAAAGCCGGCGAGTTGAAGCTGACAGGCCCGATCCTCGCTGACATCTATCTGGGCAAGATCACCAAGTGGAGCCACAAGGCCATCACCGACCTGAATCCCACGCTCAAGCTGCCGGATGCCGACATCGCCGTGGTGCGTCGTGCCGACGGGTCGGGCACCTCGTTTGTCTTCACCAACTATCTGTCTAAAGTTTCCAGCGACTGGAAAAGCCGCGTCGGCGAAGGCACGGCTCCGCAGTGGCCGGTGGGCCTGGGCGGCAAGGGCAACGAGGGCGTCGCCGCCTTCGTGCAGCGCCTGCCGAACGCCATCGGCTATGTCGAATTCGCCTATGCCAAACAGAACAAGCTGACCTGGACGCAGATGCAGAACAAGGACAAGGCCTTCATTCAGCCCGATGACAGCAGTTTCGCCGCCGCAGCGGTGACTGCCGACTGGAGCCGCAGCTTTTACGAAATTCTCACCGACAAGGCTGGCGCCAATGCCTGGCCGATCACCAGCGCGACCTTCATCCTGATGCATCGCACTCAGGATCTGCCGTTGCAAGGCGCCGAGGTGCTGAAGTTCTTCGAGTGGGCCTACAAGAATGGCGCTGCCATGGCCACAGAGCTGGACTACGTGCCGTTGCATGAAGCCACCGTAAAGCAGATCAACTCGGCGGCCTGGGCGCAGATCAAGGATGTCGCCGGCAAACCGGTCTACAGCGCACGCTGAGTCGCCGCACATGAGTCTCACCATCACCGAAACGCCGGGCGAGCTCAGCGATTTCACACCGGACGACAGCCGCCCGCATCTGGCGCAGGCGCGCCGCGACTATCGCGAGTTCGCCTTCGCCTGGTTGACCCGCAGCGTCGCAACGCTGGTGCTGCTGACCTTGCTGGGGATCATCGCCTCGCTGCTCATCGCATCCTGGCCGACGATCCGCAGCATGGGTTTCGACTTCCTGCTCAGCGCCGAGTGGAATCCGCCCATGGATCGCTACGGCGCGATGGTGCCGATCTACGGCACGCTAGTGACCTCGGCCATCGCCCTGATCATTGCCGTTCCGGTCAGCTTCGGCATCGCGCTGTTCCTGACCGAGCTGGCCCCGGCCTGGCTGCGCCGACCGCTGGGCACGGCGATTGAACTGCTGGCCGCCATCCCCAGCATCGTTTACGGCATGTGGGGCCTGCTCGTGTTCTCGCCGATTTTTGCCGAACACATCCAGCCGGCATTGGGCGCCACACTCGGCAAACTACCCCTGATCGGCCATCTGTTTTCCGGCCCGCCGATGGGCATCGGCCTGCTCTGCGCCGGCATCATTCTGGCGATCATGATCATCCCCTTCATCGCTTCGGTGATGCGGGATGTCTTCGAGATCACTCCGCCGATGATTCGCGAATCCGCCTACGGCATGGGTTGCACCACCTGGGAAGTGGTCTGGAACATCGTCCTGCCCTACTCCAAAACCGGCATCATCGGCGGCATCATGCTCGGCCTCGGGCGCGCGCTCGGAGAAACCATGGCAGTGACCTTCGTGATCGGCAACACCAACAGCCTGTCCTCCCCATCCCTCTTCATGCCGGGCAACAGCGCCACCTCGGCCCTGGCCAATGAATTCGCCGAGGCAGCCCCCGGCCTGCACACCTCGGCCCTGATCGAACTCGCCCTGGTTCTGTTTGTGATTACCCTGGCAGTGCTGGCCGCCTCTCGCCTGCTGCTGGCACGCATGAACCGTCACGCAGGCTAAGAACAAAATGACTCTGTTGCTGCAGCGCAAGCTGACCAATCGTATCGCCCTCGGCCTGAGCCTGCTAGCCATGGCTTTCGGCCTGCTCTGGCTGATCTGGATCCTGTTCACGGTATTCGAGCTCGGTCTGGGCGGCATGTCAGTCGCCCTGTTCACCCAAATGACGCCTCCGCCGGGCGCCAGTAACGGCGGTCTGCTCAACGCTCTGGCCGGCAGCGCCCTGCTGGTCACGCTAGCCACCCTGCTCGGCACACCCATCGGCATTCTGGCCGGCATCCATCTGGCCGAGTATGGACGTAACAGCTGGCTCGGCAAGACGACGCGCTACGTCAATGACCTGCTCCTCTCGGCGCCCTCCATCGTGATCGGCCTTTTCGTGTGGACCGTCGTCGTCGCGCGCATGCAAAGCTACTCGGGCTGGGCCGGCATTCTTGCGCTGAGCCTAATCGTCATCCCGGTCGTGGTGCGCACCACCGAAAACATGCTGCTGCTGGTGCCCGATGCCCTGCGCGAAGCTGCCTTCGCCCTGGGCGCGCCAAAGCGCATCGTGACCCTGCACATTGCCCTGCGCGCCGCGCGTTCTGGCGTCATCACCGGCATCCTGCTGGCCATCGCGCGAATTGCCGGGGAAACGGCGCCGCTGCTGTTCACCTCGCTCTCCAACCAGTTCTGGAGCCTCGATCTGAACAAGCCCATCGCCACCCTGCCCGCGATGATCTACCAGTTCGCAATGAGCCCGTTCCCGGAATGGCAGCGCATCGCCTGGTCCGGCGTGCTGCTTATCACCCT
This sequence comes from Uliginosibacterium flavum, assembly GCF_040566545.1. Lineage (NCBI taxonomy): Bacteria > Pseudomonadati > Pseudomonadota > Betaproteobacteria > Rhodocyclales > Zoogloeaceae > Uliginosibacterium > Uliginosibacterium flavum. Next base: position 115,984 of record NZ_JBEWZI010000004.1, read on the forward strand.
CGGGGTACTGCTCATCAACATTCTCGCGCGCAGTTTTTTCCGCCGCGAGCACTGAAACTCACGCCATGCCCAACACTACCCAGATCGAATTTCGCGACTTCAATTTCTACTACGGCAAGACGCGCGCCCTGCACAACATCAACCTGGCCATCGCCCGGCGCAAGGTCACCGCGTTCATCGGCCCGTCCGGCTGTGGCAAGTCCACCGTGCTGCGTTCGATCAACCGCATGTTCGATCTGTATCCAGAGCAAAGCGCCGACGGCCAACTGTTCTTCGAAGGCCACAACATCCTCGCCCCCGGCACCGATGCCAGCGTGCTGCGCGCCAAGGTCGGCATGGTCTTCCAGAAACCCACGCCTTTTCCCATGTCGATTTACGAGAATATCGCCTTCGGCGTGCGCCTGCATGAGCGCCTGAACCGCATCGATATGGATGACCGCGTCGAATGGGCGCTGCGCAAGGCCGCCCTGTGGGACGAAGTGAAAGACAAACTGCAACAAAGTGGCAGCAGCCTGTCCGGCGGGCAGCAACAGCGCCTGTGCATCGCCCGTGGCGTAGCGGTCAAACCCGCCGTACTGCTGCTGGACGAACCTACCTCGGCGCTGGACCCGATCTCGACGATGCGCATCGAGGAGCTGATCGACGAGTTGAAGGAAGAATTCACTATCGTCATCGTCACCCACAACATGCAACAAGCCGCCCGCATCTCCGATTACACCGCCTACATGTACCTGGGCGAGATGGTCGAATTCGGTAATACCGACGACATCTTCGTCAAACCCAAGAATCAGGCAACCGAGGATTACATTACCGGGCGGTTTGGCTGAGCAGCCTGCGGCTGAGTGCTGAGTGCTGAGTGCTGAGTGCTGAGTGCTGAGTGCTGAGTGCTGAGTGCTGAGTGCTGAGTGCGTCGGCACTGTGTTCCGAGAGCCGCGCCTGTCAAGCCTCTTCAGCACGTACATCCAAAGATCCGCCCCCGTATTGCCCCAGCAGCACACCTACCCGAAGAAGCTTGCCGGGCGCGGCGCTACAAGCATGCCCACTCAGCACTCAGTACTCATTGCTCAGCACTGTTTTTTACCAGAACTGCCACTGCCCGCTGCTGACGACCCAAACGCCCAAGGCCAGATTGGTCACCCCGTGCGCAGCGATAGCCAGCCACAGACTGCCCCGCCGATACAGCCAGGCATAGGCCAGGCCGGCCAGCAGGCCGGCGAACCACAGGCTGTGCTCCAGGCCGAAAGCCAGTGAGCTAAGCAGGATGGCGAACAAGCTGACATTACGCGGATCGATACTGAGAAAATCCTGCGCCTCCAGCCAGCGCAAGATGAAGGAACGCCAGAACAACTCCTCCATCACCGGCACCACCAGCGCGGCACCCGCAATGCGCACGCCAATCCACAACCAGTCCAGATCATTGCCCGGCAATGGCGATGCTGCGGCAGCGCCCGCATTCAGACTCAGCCAGGGCACATCCAGATTGATCCAGGCGAAAAAAACGCCGAGGCCGACCACCAGTACCAGCGCAATATCTGTAGCACGCAAGCGTGCCCACAGATTGCGCGGCAGGCGCAGCTCTACGTAATCGCCCCAATAGATCGCCAGCGCAGCCAGCACCACAGCGATCTGTGCCGCATATAACCAGGCCGCAGCCGACGGCCCGAACCAGGTCGCCACCGGCTCGCGCAACACCAGAAAGACAATGTAAAGCGCAAATGGCAAGGCCCGCGCCATGCCGGCGCGGCCAAAGCCCGGCAAGCTGCGACGCATGCAGGACTCAGCGGGCAGCGGCATCAGGCACCGAAGCCGGGCGCAGCTTCTTTTCGTCGAGCTTGTCGCGATACTCTTCCAGCACATTCTCGATCTTCACGCTGCCCAGATTCAATATCGGATCGTGCTGTGCCACCGCCGAGAACACACCCTTGTCGCGATACGCCGCGAGCAATTCGCGGCCATAGCCATACAACGCAAGGTTATTCACTTCACAGCGCTGGCGCTCCGCTGTCTCCGCCTTGAGGCTTACCTCCAGAATCGACAGCGTCACTTCGCGCGACGCCAACTTTTCCTCGCCGGCCGCTTTCTGCTTGCTCAACAGCTCGATCTGCTTTTCAGCCTCGGCCAGCTTGGCCGCCAGGGCTTCACGCTCAGCCTTCTCGCGCGACAGCCCTTGTTCGGCTTCGTTCAGACGTTTGGCAGACGCAAGACTCTTGCGCCGGATATCGTCAAGTTCCGCGTCAGATTGTTTGAGCTGCCTGTCCAGCGCAGCCTTTTCCTGCTCTGCCTTGTGGGCGCTCTGCTGCACCTCCTGCACCTGCTGGCGCAGCCGGCGTACCTGTTCCTGGCTGCGCGCAGCGGCCTTGTCCACCGGCGCTTCGGCCAGCGCCGCACCCGCCAACCCACACAGCAAAACTGCTGTGCCACAAATCAATGAAAACCGCATCTCAAGCCTCCGATCAGAAGCGAACATTCATGTCCAGCTGCCAGGAATCCACCCGGAACTTATCGGACTCATTCTTCATGGTCGGCGAATCAATCGTGCGCCCCGACAGATAACGCAAGCCCAACGTGGTGTTATCCGCAACTCCGTAGGCGCCGCCGAGGATGAAGCCACGCATATTGGTGCCACCCAGTCCCAAAGCACCATCAGCCCAGGCATCCGGCACTGCATCGCTGCCCAGACTGCGGAAAGTCAGGCTGGTGTTCCATTCGTCCAGACGCTTGATGCTCGGCGTGCCAACGAGGAATTTGAACTGGTAGCCGGTACTCTTGCCATCGCTGAAATCCGCCCCGGTACGCGTCTTGATCTCGCCGCGATCAAAGGCCATGTTCTTGACGTAATCGGCCGAGAAGACCAGATGGATCGGATCAAACGGCGCGCTATCCACGTTGAAATTCAGGTGCAGCGGATGGAATTTCGAGGCCAGGCCCCAAATCGAATAACCCGAACTGGACGACAAGGTCGTGTCACTCGGCGCATTGATGCGCACCAGCGTGTTGCCCTGACTGCGCCAGGACGACGGATATTCGCTGCTGCCATAGTTATAACAATTCACCGCACCGGCACTGATGCAATCGTCGCTTTCCTGCCGCCCCTCGATGTTGCGGAAGTTGTAATAACCCAATGCCATGCGCGCCCGCGTCACCACGCTCAGATCCATTGCCGCCCCCAGCTGCCCACCCATCATGTAGCGGCCCTGCGTGTATTTCGGCGTATTTTCTGTCGACAAGGGGAAGTAACCCATCGTCGCAAACGGTGCGAAGCCCTCATCCACCGGCGGCTTCAGATTCAGGGCCAGACCGTCGAAATTGACGTTCTCGTCCCAGACCAGATCCGAACTCACGAAGGGATTGCCCATGCGGCCCAGCTTCATGTTCACATACGGCGTCGGCTTGTAACTGATCGCGGCGCGATCCACCCACAAAGAATATTTGTTGAAGCCATCGCCCAGCGTCTGTGAAGTCGAGTTGCGCGCATTATTGCTGCCCGTAACGATCCGCACCTCGGCACTCGATTCGCTGCTGGCCTTGATGTCAAACCCCAGACGGGCACGCACCCGCATGCGATTCTGGTCATGCAAGGTGTTGCCAGCCGTTGGCCCGCTGTTGGCCAGTGCGGCGTTGCGTGTGGTCAGGCCCGGAGTGGTGTTGCCCCACAGGTCATAGCCAAAGGGTTCGGTGTTCTCACGCGCAAAATTGTCGAACTGATCGCGCACCAGCACGTCACCATGCACCACCACTTTGCTCACCCAGCTCGGCACGACATTCGGATTGGCCCAGCGTTCTTCCTTGGCCTGCGCCAGCACTTCCTGACGCAGCTGTTCGCGGATCTCGTTCTTCACAGATTCCGGCATGTACTGCACGCGCACGGCGGGTGCAGACTCCATGCGCAGGGCTGGCGCTGCCGCAGCAGGCGGGGCGGGAGGCGGATTGGATTTGGCCGTCTGCACCGCTTTCTGCTCGGCATCGCGGATCAGCTTGTCGGCCTTGTCACGCGGCAGCACGCCGGTTTCCACCAGCGCCTCGATCAGGTTGCGCGTGGTGTTGCGCAACACTTCTAGCGATTCGCGCTCGGCATTCGGATTGGCAGTGGAGGTCTGTGCCAGCGCCGGGCTGATCGACAGCGCCAGCATCACCGCCAGCGTCATGGGTTTGAGCTGATTCATCGTCATTTCCTGGATCAATTAAGCATGCGGTTGGTCACGCGCACCGTGAATCCGCCCTGGGGCGCACTCGCAGGTGGCGGGTCTTTCTTGATAAGGCGCAGTAATTCACTGCGCATCAGTTCATCGATTTCTGCATCACCGGTCGTGCCGTCCAGATCGACACTGCGCAGGCTGCCGTCTTCACGCAGGCGCACACTGGCCGGCAACTTGTAGTTGCTGCCTTTCAGGCGCGGGTTACGCACCAATTCCTCCTGGATCAGACGCTGCAGACGCGTGAGATACACGGCAAACTCGGCACGACCAATCCCGCCGCCAGCCTTCTGCCCGTCGCCGAGCGCCTGGCCCTTGTATTCACCGGTCACCGCACCGGCCGACAGACCGGAAACACCATTGGCGCTGGCTTCGCCTTCCATCTTTAGCGCAGGCGCAGCCTGCGGCGGCGCCTCGACCTGCTTGACCTGTTCGACCTTGGTGTCCTTGTTTTGCTGCTGCATCACTTTCGGCGGCGGGGGTGGAGGGGGTGGCGGAGGGGGCTTAACCCGATCCAGAATCGCGACCTTGATCGTCCCTGATTTCTTGTCCGGCTTCTTCTTGGTCAGGCCCTGTATCCCCAACACCAGCGCAACAATCAATGCAACGCCAACTACGATACTAACTACGATACCCAGCACCGACCCGCCAATGAAGAACCACAGAAATTTGTTGCGGGGTGCGTCAACTTCGTTTTCAGCCAGTCCCATCTCAAACCCCGATCTTCGTGGTGACCAGACCCATGCTCACCTCCAGGCGATTGCACAGATCCACCACCTCTATCACTGCGGCATAGCGGGTCTTCGCATCGCCCTGAATCATCGTCTGCATATCCTTGTCACGCGCCTTGGCGGCCGACAGCCGCGCCTCCAGCTGCTCCAGCGAAACGCCTTCACCGTTGAACAGGAAAGCCCCCTCGGGCGTAATGCTGACCACCACGATCTCGTGCTTCTCGGTCGCCGGTTTGCTTGATGGTTTGGGCAAATTCATCTGCAAACCCTGCACCGAGGCCGTCGTCATGATGATGAACACCACCAGCAACACGTAGGCCAGATCCAGCATCGGCGTGACGTTAATGGTGTCGTAGGGCTTGGTTTCGTTTTGTACTTGCATGTTGGCCCTAGCAAACTGCTTCTGGCTTTGTTGCGGCGCCTTGCCGTACTACGCGTACGGTCTGCTTTGCCGCGCCACGCCAGAACCGCTTCGTTTCACTTCGCTGCACTTTGCCAAGCCCTCTATTCTTGCGGCGCACGCTTGGTCACCAGCCCGATTTCGGTGATGTCCAGCTTTTTGCAGATTTCCAGGGCGGCCATGATCATTTCGTATTGCGCATCTACGTCGCCCTTCAGCACCACCGGCAAGGCCGGATTGGCCGCCTTGTAGTTGGCCAGCCCCTCCTGCAATTGCACCAGCGTCACCGGAAAGGTATCCAGAAACAATTGCCCGTCACGGGTCACCGTGATCGCCCGGGTCTGCGGTTTGGCCAGACTCACCGCCGCGCTGGTCAGCGGCGCCTTGACCTTGATGCCCTGCACCGAGGCGGTAGTCATGATGATGAAAATCACCAGCAGCACGTAGGCCAGATCCAGCATTGGCGTGATGTTGATATCGTCGTAGAGCTGGTTTTCACCCTTTACGTCAGCAGACATGGCATTGCTCCCTTGTCAGCTCAGTCGCCGTAGATTTCAGCGATGCGTGTGACCAGCTCATCCACGAAGATCTGCATGTCGGCCGAGATGTTCTTGATCTTCGCGGCCAGCCAGTTGTAACCAAACAGCGCGGGGATCGCCACGCCCAGACCGGCCACGGTGGCCAGCAGCGCGGCCGCAATACCCGGCGCAATCGCATTCACGTTCACATCGCCAGCCGCCGCAATCGCCGCAAAGGTGATCATCACGCCCACCACGGTGCCGAGCAGGCCAAGGAAGGGGCCGCCCGAAATCGCGATGGTCAGCAACACCATCAGGCTGTTGAGCTTGTGGTTCTCGCGCACCTGGTCGGCATCAATCGAAGCCTTGATCGCATCAATCGACGCGCCGCTGAGCACATGCGACTTTTCGTCCCCCAGATGCGCCTTGGCCACGAAACGCTTGTTGGTTTCACGAATACCTGCGTCATACAGCCGAAACAGTGAGGAGTTCGCCATTTCCGCGCTCTGCGTCACATTCAGGATCTCGGCATCGCCGACTTCGCGGAAGCGCCGCAGAAAGGCCAGATTGGCTTTTTCCACCCGGCCAATCACCAGCGTCTTGGACACCATCACCCAGCACGAAATCACAAACATCACCATCAGGATCGCAATCACCACCCAGGCGTCAGTGGTCAGATTGCCGACCAAAACGCCGAAATAATTGTGTTCTTCCGAGGCCTCTTCACCTTGCGCTTCCTTGGTCGTCACCAGCAACTTGCCCTCATTGCCCTGCCCAACGAATGTCGCTTTCAGGTAATCGGCACTACGCGCCACGCTGGCCACATTCAGTTCATCGAGCAAGCCGGCATACGCCGCGCCGATTTTTGCGTCACCGGAAATCTCCGGCAGCACCGCATCACCCTGCGCCACCTGCACGCCATCCAGATACAGACTGGCCTTGCCGTTGCCCACGCTCAGCGTCACTGCCTGCCAGGCAGCCGCCTTGATCTCGCCACCGGCAAGGCGCGCCTTGCCAATTGCTGCCACCAGCTTGCCGCCCTGCAAACCCAGTTGCAGCGCGCCTTGCTGATACAGCGTACCGCCATCAACACTGGTCGGCTTGATCCACAGTGAAACCGTCATGGCCCCCGCAGCAGCCACCTTCAGCTGCTCGTTGCCCGCTACCACAATTGCCGTGTCGTTCAGATTCGCGGCATTGGCCAGCACGCCATTCGGATCGATTTCGACCGGCGCCGTCGTCTTCAAACCGCCCTTCGTCGCATCCAGTGCCGGCGCATCTTTTTCGCCGAAATGCCACACCGCCAGATACGAGCCATCGTAAGTCGAGCCTGACTTGGCCTCGGCCACCGCCGCCGGATTGCCGGCGTAGGCGTAGATCACATTCTTGTCGCTGGCTGGCGCCAGCGTGGGGATCTGCACCCATAGCAAAGCCATCTCGTTGATGCCATCGAAACGCTCGATATGGAACTGCAGTGGCGTCTTGTCATCGCCCGCCACCAGACGCAGATCGCTGCCATCTTCTTTCGCCGATGCGAAATCAAAATTACCCGAATGCAGGCGCAGCGCGACGAGCAGATTGCTTACCGGCGCATCCAGACTTGCACCGCTCCCCGAGGTATTCAGAACAATTTTCGTACGCTGCGGCCACTCCTTGTCCCACCAGGCATGTGACACAAGAGGAAGGAACAAAGCGACGAACAGGAGTGTTTTCAGGAGACGCAGCATGGTTGTCAAAGTGGGGTGAATTTAGCCCGACGATGATGCACGGCCATTGTTGCAACGCTGCGAGACGAGACCGGAAAGCGTGTGAGCATTTCGGACTATTCGGCGCAGTCAAACAGCCACAAAACGAAGAATCGCACTGCAAAAAAAACGCTGCCTGAAGAGCCGCCCCCAGCGGACCTGAGCGGACAGGCATGCTGAAAAGGCAAGCGGGGCGCGGCTCTTCAGGCAGCCGCGCCCCGCTATCCTTCCCACAAGGATCCGCTTAGCGCGCGGCTTTGGCTGCCGGCGACTTGCGGCGCGTTCCGCCCTTTTCTTCCTCCACGCTCTCGGGCTTGTCGCTACCCGCACCCGTCGGCTGCGAGGCATTCAGATCAGCATTGGCCACCACCTCAACCGTCAGTACCGAGTTAGCCTCGCGTGATTTGCCGGCATTGCTTGGCGCATCGGCCATGGTTCTCTCTGCCGACTTGTCGCCAGCTGGTGCTCCCAGCGAAATCGACGGAGCCGGTGGCGTCGGCGCAGAACCGCCACCACCCACTGCCATCACCATGTCGCCACCCACCAGATTGGGCAGCGGTGGCAAACCACCTGCGGCACGAATCCCCGCCTCCCCGGCATTCACTAAACCACGCGGCGTATAAGGCTCAATGTCGCCACCCTTGGTAACTGGCCGATTGAAGATCGTCGCAATGCCTGATCCCGTCGAAGCACCGCCATCGACCAGGGTGATCTTGCCGCTCAGTTTGTCCACATCCAGGCGCTGCGAAGAACCCGACACTGCCGACCGCGGCCCCTTGCCGGCATCGATATCGCCGTAGGACGCCCAGCCAAGCAGATTGCCGCCGTCAATGGCGAACCAGCGCGAGGTATTCACATTGATCGAATCGCGCACAAACACCCGGGAATTGCCCTGATTGGCAACCAGGCCCTGTCTGCTCACTTCGACATCATCAGCCATCTGGATCGGCCCCACATCGAGCGAGCCACCCGGCACCAGCACATCCACATCACCGCCAGACTGGCTGCGGATCTGGCTGAAGAGCATGCGCACCGAACTGTTGAACTTCAGCACATCGCCCAGGCCCGCCAGTTCCAGCGCCTTAAAGCCACGCCCATATAAAGCTTCCGGCGTCAGCTCCTCTGCGCTGTATTTACCGGGATTGTCCTTGGCATCCTTGGCCTTGGTGCTGCCCGCCAGGCCCGAAGCGGAAAGCTCGACCCACAACACCTCATAGCGGAAGCGATCAAACATCGCGGCCTCCGCCCTGGCCGGATTCGCATCCAGTTTGTTGCGCCCGGCGAACGTCAGCCACTGTGCCCGATAGGCGCCATCATCCTGCGCGAGGCCATAAGTCTCGATGAAGTGCAAACGCAACACATCCTGCGCGAGCTCCAGCTGAGCCGCCTTCGACAAAGCCATGAAGGCCGGCACATCGGCCGTCGCCAGATACGTACTGGCAAACAGGGCCGTATCCAGATCCGTCGACTTGCCCGCGACGACACGGATCGATGCGCCCGTATCCGGCAGATAGCTATTAACGCCCGGCCCTTTCGAAACGATGCCATCGGAATTAGCCAGATCCACCGTGCGCCCCGCGCTCACTTCAAGCAGCCCCGGGCCAAAAATCTTGATCGCCGGGGTGGTGTTTTCCTCCAGGTTAGGACCGATTACGCCATTACTATCTTTCGTCGATCTCCAGACCTTGTCATCAGCGATCACGCTATAGACCACATCACGCCCGGCCGAGACCGTCGTCACATCGCCCGCAGCCAGATTCTGCGCAATCAGCGACAGATCCTTCACATCACGCCCGGCACTGACATTCACGGCCTTGGCGATGATGAAGTCGCCGCTCACATCGCCCGTGCGTGCATGGATCTGTGCTGCTTTCTCATCACCATCATGGAGAGAACCGACCAGAGTCGAAGCGGTGCTACGCGGACCTGCGGCCTTGGCGCCGTTATCTTGAAACAAAGTTGAAGCGCGACTGAAACTGTCCGGCACTTTTTTCGTGTATTTCCCTGCTCCCGTATGGTTACCATCCAAAGGCTTCAAGGCCGAATCCACTTGCTCGGGATTCGCATCGATCATGCTGATTTGGGTCTTGCTCACACTGCCCTCAGCGTAAAGCGCCAATTGGCCATTCGCCGCCGGACTCATCGCCAGATTGCTGCCCGCTCCAATACTGATATCCCCGCCCAGCGCCACCACCTTGAGACTGGCAGGCAACACCGAATCTGGCGTACCCGCAAGACTGACAGCGCCCGCCGCCGAACGCAGATCCAGCAGGCTATCGGCCGTGTAGCTACTCCAGCGCGCCTGATAAGCAACCGTTGACGCGTTGGCACTGCTCTGATTGAGCATCGATGCATTCTGGATGTTCCCCAAACTGAGATCACTGGCAGCTACGATGGCAAAGCGCGTGTTCGCGGCATACAGCCGCACGCCACTCGCCCCCTCTGCCAGGCTGCCGCCGGCACTCAGGCTGGCCGCGCCGTTTTCAACCAGGAAGCTGCCACCCCGGATATCACCGCCGGCCTGCACCGACAGATTGCCACCCGTCAGCGCATTCACACTATTGGGCTTTCCATCTGAATCAAAGCCGAATTTCATCTGTGCGGGCAAAGCCACCGTCATGTCACGGATAGTGCCGCCCGCGCTCAGCGACACGTCACCGCCGCCCAGCGCACCACTCACCCAGTCGAACTGATCGAAGCTCACTGCTGTTGCGGCAGGCAGTGCCGTCGTGGCCTTGCTTACCGAGGTGCGCCACAACCAGTTCACCGGATCACTGCTCACGGCTCGGCCGATCAGGTCTCCCCCGGCGTGCAGACTCACATCACCGCCCTCGCTGGTGAGCCAGGTCTTCTTGCCAGACAAGGCCATATCGCCAGCCGCACCACCATTGCCACCGCCAGCCGAATAGACCCCCGCACCACTGGCCGACAGGTCGATGTCACCTGCTGCTGCCAGGCGGATATCACCCGTACCGGTGCGCACCAGCTTGTTCAGCTTCAGTTTTTCGCTGCTACCATCTTTGACCGCCAGCACATTGGCCGCCTCCAGATCAGCCCCGGCCACCAGACTCAGATCCCAGCCATCGCCCAGGCTGCCAGGTGTCGCCGAGCTTGCATCCTTGAAGCCATCATTGATGCTGGCATCCAGATTCAGCGCGCCCGCTGCGCGGATCACCAGAGCACCCGCTACGCTGCCATCCTGATAGCGCCAGGCCGCCTTGCCATCCGCCCCCTGTGCGGCAAGATTCCAGTCATTGGCAAGCGTCAACGCACCTGTCGAGCGGATCTCGATACCGGGGCGCACCACAAGCTGGCCATTATTCAACGAGCCCAGCCCAGCCGTGATCTTCGGCAACCAATACGCATACTGCTGCGCCTCAGCCTGCGCGGTATCGCGCAAGCTGCTGTCCAGCGTGTCGCTGGAATAAGTCTTGAAGGCATTGACGGTGACCTGCGGCACGCCCTCCAGCACGACGCCGGCGTTGCTGATCGCCACCGCAGACGCCAGCGAATCCTCCGCCACCAGCCGGTATCTGCCGTTGGCAAGACTTGCGACATAAGTCTTGCCGGCCTGCAGCGCTCCAGCATCCAGCGCGTTGCCATTGGCCCCGAGCAGGGTCATGGCCGCCGCCCCATTCACCGCCAGTTTCACCCCGCTGTCCGCAGTCAGCTTGCCCAGATCAGACAGAGAGAAGGCCACCAGTTGCGGATCCGCAACACTGAGCGTGACTTCGCTGTAGCCCGCCTTGGGGCGAAGCGCGTAACGACCGTCGCTGAGGCGACTCACCGTATAGGTCTTGCCAGCTTCCACACTAAGCGGCGTAAGGCCATCACTTTCGTAAATCCGCCCTGCGACATCACCATTAAGCTGCAATTCAACATCATTGCTGGCATTGCTGGTGGGCGTGAAGCGGATCGCCAGACTCTCTCCGGGCAAGCTGCTGACACTGCGGTCGACAATCCGCACACTCTCGTGCGCGCCCGTACTGCTGAGCAAGACAAATTTCTTCGCCGTTGCGTCATAGCGGGCGACATACGCAGTGCCTGCAACGAGGCTGCCTGCGCCGAGCTGAGAGCCATCGGCAGCGTATAGCAAAGCTGTGCTGTACTTATCCTTGTCCGTTCCAGTTTTGATCCGCACCCCACCGTTGCTTTGATTCGTACCCGCACCACCAAAACTGGCGGATTCCGCGCTGAAATACACGATCTGATTGTCACTTCCCGTAAAGCCGCTGCCAACCGCCAATGACAGCAAGGTCACACCGTTGTTGGTTGGACTTGAACCGCCGACAGCCAAAGGCGTCACCGTCGTATCGAGTTGCCAGAAATTCGCTGCACCACCCGTTGCTTTCTGGAATTTAAGCCGGTAACTGCCACCTGCTCGCATGCGACCGGCGGCGATCGTCGAAGATTGGCTCAACTTGATTTTGTAAGCAGCGCTGCCATTCAGAGACAATGTCGTACCCAGGTTCGTCGCCGTTCCAGTGGTTGCATTGGTAACTTCCGCCACAAAATCCACGACCGTCCCATACTCGACACCCGTAAAGCTGATCGCACTGCTCGTCACCGCATAAGCACTGCTGGTCTTGCCAGCAAGGGGCAAGGCTTGGGTCGCCAGCGCCACAACCGGCGCCAAATCGGCCGTCGTGGCCGCCACCGGCACCGTGAATACCGAGGCATCGGCGACCATCACCACACTGCCGCTGACCGGCGAGTAGTCTGCCAGATTGACCTGACGCGGCGCATTCAGGGTGACACTGCCATCAGCCCCTGTACCCTTGCCGCGCACATCGATACGGCTGCCATTGGCGAAATGAATTTCTGCCTGATCTTCAGGTGTGTAAGTTACGCCATCGATAGTCTGCGCAGCCGCACCGGATACGCTCAAACTCACCGTACCGCCCGTGCCGCCATCGGCAAAGGCCGAAGCATCCAGCACCGCCGCGCTACCCAGTTCGATATGCCCGCCCTGCACAGTGTGGCTGCCATTCGGTAGCGTCTTCACTGCGGCACGCGCAGCGATATCGATGCTGCCACCGAAGGGGCCGCGGGCATCCAGAAGGGAATCAATACGAATATCACCCTGATCGGCGTAAAGGCCGATCCTGTAGGCCTTGATCGCTTCAGTGACGCCCATATCACCTTCACGCAAACGAATGCTGCGCTGCCCTTCAAATTCCTGGGTGCTGCGGATCAGCGCGTTCACATCGGCGATCCGGCCGGCATCCACCACCAGTTTGCCGGCGCTGGCAGCCGCCATGCCATCTGCAACCCCGGCATGCAGCGTGCCACCCAGCTTGACTTCGCCCTTGGGCGCATTCAGCGTGAGGCTGCCGGCACTGCTGTCGCCGCGCCCCTGAAGATCCAGCGTTGAACCGCTCTGAACGTCGATCTGGCCCAACTTCGATTCGAGGATGATGCGACCCGCGTCGGTGGTCTGGGTGCCGCCGCTGAATGCCGTCTCACGGCTGGACACATCCATCAGCGCACCGCTGACCAAGGTGATATCGCCGCTACTGGCCTTGATGCCAAGCGAGCCGCTGCGGCTGACGATTTGCGTCGCCACATTTGCGCTACTTCCCTCAAGCACCAAACTACCGCCGCTACCGGCACTCAGCGCATCGGCAGCATCGGCGCTACCTGCCGTCAGGTTCAACGCCGCATCGGTCTTCAACTTATGATTCGCGCCAGACGCCACCGTCACGATGGGCGTCGCAATACTGAGCGGGCCCGTTGCAGAGGTCGTACCGCTGCCGCTGAACACCACGCCGCGCGTGGCACTCAGCGAAGTGTCCGCAAAGCCACGCAAGGCCATGTCACCCGCAGCAATTTTCAGCACACCCGCATCACTGCCGTCTGCGCTGCTGCCCATCGCGTTCAAAACCAGACTCCCGGAGCCGGAGCTGGCGCTTGCCAGCGCCCCGGTGGTGTTGGTCAGGGTCAGGCTTTGGCCGTTGATCTGCACCGTGCCGGCACCCGTACCCGCCCATTCGATGCTGGGTCCATCCAGCGTGAGCTGTTTGACCGGCGTGCTGCTGCCCAGACTGAAGCTTTCATCAAAACGGATACCTGTGTAGCTGCGCAAAGTGATCTCCCCCGCTGAGCCGGCCACGCTGGCAAGCAGATCGCCACCAAGGCGAGTACCACCATTCGTGCCCAAGTCGGCACTGCCGCCCAGACTGATTGCATTTGCGCCGAGCGTGAAGGATTTGGCCGTTGCAGCGCTGTTACTCGCGATCTGGCTATCCAGCGTGGCATCGATCTGTACCGACTCACCCTTGAGCTTCACGCCACTTTCAACGATCAGCCTGCCGCGCTCGGGTTTTGCCGATACCCCGCTGCGCTGCACCACCGTATTGTCCGCCGCCACGCGCAGCAGCGCGCCATCGCCGACCACACTGGCCTGCAGCGAAACCGGCCGTACCGCATCCGGCGCAGCAGTTTCAATCACCGAACCGGAAGCGACCGTCAAAGAATTCGTCGCCGCAACAATCACTTCCGCAGGCTTGCTGCCAGCCGCATCCTGCAGACTGGCACTGCCCTGATAACGGACATCGCGCGCCGTGACGCCAATACTGACCCCCTCGCTGCCGATCTTGCGTTCGCCACCAATCAGCACGCTCTCGGCGCCCACCTTGGCAATTTCGGCCTCGCTGATCTGCAAACCTGTGGCGTTCGTTCCTTCACCCACCAGAATGCTGCCGGCAGGCTTGCCCTCCGCATCAAAGCTGCTCTTGAGCAAGCTGATATCCAGCATGCCGCCACGCCGCCGCTTGCCCGTGCCATCATCATCCCCAAGCATATCCAGTTCGCCATTCAGGCGAATACGCTCGCTCGCAGCAATGATTAACTGACCGGCATCGGCAGTCACATGAGTCAGCGCGACACCCTTGTTGGTCGCTTGTTTTTCGAAGAAAGTCGAGGCACGCGCATCAGTGAATTCAGAGCGCTGACTGGTCACACTGACGGGCTCGACCAGCACGCCCACACTTTGAGCACTGCTCACTGCCGTATTGGCCACCGAAAGCCGCCCGGAAACGACCGTACCGCCCAGCGCCTGACCAATCTGCAGGTTGCTGGCAGCATCACGATAGCCGCTGAGCAAAGTCACCTTATAGGCCCCCGGCAGCATCGCATAGCGCGCCGGCAGCAAAGTGTAAGTACCCGCCGGCAGCCCGGCTTCCGCGCCAAGAGTGATCTGTGTACCGGCCTGCTGATCAAAAGCACCGGACTCAGGCGCGTAGGCACTGGCGTAACCTGGAATGATCGCGTAGGTATTGGCCTGTTTCAGTACATCAGCCGACCCACCCGCGCCCGGCACAAACTCCAGTGCCTGCAAGTCACCACCACCCGACACATCGACGAGAGCTCCTTCAGCCTGCTCCACCACCGGCGCGCGCAAGGCGATGCTCGGCGTCGGAGCACCGCTGATGGGTTGGGCTATACCACTGGGGTCTATGCTCCAATCCGTGCCATTTACCAGCTCGCCATATGGAATCACCGCGCCGTTGCCGGATGCAGAGGTCACGCTGCCGGCTAGCAGGTTCAGATTCTTGCGGGCATTCAACTCGATCGTGCCAAAGGGCGCGCGCACGACCCCACCCTGATTGATGCTGTCCGCCTCCAGCACCAGTCGGCTGCCAGCCGACAAGGGCATTCCTGGCGCAGTGCCAGGGCCACGAATATTCAGCGTGCCGCCCTCGCCATTCACGCCGGGTGCCACCTTGACGGTAAAGTCACTGTACGTCGTCGGGTAGATCTGGCTGGCCTCGAGATCAAGATTGCCGCCCACCGAGAAAATGGCCAAATCACTGTACGTCAGAGAGTCACCCACCTGCTTATAAACGTTTGAAACGCTCAATTCCCCACGGCTGCTCAGCGTGGTCTGACGTGCACCATTCACCGAGGAGCCCCCCCAGAGGGCAATGCTGTCGGCGCGTACGCTCAACGATCCGTTACCACCAACGGAGTCTTGCGTGAAGAGCGTCTCCTCGGAAATTTTGGCACGCTGGCCCTGATAGATATCCCCGCCCAAACGCACAGCCGCTGCATCGATCGTCACGTTGGCATCCGCCACATCGAAGCTGCGCGCAGTGAGTGCAATCTGGCGTGCTGCCGCCAGCGCCACATTGCCTTCAAAGCGAATGCTGTCATCGCTGCGGATCGCTAGACTATCGAAGCCCGCCGTCGCAAGCGCCTGGCTATCCACCCAGCCCTGCGCCTTATCGGCAAATAGCGGCTTCAGTGAATTTCCAGCTCGCAGCGCAGCCAGCTGACTTTTGAGGTCGCGGCCCTCGGCAAGCAGGTTTTCCCCCACGGTGACCTTGCGCAACGAGTTTGAGTACTGTGAATCCTGTAACTTCTCCAGATTCAACGTAAACGTGCCGCCGGCCGCCGTCGCGCCACCGCTCTTCGCAGAAATCTGTGCACCAAAAAGGATGCCGGCGGGTGACTGAAGACTCAGGCTCCCGGCATTGCTGGCCACCAGCGCTGAGCGGCCAGTGCTAAGGTTGTCCAGAGTTGCACTGCTGCCATCAAGGAGGATACGTGCTCCTTCCTGCGCAATCACATGTCCCTTCGCTGCATTGATACTAACACTGCCACCATTGAGCACCTCGCCCGTGCGCAGCCCGCGCGCATTCTGCGTCACCAGCGCCGTGCCCGCGACATCGATGCGTGCCGAATCCGTCAGGAAAATCGACTGGTCTTCGAAAGCCCCCGGATCTTTGTCGCCACCCGGCCTGATCATGTTCAGCGCCACCTTGCCGCCTGCAGCCACCAACTCGCCGGCCAGGGTGAGCTGACGCCCCGCGTTCAGAGTGATGCTGCCGCCTGCGCCGGCCTTGATCTGCGCGCCCTCACCAATTGTCAGCACGCCATTTTCAACGCCCGTGGTTTCCAGATTCTGAAAACTCGCACTCAGGGTGAAGCTCGCGGGATCCTTGATGCTGGCATCCAGCCGGGCGTCCCGCCCCAAAGCGCTCAGCGCACTGCCGGTGGCGGCCAATTGATAAATATTACCAAGCTGACGCACGCTGCGCGTCAGATCCAGCTGGGTGCCGGCGCCGATGCCGGCGTTGCCCACACTGGCAGTCATCGCATAGTTGCTGAAGCCGCCCTGACTGAACAGATCGCTGTTCAAAACGAGCTCCGCCGCATTCTGTGCTGCATCGTTGATGCGGATGCCCGGCGCGGTGATCGTCAGGCTGCCGCCCTTACCGCTCTGCATCCCCGCGGCCAGTGCCTGTCCACGCAAACTGGCATCATTCAGTTCGACACCTCCGTCACCGGCCAGCGTGATCGCACCGGCATTGCCGGTCTTGAGACTGCCACTAGCCGACAGGCTGCCACCGCCGGAGACATCGATACGGCTACCGGCACCAAGCTCCATGCCTGAGATGGCAGTCAGTGAAATTGATCCGGCGTCAATCTGACGCAGCCCCTTATACAAAGCCGCGCCTTGGCGCAGAGCAGCCCAGTCGTTGATCCATATGCCTGACGCATCCAGGCTGCGGCCCGCCGCCAGGCGCACCGAACCAATGGAACTACCCGCCCGGCCTGCTTGGGCATCGAATTTCATGCCCGCGCCCCGCACATCCGCATCGATATCGACATCACCCAATGCACGCAGGCTCAGGCTGCTCGCAGCACTCAGCGAGATTGGTGAGTCGGCCGCAACACTGATGCTTTCACCATACAGTTTGAAGCTGCTGAAACCCGCGGCAGAGAGCCGATTGACCGAAACGCGATTGGCGCCGTCAGCGCCCGCCAGCGCAGGCTCATCGCTCACCACCACAGCCCTGCCCCAACTGAACATGGGCAGTTGTGTAGATGCTTGCGGATAAGCTTCTGAAATCTTGCTGAAATTCCCCAGTTGATCACCCAGGGTAAAGCTCGCGCCCTTCGCTGCCGTGCTCGCAGTAGTCTGATAGACCCCGTTGACGGTCTGCCCCTGCAGACTGCCATCCAGCGCCACAGCGCCACGCGCGGCCACCAGCACACTGCCGGCATCCTTGCCTTCGGCATACTCAGCCACATGCCGGGCACTACTGCTCATGCGCTCATACACAATATCGGCACTGGCCTTGTCAATATCAAAACGCAAACTACCCGCCGTCAATTGGGTGGTGACGATATCGGCCGCGCTGTAATTGACCGAGCCGCCCGACACATTGATCTTCGAGCCTGCGCCGAGTACTACATCGCCCGCCGACTGGATCGTCACAGCCCCGCCCGTTGCCGCACGCTCGCGCAAGCTGTACTGGATGCCCTCCACCGCCCCGGATGCGTCGGCAATTGCCAGCTTGCCCGTCGGTGCATCAAGACGATTGAAACTTACGGTCTGACGCGAAAGAATGCCCGCGCGCTGCAGCGGCGCATCCTTCAGCTCATTAGAGACCAGCGTCGCCTTCATCTGGTTGCGGCTGCCATCGACGGCTACATCCTTGTAGCCCGCGACATCGACACTCGCGCCGGATTCCAGCACCACGCTCGCCCCCACGTCCGCCTTGGCCGTACTCAAGTAGGTTTCAACGCCTTCTTTGTTTGCCTCATAAATCCGCTCGCCAGCGGCCAGCAGGCTGACGCTGGCGCCGGGCGCCGTGATGCTGGAGCCGGTCTTGAGCAACACCGAGCGGCCATCCACCACGATCTCCGAGGGCTTGAGCGTATCGGCTGCCGCCACCGTATATTGTTTGCGGATCAGATCCTTAAAGGCCGCCAGTTTGGAAGCCTGCACCGCGGCACTGTCCGCCGCATCGGCAACAAAATCCGTGGCGGCCTTCTGTTCCACATCGGCGTCAGTGATGCTCTCGACCTCAGCCTCGACACGGCTGTTCGCCCCGAGCACTACTTCGCCGCCCTGGGTCGCCAGCGCCTGCGTGCGCCGGACAGAGCCTCCGCCCACATTGCCCCGCTCAAGCGTTGTCGTGCTGTGACGCCCCTGCAGATAGATCGAGCCGTTCTCGGTCTTGCTCGTCGTGACCTTGAGCAAGCCATCGTTATTCACTGCCATCGCCGCCAGAGTGATGTTGCCGCGATTTGCAACGATGCCATCAGTGATCTTCTGCTTGACCTCATCCACCGTGATTTCACGCTCACCGCTGCCGGTATTGCTGACGGAAGAACTCGTCTTGTCGCCGCCCGCAAAAGGATCGACCTCCACCAGCAAACCGCGCAGCGATGTGCTTCCGCTTTCCGACAGATACACCTTGGCACCGGCCGCCAGCACCACCTGGCCGGAATTCGTTTCGATGCTGCCCGAGTTTTTCACCACCGGCGCCAGCAGCATGATGCTGCCGCCATCTGCCGCCTTCAAATGCCCCGCATTGCTGACATCTGGGCGTTTGTCACCCAAGGCCGCAGCACTGCTGGCTGGTGTATCGAAATCAATGACTTCACCGCTCGCAGTGTCAATCTTGCCCGCATAGTAGAAAGCCGCATCCTTGCCCGCGACGCTGAGAAAGCCGCTCTTGAACACATCCGTGCGGATATTCAGCGCCGAGGCGACCAGACCGCCCACATTGACCTGACCATCCGGCCCGAAGCGGATGCCGTTGCGGTTGATCAGATAGACCTGACCCTTGGCCTCGATGCTGCCAAAAATCTCGGAGGGCTTCGAATCCCAGATGCGGTTGAGGATGCGCCAGGAGCTGCTTTGCTGATCGAAGACGACCTTGTGGCCTGCGGCAATGTCAAAAGAATCCCAGTTCTGGATCGCCGTGTCCAAACTCTGGTGAACGGTCATCGTCCTGCCAACTGTGTCAATGCTGCTCACACCGACATTGGTCGCCATGCGTGCCCCCGTCGCGACTTGCGGCAAGTTGTGTCGAACCTGTGCATCGGCAATTCCGGTGGTGCCCAGCAGGGCCAGCATGGCGGCCATGCGCCGCACCCGGCCGCGCGAGCGCTTGCCACGTGCCGACACGGTTTCATCCACCGCCACCCAAGCGTTCAGACTTTCGTTGAACACCACGCGATAACACAGATTGTTCATTTCATTACTCCGTCACAGCAAGCCGGAAAAGCGCGGAGCCTTCCAGCGTTTTGAATTCGAAAACCTCACACAACCCAACGAACCAACGCCATCTCCCGGCGCTGCGCGCCACCCTCTACCACAATCGGGCGAGGGGAGAAAATACGACTTGCGACTTGCGACTTGCGACTCGCGACTCGCGACTCGTGAGATCAGAACTCCGCCCGCACCGTCGCATGCAAGCGCGTCGCGCCGTCCTTGCTGCCTGTGGGCGAGCCCGGCAAGGTCGTGCGTGCCAGATCCAGCTGGCCACTCAGGGATTTGCCCCAATTCGTACGTAAGCCGACGCCATAAGCCGCCAGACGGTAATCCGGGTTCTGGCCAGACTGCACCTGCTGGGTGCGCACCCAACCCTGGTCGTAAAACGTCAGGAATTTCGTCGCCCATTCGCCCAGCGTCAGCGCTGGCGTATAGATCTCCAGCGAGATGCGGCCGCCATCGTCACCGCCCTGTTCGGACTGGTAATAGCCGCGCACCGAATCCGCTCCGCCGACAAAGAACTGGTCGCCACTGAGCAAGGGGCCGTTGGCGACCTGCCAGTCGAACTTGCCGACGGCCTCCCATTTACCAAAGCGCTCCAGGCGTTTGAGCGCGCCATTCCACAGCATGAAACTGGAACTGGCCCCGGCGCGGCGGCAATCGAACTGATCCAGATCCTCGCGCCCACCGCATTCGCCACGCTTATCCATCACGCCGCCGAAGCTATTCACCAGGCTGGACGAGAATTGCCAGTTGCCACCCTCATCCGGGCGCATGGCGATGTATTGCAGCGAGAAGGGCAGATAGCTCACCGGTTTAGACCCGGTTTCCTCGGAAACTTCCCCCAGCCGCTTGTAATCCGCCCCCAGACTGATGCTATGGAAGAACGGCGCTTCGGCCTCCAGCGTGCGTGTCCAGCGCGAGCCCAGAGTGATGCCCTTGCCGGTGACGCCGGTGCCGATATTGGTTTCCACCTGACTGTCAGACTTGAGCACATAGAGCGACAGCTTGTCGTCGCGCACTCCCACCGGCAGGCTGTAATTCAGCGTCGCCACACGGATCTCTTCCTGCTTCAGCGGTGTGGTGATCAGGCGTGCGCTCAGGCTGTGCTGTGCCTGAAACAGATTGTCGTAACGCGCACCGACTTCCAGCCGGCGCGGCGAGGTGTCCGGGCTTTGCTCGTTGGAGAGTTGCGTCCACGCATGGAAGGGCAGACTGTCCTGCACCTTGAACTCGACTTCCATGGTGCCGGGATCACGCCCCGGGCGCAGCAGCGGCGTCACGGCCATGTCGGCCATACGCGCAATGCGCCCCAGATCTTCCTGCATGGTCGGAAAATGCGGCACTTCACCTTCGGCCACCGAGCCGGCCTGCAGCTTCAGCTTGCTCGGCAGGTTGTAGTCGGCACCCGTCACCTTCAGCCGCTCGACGCGCCCCTCCACCACCTTGAGCACCGCCACCCAGCCCGGCCCCCATTCAGTGTCGACGGGATCAATACGCTCGGCCTCGACACTGGCCGACAAGTAACCGGCGCTCTCGTAAGCCTTGGCCAGCGCATCGCGCGCGGCGTAGATGTCGTCCTGGGTGCGCTCCGGTCCCAGCCAGGGCATCACGACTTTTTCGATACTGGTGGCCGGCAATACCGTATTGCCTTCCACCCGGAATTCATTGATCAGCAGTTTGGCCGGCACATTGCTCTGCGCCTGCGCCAAACACACTGCAGGAACCATCCCCACCATCATAAGTAACCATTCAAATCGCATCATTTCTCACTATTCAGACGTCTGCGCGCCATCATCCCCGCGTCATGTGACAGGTGTCTGAATGCCGCGGCCATTTCAATCAATATCCGCGTCATTCCCGATCACCGGAATAGCAACAAGCCCCCGCTCGCGCAGGGGCTTGTTTTGATCACGTGGCAGCGGGCGCTGCCTGCGCGGCAAGCCCTGACGGGCCGGCCGCTACGTGGATCAGAAGTAGTACAGCGGTGCGGCGCAGGAATTGCCGCCAGTGGTGGCCTTGGCAATCTTGCCCGGTGCATCGGCATTGATACCAGCAGCGCCCGGAACGATGAAGATGCCGGTCAGGTCGGTCACCAGCGGATCAGCAATCGCGGTGCCCAGCGCAGCGATCAGGCCTTGCGACGCGGCCGAAGCCGAGTTGCGGGTAGCCGTCACGAACTCGAAGGCGAAGTCATACTTCTGGTCGATCGTGTTCTGACGCGCCTTCACGCCATCCCACACGGCCACGCCGTCGAGCTTGACGAACTTCCAGGTCGTGGTGGCCAGGGCGTTTTCAGCCGAGATCACGCCGATGGCGAAGTTGCTGGCATTGCTCAGGCAGGTCGCCACATTGCTGGAACCGGAGTTCTCGACAATATTGAAGGTGCCGGCGTTCTGGTCAGCAGCAGCAGACGGGTCAAACGCAGCGCTAGAACAACCCTTGCCGAGGAAGAAGGCGTTACTGGCAGCTTGGGTGCCCGAAGTGGCGACGCGGCGGCACAGATTCACCGGCTGCGCATCCGACAGGCCCAGAACCGACCAGTCGGCGATAAAACCGGCATTGGACTGCGCCACGAGGGAAGCGTACTGCCCCTTGCTGATGCTCGGCTGGCAAGCTACCGAGTAGTCCCCAGCGGCGCAGGTAATGCCCTGGGCCACTTGCAGGGCCGCATACAGGGCGGGCGAAACGGCCACACCGAAAGACTGACCGGCAGCCACCGGCGTAGTCGTGTAGGACACATTCAGCGCAGCCAAGGCTGGGTTCGAAACCAGATCATCAAACAGGCGCGGCTCGACATCGAGGAAGCCACCAGCGGTCTGCTTGCGGAAGACGGCTGGAATCAGGGTGGCGGCATCGCTGGCGACGGCCGAGAAGTCAATCTGGTTGTTCTGCACATTCTTCACGCCTGCGCCGATGTCGTAGGTGAAGTTCGTGGCGTTCTGCGACAGCACGCCGGAGAAAGAACCCTCCGACACGCTCAGACCGACCAGCAGCTTGCTACCAACCGCCATGCCAGCGACCGGTACGGCGCCACCAACGGTGCAGCTATAAGCCTTGATATTGCTGTCGGCATTGGTGAAGGTCGTCACGCTATCCGAGCACAGCTTGGCCAAGGCGCCCGGCACCGATTTGGCCAGGGCGGAAGCGCCAGACAGATACACGACGTGATTGTTGGCCACACCGTTCTGGAAATTGATCTGGACAGCCTTGGTCTGCAAGGGCGTCAGGGCAAAAGCGGACTGAGCGGCGATGGCAGCAACGGCCACGGCGATGAACTTGAGTTTCATTGCAAATCCTTTCGGGTTGAAGATCAGACCGGGCCGACCGAAAAGCCGGCCCGGCAAAACAGACAATCAGGCGTTCAGGACAGGCGACGACGGGCGATGAAGCCCATCAGGCCCAGGCCGGCCAGCAACATGGCGATGCTGGAAGGTTCCGGCACGGCGGCGATCTGGGCGCTGTAAGTCAGGGTGCCGGCAGCAGCATCCATTGACCAGGTACCGTTGAAGTTGGTGATGGCAAGCGCATTGCCCGAAGAGCCGGCAACGCCATCCAGGCCATAGAAGCCCAGAGACTGATCAACGCCGGCGGCAGCACTGAACATCGTCATCGTGCCGTTCCAGTTGGTCTTAAAAGAACCATTGGAACCCTGATACGAAGTGCCATTACCCTGGATGTTGGCGCCATTATCAGCAGTGCCATGCGTACCGAACACGGTATTCGCGGCCACATACGCGTTGTGTGAAGAACTACTAGCCAACAAAATCTTGGCATTGGTGGCCGTCTCGATCTTGTTGGTCGAACCGAGAACCACGGTCGACAGCAAATGCTGAGCAGCGCCGGTCGTGCCATCACGATCCGAAGCGAACACGTCATACACGGAGCCGGCGGCATTGGCCGAGTAAGCGTTCCAGGTCGAAGACCAGGAGTTGCTGGCGGACTGCAGCGAGGCGATGGCGCTCGTAGCGTCGACACCCCAGTTGCCCGAAGAAGTCACGGAGTTGCTGGTAAAGTTCCAGGTCAGGGTCGCGAGTTGCGTCGCGCCGCTGGTTACGCCACCGAAGGCGGCGGCGTTGAACTGGCCGCGATCCAGACCCAGATCAAACATGGAGGAAGTGGCTGCGCCGGTATTCATCATCGTGAACAACACGCTGCTGCTGGCTGCGGCACCGCTACCCGAAGGCAGCGAAATATTGGCGTTCGCGGCGCCAGCGCCGATCATGGCCAGTGCAATTACAAGTGCTTTGAATTTCATTTGGTATTACTCCCTGAATCTAATTAGTCGTCGTGAAGAGGGGGTTCCCCGGGTCTCGGTCGAGACACTGTGACTTTAGTCACGCTTTGTTGCATTCACCCCGCCGGAATACCTCTCCGGCATGAGCCGTTTGACTAGCCATCTACAGTGCCAAGCAGACGCAATGCAGCGAGTTGAACTTTAGGGGTGGCAGATGACGCGCTGACTCCGCGAAGGGCTTGCGCTGTAGTCCTATCGGACTAGACAGCTGGCCTGAGGGGCTGATTGGGTCGGCGCGATGAAGTTGACTTTCTCGCAGGAATCGCCCGCAAAGCCGCGCGCAGCATTGATCTGCAAGCAGGCATCCGCAAGAAGAAACCTGGGCGCGGCTCTTCAAGGCCCTGCCCCGTAGCCCGGCATGCAGCACAGCGAAATCCGGGGCCGTTGCGGCGCGCCGAAGGAACACAGAGCGTGGGTGCGATCAATTCAGAAGACACCACTTGCACCGCGACTTGCGACTCGCGACTCGCGATCATCGAACGGCTCATAGTCCGCATTCACAAAGCGGTCACAAACCCTGCATGCACATGTCACACAGCTTTTGCACAATGGCGCGCACTTGAATTGCCCGTGCCGCCGAACCCGGGTACAGATTTCCAAAGGCTTATCTCTGGAGCACACCGACACGCCAATTCGGTGCGCTGATTAAACTCTGGTTCCTCCATGCAAGAAGCGCTCGCCGCCCGCCACGCCGCACAAACCAGCTTGAACCCACAGGAGCTTGAGTTCTTCCTGTCGGCCATTGAGGGGTCGGCGCGCATCCGCAAGCGCTCGCAGTTTTATTTGTGGACGCAGGGCGCACTGCAAAGCTTCATCCCGCACGAAACCCTGATCTGCGCGCTGGGCCTGCCCGGCGCTTTGAATGTGCGCAGCGAACTGCACACCCGCAACGCCAACGACGAAGCGCTGACGCAGCGGCTGTGCAATGGCGACAACAGCCTGCTCAACAAGCTGGCGCGGCGCTGGATGGAGAATGGCTACCACCCCTTGTTGCTGCGCAGAAACGACTCACAACTGGGCCTGCTGATCTGCGAACTCGGCCTGGATTCAGCCCTGTGCCACGGCAGCCAGTCACCGGAATCCGGCCCCGGCGGGCAACGTCAGCCCGGCAGTTTTTTTGCCTTCCTGCAGGTGCCGGATCAATCGCACGTACGCTTTACCTATGTGCTGGAATTGCTGCTGCCGCATCTGCACATGGCCTTTGTGCAGATGAGCTGCACGGAAAATCCGGAACCCGACACACTTAGCATTAACCGCTGCATCCAGACCTGTCTGAGCAGCCGCGAAATCGAGGTGCTGCACTGGATCCGTGCGGGCAAGACCAACTTCGAGATTGGAGTGATTCTGGACATCAGCCCGCTGACCGTGAAAAACCATGTGCAGAAAATCCTGCGCAAGC
Organism: Uliginosibacterium flavum; assembly: GCF_040566545.1. Classification (NCBI taxonomy): domain Bacteria; kingdom Pseudomonadati; phylum Pseudomonadota; class Betaproteobacteria; order Rhodocyclales; family Zoogloeaceae; genus Uliginosibacterium; species Uliginosibacterium flavum. The sequence continues at coordinate 141,280 of NZ_JBEWZI010000004.1, forward strand.
TGAATGTCTCCAACCGCGCCCAGGCGGCAGCCTGCCCGGGCGAGACGAGTGAGGCTGGCAACATTAATTGATCGTGCCTGCAAGCAGTTGCAGGTACTGGCGACAGGGCTGACTTCTGCCGATCTGCCAGACGCGGTTCGCGATTGAAGACTCTCCTGAGCTTATCGAAGGATCGCACCTAGGTTTCAAACCGGAATCGGGCCGGATCAATCGTCGCTTGCCTCGCACGCTCTGCTTGTCGTGCAAGCAAACGGAACATTCCAATCAAGTGAGGCAATAGAAAAACACCCGCCAGCTCTCGCGGTCGGGTGTCAGGGAAGTCTCCTGCCAGCGGCTCAGGGAGCTGCTGGATCCATCATCAGGCTGCGCGACGGCGGCGAGCCACCATGCCCAACATACCCAGACCTGCCAGCAACATGGCGATGGAGCTGGGCTCCGGCACCGGGGCAATAGCGGCATTCATGGTCTTGAACAGATCGTCATTGCTCACGTAGCTGCCATTACCGAAACGGCCGTCAGTGTTCACATACTGATTGAAGCCAGCATCGCTACCTTCAACATGCATCAGCAGATCATCAGCACCGGCGCCCATGGCATACAGCGGGACGATTTCGTTCTTGTGGTTGCCACCCCAGAAACGGAAGTCAGGCATGACGCCCTGACCGTTGTTAGCCACGCCCTGGAAAGCGACGGTGTCAGAGCCCAGCCCCATCGGCGAAGCATTGCCGTGGTCGGTGGTGACGATCAGCAAGGTCTCTTCCCACGAGCTGTTCTGCTGGACCCAGCTCTTCACAGCTTCGACGGACTTGTTGAAATCGTGCTGTTCTTCAACCAGGCGATCCTTCTGGTTGGCGTGAGCCGCCCAGTCAACTGCGCCGCCTTCGATCATGACGAACATGCCGTCCTTGTCGCCGCTCAGTGCATTGAGTGCGCCTGTGGTCATGGTTTCAAGCGTCGGCACGCCGGTGATCTGTGCAGTGCCGGCGCTGCGACCTTGCTGCAGGGTTGAGTTATTCTGGGCCATGCCGAACAGGCGCTCGCCTTCAGCCAGCACGGTACCACCCGCAGCCAGGTTCTCGAACTGGGTCTTGGTTTCGATGTACTGCCAGCCAGCGTTGCCGCTGGAGAGGCTGTTGTAGTCAGTCTGCGTGATGTAGTTGTAGCTGGCAGTCTGCGACTGGCCGTTGGCGTTGTACATCGGGTGGCCCGTACCCATCACCAGATTCAGCGAGGGGTTGTTGATCATCTCGTTCGCAATCGCGGTGTAGTTGTTACGACTGGGGTCCTGTGCACCGAAGCTCGCCGGCGTAGCGTGATTGAACTGCACCGAGCTAACAACTCCGGTGGCCTTGCCCTGGGCTGAGGCCATCTGGGTGATGTACGGGAGCGCCTCGTTCATGTTGCTCCAGTTGATCGCATTGTTATAGCTCTTCTGGCCAGAGGCGATCGCCGTGCCGGCCGCAGCCGAATCGGTGACATTCTTGGCGATGTAGTCGTAGCCGGAGAACGGGCCGTTTGCATTGCCCGTTGCCGTCGGCGTGGTGCTCCAGGCCTTGGACGGGTCGTAGCTCACCAGCGCGTTGGTGTTCATGGTCGGCGTGCTGCTGGTATTCAGCGGCGTGGTGGTCATACCCAGCTTGACAGTGAAGTCGCTATACACCGTGCCGGCGTTGGAGCCATAGGTGTAGTAGTTACCGGCGTCCCAGGCACCCCAGGAGGCGCCGTCGCTGATCATGAGGATCACGTTCTTGGCCGCATAGGCCGGGCTGGTCAGCGCGGCGGCAACTGCCAGCGCAAGCAAAGTCTTTTTCATGGCACTACTCCCTGAATGTCGAATGGTTGTATTGGCAAGCCGCAGGCCCCCTGCGGGAATGCACGGAAACCTTAGCGTGCAAGCATGAAATAACCTCTTTTAAAAACGGTCTTACATCCGCCGTTCGGAGCATCCAGGGCGGCCCCGAACCTTGCGTTTGCGCTGGATCAAATGGCGAACCCAGACCAGAAAAGACAACGCCCATCGATTTGCGGCGATGGGCGTTGCGGGTCTGACGCGGTTGCAGTACAGGGGAAGGGATTTCGTTCTGACTTACCGGCGACCCTTTGAACTGGTGACGAAGCAAGATTACGCACGAAACATTAAACCTCTGCTTCATGCGAACACCGTGCGATATGCCATCCGGCGCATGCTCAAACGCCGGCTGAATTGCAACAGATCTCGCCAATCACCGCTGAATCAGCCTTCCCACAAGATTCGCGTTACAGAAATATCTCTGTCTTGTTGCGAACGTAGGATTGCGACTCTTTCAGCAGGCATCACTAACAAGGTCAAGGAATGCGCAAGCACAGCGAACGCAGCAATCAAGTCAAGCAACGGGGCTTCACCCTGCTGGAATTGCTGGTGGTGATGGTGATCATCGGGCTGCTGGCCGGCTATGTCGCGCCCAAGTTTTTTGCCCACATTGGCAAGGCCGAGGTGAAGACCACGCGTGCGCAGATTGACTCGCTGGAGAAGGCGCTGGACGCCTACCGCCTGGACGTGGGCAGCTATCCTTCGACCGAAGCCGGGCTGGCCGCACTGATGCAACGCCCGTCCGGCGAGACACGCTGGAGCGGCCCCTACCTCAAGAAAGGCCTGCCCAACGACCCTTGGGGCCGCCCGTATCAATACAAGCAGCCCGGCGAGCATGGCGAGCTAGATCTGTTCTCCTTCGGCAAGGATGGTCAGCCCGGCGGCACGGGTGAAGCTGAAGACCTCGGCAACTGGTAGGCAGACGCCAGAACCATGCAATTTCTGGTCAAGGCGCTGGATGGCGCACATGCTGTGAGTGAATCAGTCATCGACGCCAGCGACGAGGCCGGCGCACGCGCGCAGGCCAGCGCACGCGGGCTGAGCGTACTGAGCGTGCGCAAGGGCAGCGGCACGAGCGGCGGTGCACGCGGGAAATTCCCGCTGCTGCTGTTCTCGCAGGAGTTGCTGGCCCTGCTGCAATCGGGCCTGCCGCTGGTGGAATCCATCGACACCCTGGCCGAGAAGGAAACCCGCCCCGGCGTGCGCGCCGCACTGGATGGTTTGAGTGGCGGCATGCGTCAGGGCAAGCCACTCTCCGCCGTGCTTGAAAGCCAGCCGGGCACGTTTCCGGTGCTGTTCGTGGCGATGCTGCGCGCGGCTGAGCGCACCTCGGATCTGGATCAGGCGCTGGCACGCTACATCGCCTATCGCCAGCAGATGGATTCGCTGAGCGGCAAGATCATCGGCGCCTCGATCTACCCGCTGCTGCTGCTGGGCGTGGGCGGGCTGGTGGTGCTGTTTCTGCTGGGCTTCGTGGTGCCGCGTTTTTCTGGCGTGTTCGAAGATGTGGGTGGCGATCTGCCGCTGGCCTCGCGCCTGCTGATCGACTGGGGAAACCTTATCCAGCAACACTCTGCAGCCATGCTGCTCGTAGCGCTAGGTCTGGCGGGCCTGTGCGTGGCAGCTGCCCGCAGTGCGCCGCTGCGCGCAGCTCTCGGGCGTGCCCTGTGGAAAATTCCGGCCATCGGCAGCGAGCTGCGGGTGTTCCAGCTAGCGCGTTTCTACCGCACCCTGGCGATGCTGCTGCGCGGTGGCATTCCAGTACTGACCGCCCTGCAGATGACGCGCGAATTACTCTCCGCCACCCTGCACAGCGGGCTGGATGCGGCGATGCTGATGGTGCGTGAAGGCCGCAGCCTGACTGATGCGCTGAGTCAGCACCAGCTGACCACGCCGGTCGCCAACCGCATGCTGCGCGTGGGCGAGAAGGCCGGCAATCTGGGCGAAATGGCCGAGCGCATTGCCGTGTTTCACGAAGAAGAAATCGGCCGCCGCGTCGAGCTGCTCACTCGTCTGATCGGCCCGGCGCTGATGCTGGTGATCGGCACGGTCATCGGCGGCATCGTGGTCCTCATGTATTTGCCCATTTTCCAGCTGGCGGAGACGATTCAATGAACGCGCCCCTGCCCCCGCTTCCCGTCTTGAGCCCCGGCATCCTTGCCGCCCTGCGCCTGGAGGCAGCCAGCGCCCAGCGCCGCCTGATCGATCTGCTGGTCGAACGCCACGGCCCTGCCGCGCTGGCGCCGCTGGCCGCCCAGCTACGTCTGCGCAATGCTGCCGCTGCCGAATTGATGGCCTGCACGCCAGACTTGGTGAGCCTGCGTTTCGAAGAATGTCTGCGCCGCGAATGCGTGGCACTGCGCGATGCCGACGGCAAGCTGCTGATCGCGCTGGCCGACCCCTTCGACGCAAACTTGCAGGACTGGCTTGGCGCGCGTCTGGCTGAGCCTTGCCAGCTGGTTCTGAGCAGTCGCGAAGACCTTACCGCCTGTCTCGCGCGCATCGAAGAAAACCAGCATCTGGTCGCCAACCTGCTCGGCGAGTCGCAAGGAAAAGCCGGCGTGACGCTGGCCGAAGACATCTCGGCGCGGCGCATTTCTGAAGACGCCAGCCCGGTGGTGAAGCTGGTCAATTCGACCCTGTACGACGCGCTCAAGCAGAATGCCAGCGACATTCACTTGGAATCCACGCCCAACGGCATGCAGATCAAGTATCGCGTTGATGGCGTGCTCAACCGCGTAGGTGCGGTGCAAGGCGCCGATCAGGCCGAGCAGGCAATTTCGCGCATCAAGGTGATGGCCGAACTGGACATCGCGGAGCGCCGCGTGCCGCAGGACGGGCGCTTCAAGGCCAACGCGGGCGGGCGTGAGATCGATTTCCGTGTCTCCATCATGCCCAGCATCCACGGCGAAGATGCGGTGTTGCGCGTGCTCGACAAAGAACATCTGACTCAGGAAATGAGCGGTCTGACCTTGGGTTCGCTGGGTTTCGACGAGGCCACGCGTGCCGAGCTGCGGCGCATGGCCAGTGAGCCTTACGGCATGCTGCTGGTGACCGGTCCGACCGGCTCAGGCAAGACCACCACGCTCTACGCCACCATCGCCGAAACTAATCACGGCCTGGACAAGATCATCACCATCGAAGATCCGGTCGAATACCAGTTGCCCGGCGTGCTGCAAATCCCGGTCAACGAGAAAAAGGGTCTGACCTTCGCCCGCGGCCTGCGCTCGATCCTGCGTCACGATCCGGACAAGATCATGGTCGGCGAAATCCGCGACCCGGACACCGCCGAAATCGCCGTACAGGCCGCGCTGACCGGTCACCTCGTATTCACCACGGTGCACGCCAACAACGTTTTCGACGTGATCGGCCGCTTCATGCACATGGGGCTGGACCCCTACAATCTGGTCGCCGCCTTGAATGTCATCGTCGCCCAACGCCTTCTGCGCATCAACTGCCCGCAATGCAGCGTGGATGTGGTGCCGGACGAAACCCTGATCGAGGAATCGCGCCTCACCGACGCTCACAACTTCCATTTCCGCGCCGGGGCGGGCTGTGGCCATTGTCGTGGCAGCGGCTATCGCGGCCGCCGCGCGATTGCCGAAATCCTCAGCCTCAACGACGAGCTGCGCGAACTGATCACCGACCGTGCGCCACTGCGCACCCTCAAGGAAGCCGCCGCACGCCACGGCTTCCGCCCGCTGCGCAGTGCCGGCATGGCGCTGGTCGCGAATGGCGAAACCACTTTGCAGGAGCTGAACCGTGTCACCTTCGTCGTCTGATTGCCTGCGCCTGCATCTGGGCCAGCACGGCTATCGCCTCGATGGCCGTGAGCATGCGCTGCATGAAAACTGGGCCAGCCCGGTGCTGAGTGAAGAACTCGCCAGCTTGGCACTACCCAAGGGCTACCGCCGGCTGGCGGTGGTACTCGAACACCGCTTCGCGCGTTGCCAGCTGATCAGCTTCCCCAAGGCCGTACGCAACTCGGATGAGCGCAGCGCCTTCATGCAGGCGATGTTCCGCGACGTGCAGGGCATCGATCCGCAAGCCTGGCAAATCGTCTGCGAAGCCGCCCTGCCCGGCGAAGCCGTGCTCGCCGCCGCCATCGAAAACACCACGCTGGCCGCGCTGCAGAAATTATCCCAAACCCATCAGCTCAAACTCATCAGCGTACAGCCCGCCTTCAGCGCGCGCTGGAACGCGCTGCACGCGCAAACCGGCGTAGCCGATGGTGCCTTCGTCTGGCTGGCCGATGGCCGCGCCACGCTGGGCCTGTGGCAAGGCGGTAGCTGGCTGGCGCTGCGCAGTCTGACGTTGGCGGCAGGCGATGGCGCCGCACTCGGCACCCTGCTGCAATTGCTGCTGGCCAGCAGCGGCTACAGCAGCGACGCAGGTGTGCTGTATCTGGCGGGCGAGAGCAAGGGCCTGCAAATCAGCTTGCCTGCGGGCTGGACCTGCACGCGACTCGATCCGCAGGGAGTCACAGGATGAAGTGGCTGAACCCGCAACCCGCTGTCATCACGCTGGATTTCATTCCGCAGCGTCGCCGCCCCGGCCTGCTTGGCTGGCTGCTGCTGGCTGCAGGCCTGCTCACCGCATTGGTCGTTCTGATGACCTATCAGGATCTGGGCACGCAACTGAACACCGCGCAGAGCCGTCTGGAACGCGAGACGCGCCATCTTGAACGCAGCCGCGCACTGGCCCTGTCGAAGCAGCGCGAGAAGCTGCCCGAGGCCGAGCTGAAGGCAGCAGCCCAGCTTGCCCAGCGCCTGCACAACCGCAATCTGGAGGTACTGGCCGAAGTCGAATCGGCGCGCAACGCCGATGTCGCCTTGCTCTCGCTGATCCAGACCGCCGGCAAGCCGCAACTGAAACTCACCGGCGAAGCGCGTTCGCTGCAAGCCGCCTTCGACTTCGCGCGCCGTCTGGCGGCGCGCCCCGGCATCCGCAGTGCAACGGTCGATAGCTACGAATTCAAGCCCAGCGGCAGTGTGGAAGTAGTCGCCTTCAGTCTCAATGCCAGTTGGAGGGCCACGCCATGATGCCGTGGAACTCCTTGCGCAATGCATTGCTGCGTCAGTTCGCTACCGCCGGCTGGGCCGGTGTAGTCGGCGTCGCGCTCATCATGTTCGCGCTGGCCTTCAGCTTCTCGGGTAATCGCGAGCGTGAAGCTCAACTCGCCGACATCACCCACCAGCGCACTGAGCTGGCCAGCGATCTGGCGCGCGGCACGCAAAGCGAAGTCTCGCCGCGCGAGATTCTGGATCGTTTCCGCCAGAGCTTCCCGCCCGCCAGCGGCCTGCCGGACATCCTTCTGCAACTGGACGCCAGTGCGCGCAAGAACGGCCTCGCGCCGCGCCGTGCGGACTATGGCGACAGTGCGGAAAGTAGCGAGAACAGCAGCAAGGACAGCGGCTTCCGGCGCATGCGCATCAGCATGCCGGTCAAGGGCAGTTACGCCGCACTGCGCGGTTGGCTGAGCGATGCGCTGGCTGATGCCCCGACGCTGAGCATCGAGGCCATCGAACTGCAACGACCGACCATTGCCGCAGCCGAACTCGATGCACAAGTGCGTCTGATCGTGTACATGAGGGACGAGCCATCCGGCCCGGCCCCGCGCGCCCTCTCCCGCAAGACGGGCGAGCAAGGCGATGAAAGCCGCCCAGCGGCGACTGCAAAGGTGATGCCATGACGCGCCGCCAACTCAGCATGGGTGCCGCCCTGCTCGCCACGCTGTTGGCCGTGTACTGGGTTGCGGGTCTGGAAGAGGAAGATGCTGTAGTGCCGGCGAAGCGCACATCCACCAACAGCACTGCCCGCACAGCCGCACCCGGCAAGCCTGTTCAGGCAGGCAAGCTGGACAAGCGCAGCAGTGCTGTCTCACAGGCCAGCCTGCTTGCACAACTCGCCCCAGCGCCGCTCTCCAGCCTGCCGGCGCTGACGCAAGATCCTTTTGCCCCGGCAAGTTTCGAGCCGCCACCGCCCAGGCTTGAGCCAGTCAAGCCGAGCGCCCCGCCGCTGCGTTTCAAGTATCTGGGCAAGGTCGCCGAGGGTGATCGCTACGCCGTTTTTCTGGATGATGGCAGCGGCATGCTGGTGGCCCGTCAGGGCGACACGCTGAACAATCAGTATCGCGTGATTTCGGTGGGCGAACGCATCCTGCAACTTGAATACCTGCCGCTGAATACGGCGCAAACCCTGAATTACTGACCATGAGCCCGACCATGCCCGCACGCCTGCACTCCCGACTCCCGACCCTGCTGACCTGCCTCATCCTGGCTGGCTGCGCGGTGAGCGCCATCGATTCCAGCCGCCAGATGCTGGCTGCCGGCCAGAGTGATGTCGCCCTGAACACCCTGAGCGAAGAAATGCGCCTGCATCCGGACGATCAGGAAGTGCGCGTGCTCTACTTCCGCACCCGCGATCAGGTGATCGGCCAGGCTCTTACGGTAGCTGAGCGCGCACGCGATGCCGGGCGCCCCGGTGAAGCCGAAGCGCAGGCCCGGATCGTACTCAAGCACGATCGCGAAAATCCCCGCGCGCTGAGCCTGCTGCGCGATCTGGACGCGGCCAAACGCCGCGCTCAGCGCGTACTCGACGCACAGAAACTGCTCGACGCCAAACGTTTGCCGGAGGCCGAAAGCATCGTGCGCGCCCTGCTCGCCGAAACCCCGAATGACGCCAGCGTGCGTGCGCTGCTGCGCAAGATCGACGAGCAAAGCGCGGCCAACAGCCCTCAGCGCGAGGACAAGGCCTTGAAAGGCGGCTTCACCAAGCCGATCACCCTGGAATTTCGCGATACCTCGTTGCGCAATGTGTTCGAGGCCATTTCACGCACGGCCGGAATCAATTTCGTCTTCGACAAGGATGTGAAGGCCGATGCCAAGGTCACCGTCTTCGTGCGCAACACCAGCATCGATGAGGTGGTGCGACTGGTACTGACGACCAACCAGTTGGACCGCAAGCTGCTCAACGAGAATTCGGTGATCATCTATCCGGCCTCAGCGGCCAAGCAGAAGGAATATCAGGAGCTGGCCACGCGCACTTTTTATCTGACCAATACCGAGGCCAAGCAGGCGCAATCTCTGGTCAAATCGGTGGTCAAGACGCGCGACACCTTCATCGACGAAAGCCTCAACATTCTCGTCATCAAGGACACGCCGGATGCAATCCGCATGGCCGAGCGCCTGATCGCCCAGCTCGACGTACCCGCGCCCGAAGTGATGCTGGAGGTCGAGGTGCTTGAAGTGCAGCGCTCCAAACTCTTGAACCTGGGCATCAAATACCCGGATCAAATCGGCTATGGCCTGCTCCAGCCAACCACGAATTCAGTGATCACCACCACCCTCGGCAGCACTGCCTCGACCAATCTGGGTGGCCAATTGCTCGCCGGCAATATCAATCTGAACCAGACCGGCGCGCTGGTGCCCTTTACCGCCAATCCCGGTCTGCTGCTGAACCTGAAGGATCAGAGCGGCATGAGCAACACCCTGGCCAACCCGCGCATCCGCGTGCGCAACAAGGAAAAAGCCAAGATCCACATCGGCGACAAGCTGCCGGTATTCACGACGACCTCGACCGCCAATGTCGGCGTATCGGCGGCCGTGAATTATCTGGATGTCGGCCTCAAACTGGATGTGGAACCGACCATCCGCCTGGACGACGAAGTCGAGATCAAGGTCGGGCTGGAAGTCTCCAGCGTCACCAAGGAAGTGGCCGGCCCGCAGAGTTCGCTAGCCTATCAAATCGGCACCCGCAACGCGACCACCGTGCTGCGCCTCAAGGATGGCGAGACCCAGGTGCTGGCAGGCTTGATCTCGGATGAAGAACGCAGCAGCGTCGCCGGCCTGCCCGGCCTATCGCGCATCCCGGGACTGGGCCGGCTGTTCTCCACCCACAGCGACAACGGTGCCAAGACGGAGATCGTGCTGCTGATTACCCCGCGCGTGCTGCGCAACATCACGCCTGAAGCCAGCTCGCGCGCGGCCATTGCGGCCGGCACGGAAAACTCGATCGGCAGCGCGCCACTGATGATCAGCACGCCAACCCCGGCGGGCTCGCTGAACTTGCGCGGCAGCGGTGCCAGCAGCAGCCCGGCAAGTCCCGCCAGCATTGAGCCTTCAGCCACCCCAGCTGCAGAGCAAGGCGCAGCGCCGCTCTCCGCAACACTCACATTGACCAGTCCGCGCAGCCTCAAACCGGCGCAGGAATTCAGCGTCAGCGTGAGCCTGTCAGCCAGCAGCGAAGTGCGCAACGCCGAAGTCGATCTGATCTGGGACAGCGCGCTGTTCGAGGCGGCCACGCCGGGCGCCAACAACACTCTGAAGCTGACGGCCTCCGGCAACTCGGCCAGCGGCCAGATCCTGCTGCGCGCCCGAGCCGGCGTCAATGCCGAAGGCCTGCTGACCCTCAGCAACCCGCGCGTCACACTCGAAACCGGCAGCGTGAATCAGGTCAACACGCCCGAGCCGCTGGCCGTGAAGGTTGCGCCCTGATGCACCAGCGCGGACGCGGCTTCACGCTGATCGAAATCGTCATCGTGGTGGCGATCATCGGCATCCTCGTCTCGGTCGCCGTGCCGGTGGCCAGTCTGGTCAATCAGCGTGCCCGCGAATCCGAACTGCGCCTGGCGCTGCGCCAGATCCGCAGCGCCATCGACGCTTACAAGGAAGCGGCCGATGCCGGCCTCATCGCCAAAGGCGCCGACGAATCCGGCTACCCACGCAGCCTGGATGAACTGGTTGGCGGCAAGGCCGACATCACCCAAGCCAGCGGCAGACAGATCTACTTCCTGCGCCGCCTGCCGCGCGACCCGATGAACCCCGAGCGCGCCCTCCCCGCCGCCAGCACCTGGGGCCAGCGCAGCTACGCCAGCCCGCCGGACAATCCACAAGCCGGCAAGGACGTGTTCGACGTGTACTCGCTCTCCGACAAGGTCGGGCTGAATGATGTGGCGTTCAGGGAGTGGTAATGAAAACAAGTAAAGAGTGCTGTGTGCTGAGTGCTGAGTCAAAGCTAGCGTCGGCACCGCCGACGGAAATATTTTCTCAGCACTCAGCACTCAGCACTCAGCACTGCCGCGCGCGGCTTCGCCGCGCCGGCTTCACCCTGATCGAACTGCTGGTCGTCATGGCCGTGGTGGGGCTGCTGCTGTCGATAGCCGCGCCGCGCTATTTCGGCCATGTCGAACGCGCCAAGGAAAACACCCTGCGTCAGAGCCTGGCGGTAATGCGCGATGCCATCGACAAGTATCAGGGTGACCGCTCAGAATTTCCGGACAGCCTCGACGAGCTGGTCACGCGCCAGTATCTGCGCGCGATCCCGAAAGATCCTTACACCGACTCCAGCGCAAGCTGGCTCACCGAACCGCCCCCGGAGGGCGGCACCGGCGTATTTGAAGTGCATAGCAGCGCCGAAGGCCAGGCTCAGGATGGCACGCCGCTGGGGGAACTCTGATTCTATGCAGCGCCAGCGCGGCTTCGGCTACCTGATCCTGATTTTTGCGCTGGCCGTCATGGGCTTGGTGCTGGCCGGTTTTGGCCAGTCATGGAAAATCTCCTCACAGCGCGAAAAAGAGACGGAACTGCTCGCCATCGGCCAGCAGTTCAGCGCCGCAATGACCAGCTATCAGCGCGTGACGCCTGCTGGCCAGCCGAACACACCAGCCAGTCTGGATGAGCTGCTGGAGGACAAACGCTTTCCCTTCACGGTGCGCCACCTGCGCCGCCTCTACCGCGACCCGATGACGGGCCAGCCCAACTGGCAGGTGGACGTGCTGGACGGGCGCATCGTCAGCATCAGCAGCCGCTCGGAACGCGAAGCCCTGCGCCAGCCCAAAGCCTTGCCGCGCTTCGTCAGCATCGCCAGCAAGGCTGAAGTGATTCGCTACCGCGACTGGCTCTTCGTCAAACAGGCCACACCCCCGACAGCGTCCAACACCGAACCCTGAGCGTCACGCTCGATAGCGAGAGGGCAGTCAAAAAAGGGGCTAGGCTGGATTTCGCAAAGCATCGCCATGCTGCTGCCTTTGCCGGTTCTAAAGTGAAAAAAGCTCCTGAATCAGAGCTGTTTTTCTCGTGCATCGAGCGTGACCTTGAAAAAAGCCGGCCGCTTCACGCAGCCGGCTTTAAAACCTGCATCACCGTCAAACTTGCGCGCGCCGGCGAATGCTCAAACCCATCAGGCCCAGACCGGCCAGCAGCATGGCATATTGCTCAGGCTCGGGCACGGCGGTCACGGTGAATGCGCCTGCCAGCTGACCACTGGCACTGACATCAAGCGCCTGCGCGCCATCCGCACTCAGGCTGCTCAGCATATTGCCCGATAGCAGCAGCTCATCGCCCACCTTGGCGTTGAAGCCGAAGCTGATGAACTGATCAGCACTGAGCACCGCGCTGGCATCCCACAAATAGCTGCCCAGTGTGCTTGAACCACTGATGACGGCCATATCCATCGTCAACGCGCCGCTGCCACTGGCATAGCTGTTGAAGGCCGAGGCCAGACCGGAAAAACTCACGAATACGTCGGAGCCCGCGGCCTCGCCGTCAGCGGCGACCTTGAGCGTGATGACCGGCATGCCAACCAGCGTATCGCCCGAAAAAATGTTGCCCGCAGCTGCGGTGAAAGCCTGCGTGATGCTCATCGAAAAGTTCTGGCTGGTTTTGAAGAAGTAGCCATCCGCAGCAGAGCTGTGCGTGTAGTTCGTGTCCGTGACAGACAGGCCGGATAACAGGCTGACATCGCCATCCTGCGACAGATCCAGCGCATCGGCGCTGAATGCAGCGCCATTAAGGCTGCCGCTGTAGCCGCCAAAGACGAGCTGATCGACGACTTCAAGGTGTGCGGCTTGCGCCGCGCAAGTGCCTGCCAGCAACAGGGCTGCAAACAGGGGTTTGAGTGCGGATTTTTTCATTGTAGGGTTCTCCAGATTCATCGGATTACTGCTTGGTGATGCGGTTCATCGGGCCAGGCGCCACACCGGAAGGATTGGCTTGCAGGTAGGCCTCGAATGCATCGGTATCAACCGCACCGCCCAGACGGCTGCTGCCATCCTTCAGCACCACGAAACCGTCACCGCCATCGGCGAGGAAGCTATTGACCGTGACGCGATAATTCGACATCTCGTCAATCGCCACGCCGTTAAGGCTCATCGACACCACGCGGGCATTACAGGCGTTGCCCGCCGCGTAGGTGTAAGCGAAGCCGGTAGAAATCTGCAGGATGCGTTCGACCGTCTGGCCATTACAGCCGGCAAACTGGGTTTCCAGCGCGGTCTTGATCTGCGCGCCGCTCAGCGTCATCGTCACCAGTGCGTTGCCGAAAGGCTGAACGGTGAAGGCATTGCCATAAGTCACGTCACCATTAGGTGCGTTGAACGGCAGATCGGCACGAATGCCGCCCGGGTTCATGAAGGCGATCACGGCCAGACCATTGTCGGCGTCATTGCTCGCATCCCGCTGGGCATCGGCAATCACGTCACCCAATGCAGATTCACCGGCCACATTATTGGTCTTGCTGATCGCGGCAGTGATCTTGCCGATCACGCGAGCCGCCGGCACCGCCGACAAGGCGGAGTAGTGATCAACGATCTCCAGCAATTCGGCCACCTGCGGCACGGTGTTATTCGTCACGGCAGGCACCGGCACCACCACATTGCTCGCCGTGATGGCTTGCACGTCGCGCGTGCGCGTGTTGAGGGTCACGTCGATATCAGTGATCCGGCGACCATACTGCCCCGCCGAGGTGACGCGTACCAGCTTTCCGGCGCTGTTGTTGAGGAGACAGTTATATTCCTGATGGGTATGGCCGGAGATCACCAGATCAACAGCTGGATCAAGACGGCTGACGATGTCGACAATCGGGCCCGACACGCCCGTACATTGACCCGCGCTGAGCGTGGCAAGCCCGCCCTCGTGGATCAGCACGACAATCGATTCGATCCCCAGCGCCTTCAACTGCGGCACCAGGGCATTGACCGTGTCGGCCTCATCCCTGAAGCTCAGCCCGGCGACACCCGAAGGCGAAACGATGGTCGGCGTGGACTCCAGCGTCATGCCGATAAAGGCCATCTTGTTGCCCATGAAATCCTTGATGCCCACACCCGGGAAAATCGTCTGATTGCTCTCCGATTCCAACACGTTGGCGGCGAGGAACTTGAATTTCGCGCCAGCGAATTCACCATCCTTCAGATCCTCAGCCAGGCCTTGCCCCGAGTAGATGTCAGTCGGGTGATTGCCGCCGTGCTGAATGCGCAGCAACTCGGTCTTGCCTTCATCAAATTCGTGATTGCCCACGGCATTGAAATCGATACCGATGCGATTCATCGCCTCGATGGTCGGCTCATCCTTGAACAAGGCCGAGGTCAGCGGGCTGGCGCCGATCATGTCACCGGCAGAGACGACCGCATTGAGCGGATTCAGTGCGCGCAGCTCGTTGATCTTGTAAGCAAAGCTGGCCACGCCCGGATTGCTGCTGGAGCCCTCGCGGGACTTGATGTAACCGTGAAAATCATTGAAGCCGATCAGCTTTACCTTCAAGGTCGTGCCGACGCCGGAAGCCTGCGCGGCAATCATCAGCTTGCTGCGTTCAGCAGCGCTGATCTTGCCCTGTTTGAGCAGATCGAAGCTGACCTTGGATACATGCGCCAGGAATGAAGCCTGATTGCCCCAAGCTTGCTCATCGCCAATCTGGTCATCAATCGTGCAATTGAGAACCACGGCGCGATTGCTGACGCCCGTGTTGTAAGCGCCGAAAGTCACACTCGTGCCGGCATCCGGGGTCACGCAGACCTGCTGTGCGAAGGCGGGGACGGCAAAGGCCAGCGCTAGGGCAATGGCGGAAAGCTTGAACATGTGAATCTCCTGTGGATTGGAATACGGTTAGCGTGAAAGTCGCAAAGCGACTTCTCGAAGCTCCCCTCTCCCATTTGAGGAGAGGGGTTGGGGGTGAGGGAAACGGGCATGACTTGCATGCTCTTGAGTGGCTTTCAATGTCATGACCGTTGAAACTGGAATTCAGTTGAGCAGCGGCGCCTTGCCGATACCGGATTTCTGGGCGGCACTCATGAGCTTGCTGCGCTCGGCGGCGCTGATCTGGCCTTGCTTGAGCAAATCAAAGCTCACCTTGGAAACGTGGGTCAGAAAAGCCGTCTGACTGCTCCAGGCCGTCTCGTCGGCGATCAGGTCGTCGATACTGCAACGCTTGGCCATGACGCGATTGCTCACACCGCTGTCGTAGCTTCCGAGCATCACCGTCGAAGAAGTATCGGGATGCATGCAGGTGCCAGCGGGTACCAGATCCAGCCCGACGATAACTGGGTCATGGTCGGAGTTGCGGAACGGATCGGCTGCGTAGAGGCTGAGCTGCTGCGCGACGCTCTTGAAGTTGGTGTTGTAATCCAGCGTGACCGGCTCATCGGCATTGACGTGCCAGTCCGCGACACCGGCAACCTGAGGCGCCAAAGTGGAGGACGCCAGCGCGTGATCGAGATAGCCCCACTGGCCATCAAACACATAGCTGTAGGCGTGCTCACCGTTGAAAGCTTCGATCAGATTGATCCAGCCATTTCCCGTAAAGGCGCTGATGGGGTCTTCCTTGGCGTAGGAGTTCAGGTCACCGAGGATCAGCACGTCGGGATCGCCCGTCCCCGTGGGATTACCGGCCAGCCAGCTGCGCAGCAGATTTGCTGCCTGTACGCGCACCGCATTGCAGTTGGCCTGCCCATCGCCCGCATCGGGCGCGTCACAGGCGCTGCCCTTGCTCTTGAAGTGATTGATCACGGCAATGAAGCGCTCGCCATCTGCTTGCTCAAAAGCCTGAGCCAGTGCAGGGCGATTGCGTGGCGCGCTGTCGCCAGCATTCACGAAAGCCGTCGAATTGAGGACTGCAGTGCTGCCCACCGGGCTGACTTTTGCCGGTTTGTAGATGAAAGCCACCTTGATGGCATCCGACCCCATCGCATTGAGCTGCCCGCTACGCGCATCCACATCAATCAGCTGATAAGTGCCGGCGGCCGTGGCCGCATTGAGCTGATCCACCAGATAACGCTGTGCGCTGCTGGCGCCGTAGCCATCGTTTTCGATCTCGACCAGACCGACCACATCGGCATCCATTTCAACCAGCGCAGCCACCGTCTTGGCGCTCTGGCGTGCAAACTCATTTGCATTCTCGGCACCACGGCAGTCCATTGCCGCGCCCCCCACACCACCCGCACAGCCGCTGAAACTGTTGAAGAAATTCAGGACATTCATCCCTGCCACACGCAATCTACCGCCCACATTAGGGCTTTGATCAGGGCGCGAATTCACGGCTTGAAAATCTGGCTGCGTGGCGCCAACCGGACGCACGCGCCAGGCGTTAGCACTGGCTGCGTTGCCAGACCAGGTGTAAGTCATCACACCAGCCAGATCGCGCACCGTGTCCCCCCCGCGCAAGCTGTTGCTGGCCGACAAAGGCTGGCCGCCACGCCCGAAGATGATGGGGTCCGGGTTCTGGGCATTGCTGGCATCATCCAGAATGATGCTGGCAAGCGCGTTCTGCGCCTGCAATGCCAGTGCTTCGGCACCGGGCGCCACGACATTCGTCGGCTGACGCAGGCGCTCATTCGCCGACAGTGTCAGCTGACCAAAGCGGCCAAGCTGATAGTGCTCGGTCACGTAAAGCGTCTGTGGCAGCCTCACTAGCATGCCTTCGAAACGCTCCAGATAGTCCGCATCAGCTGCCGACAAATACACATCGGTGGGCGCCACGCTGCCAAGGCCACAGCTTTCCACGGCACTCGCGGCGATCTGAGTCTGGCCCTGATACTCGCTCACGGTGCCGGTCACTCGCACGATCTGGCCCTGACTGGCCAGATCGGCACCGTTGCTAAACACGAAGACTGCGTCCGAGGTCGCCGGATCACCATCCCCTGCAAGATCCTGCAAATAGAAACCGCGCAATGCTGGCGAGGCGCCTTCAAAATCAGCCACGACCACGCCTTTGGTCGTTACCACGCCACTCAGGGGGCTCGTCGCGCCACGCCCCTGAATCGCATAAGCGGGCGTATAGGCCGCATCGCAGGCACTCGTGAGGCCTGCGACAGTGAAGCTCACCGCGTAGTCGGCAAGCATGGTGTCAGCCACGCTGTCGTCCTGATCAACATCGCTGATCTGTGCGCCATTGATGGTCAGTGTGCAGCTTTCTCCAGCGGAGAAAAACACACTGGGTGTGAGTACGAAACTGGTGTTGCCACCGCTCACCGTCGCGGTCTTGATACCACTGGCGCTGCAATTGAGGGCATACCAACCGGAAGCCAGATTTACCGGCTCCGAGAACGTCACCGTCAGCGCACCGGTGGTGGCCACACTGCTTGAATTGTTGGCCGGCGAAGTGCTGCTTACCGTCGGAGCCTGATCCGCGCCGCCAGCGGCAGCGCTGTACTTGCCCAGATCGTCGAAGCTGTTGGTCGCGAAACCCTCCCATTCCAGCGAGGGGTCGAAGGCTGCCGTGCTGTCAGTGCGACCGCTCGTAACGCTGGTCTTGCGGCGCAAACTGTTGTCGGCTGTGCTAAGCAAGCCCGTCCCCCATTCAGAACCCGGATCGCTGCCAAGCTGACCGATGGAGTCAATCACCACGCTGTTCTTCACCAGAACGATAGCGTCATCGCCATTGAACCAGCTGCTGCTATTGATCTGGTCTGGAGTAACCCCAAGAACGGCACTACCATGGGCCAGAACGAAAGTCGATCCAGCCGCCAGGCTGCCACTCAATGTGATGTTTGTAGAAGCTGTCGTAGCACCATTGAAATACATCCGGATCTGGTAGGCGCTCAGATCAATCGCCACCGCTGTCCCATTGAACAACTCGATCGCTTTATTGTTGCTACTGCCTTCTACATACTCGGAAATGATCAGGTCGGAATACGCTGCCTGCGCGATCTGAGGAGCGCAAAAACAACCAAAAAGTGCAAACAGGGCATAGCAGTGCGCGCGGGAACACAACGACATGAGCAGACTCTCCGTGGTTATTCAGTGCTTTGACACCAGCCCCGATTTGTCCATAACTGTAGAAGAGCTGCGTTACACAAGTCGTCTCAAGCCTAGGTTCCGATACAGTCCGTTCTGCCTATAGCCAGAAGAAATTTCCGCTCCAAGCGAGGTTTTCATCAATGTTCATAACCTCAGTTACTCTGAATCGCCCCAGGTTTGATGGAGGCTCTAAATCTTGAGAAGATAGAGCCATGAAGAAGTCAGTTACCAGCGCAGGACGCTGGCCCGATGGCTCTGCCCTGCCTTTCGCGGGCAACGTCGTGATCTGGAGCGGTGAGGATGATCCGACAGACACGCTGGTGCCTCGCCTTATCCTTTCCGAAGCAGATCTGTCTCGTGTGTATTTCATCGCCGACGTGAAAGAAGGTAAAGAGCGACGGTCCTTTGATCCCGCACATGACATGCCCGCGCTGCGGCACTGGTTGTACCCAGAGCCATGCTTAATGACACATCACTTTCTCCGACTTGCCTGTATCGGACTCAGCAGCCAAACACCCGACAGCCACGGCACGGTGTTCACCTTGGGCATTTAGAGCCCGACTGCACGAAGCCACCCAGGGGATGTATCGTTTTGGCCCGACCAACGTGCCGCTGGAGACTGCAGCGGCCGGCAAGCGCCCCATCTGCCGCAAGCGTTCCGCAATTACAGTCACAGCCTCTAGCGCGCCGGCCAGGATGAAGACACCCTCCTGAGCACTGAGCTTAGCTTCGGTCTGGTTGATACAAATCAGCACACATGCTCCAGCAGCTCGCTGAAGGAGTTGGATACGGCCCTGGATGAATCCGCACCAGAGCTTCCTGAGTACTCGCGCGGGACTCTTGGTGGCGAGCAAGCAACATTTCGCTACAAGTCTGAGACGGTATAGGAAAAGGCCGCACACACAGGTCCCTGAGGCGGGGGTAAATTCCTAGAATTTGCCTACATAGAGCCTACACGGACGAAGAAAACAAAAAGGCCAACCGGTGATGGTTGGCCTAGTCGCTTGATATTGTTATAAAAATTGGGTTGCGGGGACAGGATTTGAACCTGTGACCTTCGGGTTATGAGCCCGACGAGCTGCCAGACTGCTCCACCCCGCGTCAGAGAAACAACTATTGCGCAAACTTGCATATCCGCCAAGGCTTTGAAAAAACCTTGGTGCCGCTTGTCGGATTCGAACTGACGACCTACCGCTTACAAGGCGGTTGCTCTACCAACTGAGCTAAAGCGGCACTGCCAAAAACTGAAGTTTGAACAATAACTTCAATCAGGGCGCGGATTATAGCCTAACTCTGCGCTTCATAAACCATCTGTGCATGTTATCTTCAGAACCTGAGAATCAGGAGGGTTAGATTTCATGCTGTCTGCGCAACGCTCTGTACTCTTGCGCGTCCTGTTCGTTGAAGATGATGAGAACGACGCCCTGCTCCTTGCTCGCCACCTGCGCAAGGAAGGCTACGTACTGAAGAGTGCTCAGGTCAATTCGTTGCCCGCCCTCAGCGCGGCACTTGAAGACGGCGATTGGGATGTAGTCATCTCCGACTTTTCGCTGCCAGGATTTTCAGCACTGGATGCGCTGGAGACGGTGCAAGCGCACATGGCCGACACGCCTTTCATCGTCGTCTCCGGCATGCTCGATGAAGCAACAGCCTGCGCGATGATGCAAGCGGGCGCGCAAGACTACCTGAGCAAAAACAAACTGGATCGCCTTGCACCGGTCATCGACCGAGAACGCAGCGAAGCACAGATCCGCCGAGAACGCCGCATGGCACTTGAGGCCGTACGCGCCAATGACGAACGTTTTCGGGCTCTGGCGGCTAACGTACCGGGCGTGTTGTTTCAGATGCAGGCAGCGCCGGACGGGCTTTTACGTTTCCTCTACGTCAGCGAAGCCTGTCAGATGCTGCTGGGCATATCGGCAGATGAATTACTGCTGCGCCCTGACCCGCTACTGGGGCTCATGATCGAAACAGACCGCGCAGGCTTCTTCTCAGCGCTGGATCTAGCGAGCACACGCAGCGCCACGCTGAACTGGGAGGGACGCGTCCAGATCCCTGGCAGCGACCCAAAATGGATCAATATCCGCTGCTCCCCTCGTTATCTGGATGACGGCATCACGCTATGGGAAGGAGTGATGTGGAATATCACCCAGAGCCGACGTGCCGAGGCTGAATTGCGCGACTCGCGCGCCCAGCTCGCCGAGCTCTCGGAACACCTCCAGCGCATCAAGGAAAACGAGCGGGACCGCATCGCTCGTGATATCCACGACGTGCTCGGAGGTACCCTCGTGGGCATCAAAATCTCAGTCAAGCTTTTGGCAGGCAAACTGGATCAGGATGAAACACTGAAGAAGCGCGTTCGCGACATCGAAGCCATGCTGGATGAGGCCATCACCACAGCTGGTCGGGTCGCCCGGGAATTGCGGCCGGGAATTCTCAAGGAGTTCGGACTGGCTGCTGCGGTAGAGAGCTTTGCTGAAGATTTTTCACATCGCGTCGGCATTAACTGCTCGGTTTTGTGTGCCGATCACGATATTGAAACGGATGAGGACACGGCATTGGCGCTATTCCGGACCTATCAGGAAGCGCTCACTAATGTCAGCAAGCACGCAGCGGCAAGTCGCGTCGAGGTACGCCTGACGCAGGAATACGACGAAATTGTGCTGGAGGTCAGCGATAATGGCCAAGGCTTTCAGCCCGAAGATCTGCGCAAGCCAAAGTCCTTCGGACTGCGCGGCATCCGCGAGCGGCTGAAGGTTCTGGGTGGCAGCATGGAATTAATGGAGCGCGAACCGCATGGCACGACAATGGTGTTGCGCGCACCGCTAGGGGGGCGACGCTCCGAACAGGATGCGGACTCAGCCGCAGTTTCCGCAGAACAGGCACAAGCCTGAAGGAATGGATGTCATGACAGAAAAGATTCGCGTACTGATTGCCGACGACCACGCCATCATCCGCCAGGGACTCAAACAGATCCTGTCGGATACCGACGATCTGGAGGTTACTGGCGAAGCTGATGGCGGAGTGCCTGCAGTACAGATGATCCGCGACCATCAGTATGATGTCGTACTAATGGATGTATCGATGCCTGATCGCAACGGCATCGACTCACTCAAACTGATCAGGAAAGAAAATCCGCGCCTGCCCGTGCTGATGCTGAGCATGCACCCGGAAGAGCAATATGCCATCCGTGCGCTACGCGCCGGTGCCGCAGGCTACCTGTCCAAGCAAGGCGCGCCAGAACAACTGGTCACGGCCATCCGCCAAGTCGCCAGTGGCAAGAAATATGTAAGTGCTGCAGTCGCTGAAGAACTGGCCAACTCGATCAACGAGGACTTCGATCGCCCTGCGCACGAAAAGCTCTCTGATCGCGAATACCAGACTCTGTGCATGATTTCTTCAGGCAAGACGCTAACCCAGATTGCCGAGCAACTGAATCTAAGTGTCAAAACCGTGAGTGTTTACCGTGCCCGACTTCTGGAGAAAATGAAGTTACGCAACAATGCGGAATTGACTCATTACGGGCTCAAGCACGGCTTGGTCGAATAGGCGACATCAGCAGCGTAGACAGGAATTTTCGTAAAAATGGCTGACTTCACCTCACCGTCAGAAATCGCTCGCGAAGTTTTTCGTCGCCTGACTGCGCGTCGTATCCAGCCGACACCGGAAAACTTCAGTGAGCTCTATCATCAGATTTCTGGCATAGCGCCTGACGAGCCTTTTCCCGAGCGCCATCTGCGCCAGATTGCGGCCGCTCTGCCCCGCGCAACCCCAGAACAGCTGCGCCTGGCGCGTCAATTCGAAACAGCCTGTGCTGAACGTAACTGGCTGTCCTTCAAACAACAACTTGTCGCTTTGCTATCCGGGCAAGAATCCGAATCCCTGCCTTGGGCAACGCTCATCCGCGAGCTGCAAGCGCAAATCGATCGCCGCCAGCTTGGCATTAATAGCATCACCAAGCACGAGGCACTCAACCGCATTCTGGAGAGCAGCGGCAACGACCCTGCAGCCCTGTTTTCCCGCCTGCAGGGATTGGTCAAAGGCTGGGCGGGCCTCTCATCTGCAGGCAATGTAGAAACCCCTCCCGATACCCCGTCTGCATCGCAATCATCTGCGACAACGCTTATCGTGAGTGAGAGGACGACAACCTCTCTCGTAGCGGCGCCTGAACTCTGGCGCGACCTGCTCGCCGATACGCTTGAAAGCGCTGTTGGCATGCTGCTGATCGACACGCCTGAGCTGGCCAAGGAAGCTGGCGCCATCGCCAAACTGCTGCGCGACCCGTCCACGGGCGAGACAGAAGATTTCTCTGGCCGCCTGCGCCAGTTCTCTTACAAAGTGCAATGGGTCGCACAGGATCAAAGCTACATCCGCAGCGCACTGCTCAACTTGCTGCGCCTGATTATCGAAAACATTGGCGAGCTGGTCATTGAGGACAAATACCTGCAAGGCCAGATGGCCGTGTTAATGGAACTGTTTTCGCGTCCGCTCGACAAAGGCGTGCTTGAAGAACTCGGCGAGCGCCTGCGCGATGTCATCTACAAGCAAGGCACGATCAAACGCAGCCTGAATGACGCACAGGATCGCCTGCGCGAGATGCTCTCGCATTTTGTCGCGCGCCTCGGCGAGCTGGCCGACTCCACTGGCACCTATCATGCAAAAGTCAGTATCTTTGCCGAACAGATTACGCAAGCGGCCAGTCTGCAGGACTTGGCGGGGCTGGTCGAAGATATCGTCAAGGAGACCAAGCTGGTCGAAAGCAGCGCCCGCCACTCGCAGGAAGAACTACAAAGCCTGCGCGTCACTGTTGACCAGGCCAACAAGGAAATTGCACGCCTCGAAGGCGAACTGGAAACGGCCAGTGAGCTGGTGCGCCATGACCCACTGACTGGCACATTGAATCGCAAAGGGCTGGACGAAATGCTGGCCCGCGAAACAGCCCGCATGCAACGGCGTGGCAGCAAACTGAGCTTGGCGATGCTTGACGTGGATGATTTCAAGAAACTCAACGACACGCTGGGCCACACCACAGGAGATGAAGCCCTCAAGCATCTCGCTCAGGTCATCCGCGAAAACATCCGCCCACAAGACTCTGCCGGGCGCTATGGCGGTGAGGAATTCCTGATCCTGCTGCCCGACACCGGCTTGGATGATGGCGTGATCGCCATGCGCCGCCTGCAGCGCGAACTAACCAAACGTATTTTCCTGCATGACAACAAGAAGGTACTGATCACCTTCAGTGCCGGCGTCGCCGAGATGCTCGCCGACGAAGTCACGCAAGTGGCCATCAACCGCGCCGACAAAGCTATGTACGTGGCCAAAAAAGCCGGCAAGAACCGCGTCGAACCAGCCGCCTGAAGAGCCGCGTGCAGCTTGCTTCCTCAAGCAAGTGTGCATCAACAATACGGCCCCATCCATCGTCATTCCGGGCTTAATCCGAAATAACGATTTGTGGAAGTAGTTTCACTCACCCAGAAGCACACCACTGGCGCATCAGGCCCGGCGCCAAGTGGTCCCCGACGCGCCGTCTTCCAGAATGATGCCGCGCGCCTTGATCTCGTCACGCAGACGGTCCGCCTCGGCGAAATTGCGTGCCTTCTTGGCCTCATTGCGCGCCAGGATCAAGGCATCGATCTCCGCCGCTTCCTCGTCCCCCGCCGCGCCACCCTGCACAAACGCGGCCGGATCGGCTTGCAGAAAGCCGAGCGTGCCGCCGAGCGCGCGCAACAGGCCGGACAGCTCCGCCGAGTGCGTGCGGTTGATCTCGTTGCGCAGCTCGAACAACACTGCCAAAGCCATCGGCGTGTTGAAGTCGTCATTCATCGCATCGCGGAAACGCGCCGCGTGCGGCTCATTCCAGTCGATCTCGACCTTCACCGGAGGCGTGTCGCGCAAGGCGGTGTACAGCGAGACCAGCGCGCCACGGGCATCCAGAAGGATGTCCCAAGTGTAGTTGATCTCGGAGCGGTAATGCCCGCGCAGCAGGAAGAAGCGCACGGCTTCGCCGCCCTGCACGGGATCAAGTTTGTTGAGCACTTCGCGCGTGGTGAACACATTGCCCAGCGATTTGGACATCTTCTCGTTGTCCATGTTCAGGAAAGCCGCGTGCATCCAGGTCTTCACGAAAGGCTTGCCAGAGGCGCCTTCACTCTGGGCGATCTCGCCTTCATGATGCGGGAACTGCAAATCCCAGCCACCGCCGTGAATATCCAGCGTATCGCCATGCTCAGCCGCGCACATGGCCGAACATTCGATATGCCAGCCGGGGCGGCCGTTACCGTACTTTGAGCCCCAGCTCGGCTCCTGCGGCTTGGCAGCCTTCCACAGCACGAAGTCCAGCGGATCGCGCTTGGCCGTGTTGACTGCAATACGTTCACCAGCGCGCAGATCGTCGATGGACTTGCCAGAAAGCTTGCCGTAACCAGGGAATTCGCGCACCGCGAAATACACATCGCCATTGTCGGCCGGATAGGCCATACCCTTGTCGACCAAGGTGCCGATCATATTCAACATGCCATCGATGTGCCGGGTCGCACGCGGCTCGACGCTGGGGCGCAGCATGCCCAGGCGATCCGTATCTTCGTGCATGGCCACGATCATGCGCGCGGTCAGCGCCTCAATCGGCTCGCCGTTCTTGTTGGCGCGATCAATGATCTTGTCGTCCACATCGGTGATGTTGCGCACGTAATTGACAGCGTAGCCCGCAGCCATCAGCCAGCGATACACCATGTCAAACACGACCAGCGTGCGGGCATTGCCGATGTGGAAATAGTCATACACGGTCAGGCCGCACACATACATGCGTACCTTGCCGGATTCAATGGGAGTAAAGACCTGCTTGTCGCGGGTCAAAGAATTATGGATCCTGAGCATGATGTAAATAGGGTGGTGTGCCATCCGTCGTGTGCGGAAGGGCAAGATTGTTCAAGGCATTGGGATTAAGAGCGGATGTACAGTAAAATCCCGGGGACTCTACCGATCAACGCACTGGAACGACTCTACCATAATGCGCCGCTCGAACTCCCCTTGTACCCGCATCTGTGTTGCCGCACTGCTGGCACTGGCCACTTCGGTATTTGCCTTCTCTGCGCAAGCCCAGTCCGCCAGCCCGCTGACCGAAGCCCAGACCCTGCTGCAACAAGGCCAACAAAGCCAGGCGCTGGACAAAGTGGAGCGCGCCCTCGCGGCCAACCCCAAGGATCGTCAGGCCAAGTTCCTCAAAGGCGTGATCCTTGCCGAAATGAACAAGCTTGATGAAGCTGCCGCAGTCTTCGTCAAGCTCACCGAAGACGCCCCGGAACTGCCCGAGCCCTACAACAATCTGGCGGTGATCTACGCCCAGCAAAAGCAGTTCGACAAGGCCAAGGCCGCGCTCGAAATGGCCATCCGCACGCACCCTTCGTACGCCGTTGCGCATGAAAATCTGGGAGACCTGTACGCCAAGATGGCCCGCCAGGCTTACGACCGCGCGCTGCAGATCGACTCGAAAAACAGCAACGCTCAAGCCAAACTGAACCTGCTGCGTGACCTGACCAGCACTGGCTCCCGCCCAGCCACGACGAGCAAACCAATCACGATCGCCGCAGTCACGCCGACCCCGGCAGTGCCGCCCGCAACAAAGCCGGCAGCAGTACCCGCCGCTCCCGCGACGCTAGCGCCCAAGCCCGTAGCCGCTGCAGCCGTCACTCCGCCGCCGGAACCCGTCAAGACCGCCGCCAGTCCGGATGAGGACAAAAAAGCTGTGCGCAGCGCCGTGCAGGCTTGGGCTGCAGCCTGGTCCAACAAGAACGCCAAGGAATACCTGTCCTTCTACGCCAGGGATTTTCAGGTTCCTGACAAGAAAGCCCGCAAGGCTTGGGAAGAGGAGCGCACCCTGCGCGTAACCAAGCCCGGCGACATCAAGGTTTCGCTGTCCAACATCGAGATCACGATAAAGGGCGACGAAGCCAGCGTGCGCTTCAAACAGCACTATGACTCGACAACATTCAACTCTGCCAGCGGCAAAACGCTGGCAATGGTACAACGCAACGGTCGCTGGCAAATCCAGCAGGAGCGGGTCGGACGTTGAAGAAAGCACTGACACGACTGTTCTGTAGCAGACTGCACCGAGTCATCGCGTGCGCCGCCATCACGTTCTCTACGAACTCTGGCGCACCGATCGGAATCATGGCCGGCGTTTCCGACGCTGGCCCTGACGCCACCATCAGCCTGATCATGGGCGATATTGATCAAAACAAGCTGGATGTGGCGCTCACGCGCACCGAAAACCTGATCAAGCTATATCCGAATTTTCGTCTGGCCCACCTGATCCGTGGCGACCTGCTGCTCGCGCGCAGCCAGGCCTTGACCACTTTCGGCAATGCACCGAATGCATCCGAGCGCATGTCGGACTTCCGCGACGAGGCCATCGTGCGCCTGCGCGGCTACAAGAATCGTCCGACCCAAAGCGTTGTACCCCGCTACCTGCTGCAGATGCGCGAGGATCAGAATCACGCCGTGGTGGTCGATACCCAACAGTCCCGCCTCTACCTGTATCGCAACGAAAAAGGCCGACCGGTCTTCGTGGCCGACTGGTACATCAGTCAGGGCAAAGCCGGTGCCGACAAGATGCGCGAAGGGGATCTGAAAACCCCCGTCGGCCTCTATCACGTCACAAGCGTTCTCTCGCCTGAGAAACTGAGCGATTTTTATGGCAAGCGCGCCTTCCCGCTCAACTACCCCAACGAACTGGATCGCATGCAAGGCCGTAAAGGCCACGGCATCTGGCTGCACGGCGTCCCCAAAGACACCTTCGCCCGCCCGCCGAAAGCCTCGGAAGGCTGCGTCGTACTGGCCAACCAGGATCTGGACGCGCTGTCGACCTACCTGCAGATCGGAGTCACCCCCGTCATCATCAGCAATGGCATCGAATGGTTATCGCTGGATGATTGGCAAAATGAGCGGGCTGCGCTCAACAAGGAAATCGACAACTGGCGTGCTGACTGGGAGAGTCGTGATGTCGGCAAATATCTGGATCATTACTCGAAAAAATTCCGCATCGGCGATCTGGATCTGAATGCCTGGGGCAAGCAGAAGCGCGAAGTCGCCGCTGCGAAGAGCTGGATCAAAATCGAACTGAGCCAGCTCAGCGTGCTGCGCAATCCGGGCAAGGACGACATGGTGATGGTCAGCTTCGAACAGGATTACCGCAGCAACAACCTCAACAACGTCGCCAAGAAACGCCAGTACTGGAGTAAAGAAGGCGGTCGCTGGAAAATCATTTACGAAGGGACTCTCTGAACATGACTCACGCTACGCAAAACACCCTCCGCCGCCGTCTGCTGCAACTGGCCGGCTCCGCCCTGCTCCTGCTGACCCTGAGCCCGTTTGCACAAGCGGCCAATCCACAGGTCGAAATCGCGACCAACATGGGCAATATCACGCTGGAGCTGAATGCCGACAAGGCACCGCAGACCGTCGCGAACTTCCTCAAGTATGTGGAAGACAAACATTACGAGGGCACGATCTTTCACCGTGTGATCAAGGGATTCATGATCCAGGGCGGCGGCATGACCGCTGACATGCGCCAGAAGAGCATGCGCGCGCCGATCCAGAACGAGGCCAAGAATGGCCTGAAAAATGATCGCGGCACCATCGCCATGGCCCGCACCAGCGATCCGCACTCGGCAACCGCCCAGTTCTTCATCAACACGGTGGACAACGGCTTCCTCGACTATCCCGGCCAGGACGGCTGGGGCTATTGCGTGTTCGGCAAGGTGACCGCCGGCATGGATGTCGTCGACAAGATTCGCGCGGTGCCGACCGGCATGGGTGACGTGCCGAACACGGCCATCATCATCAAGAGCGTCCAACTGCTGTCCGCAGCAAAGAAATAAACTCCCCTATCGATCCCCCATCCGGGCCGCAGCTTGCGGCCCGATTTTTCTGGAGACCCTCATGGTCAAGCTGCACACCCGCTTCGGCGTTATCACCCTCGAACTCGACGCCGAAAAGGCGCCGGAATCGGTCAAGAATTTCCTCGCTTACGTCGAGGCTGGCCACTACAACGGCACGATCTTTCACCGCGTCATCAAGGACTTCATGATCCAGGGCGGCGGCATGCTGCCGGACATGAGCCAGAAATCCTGCAATGCGCCGATCAAGAATGAAGCCAACAACGGCCTCAAGAATGATCGCGGCACGGTTGCCATGGCCCGCACCTCGGACCCGCATTCAGCAACGGCCCAGTTCTTCATCAACACCGTCGACAACGACTTCCTGAATTTCCGCGCAGAGAACACCCAGGGCTGGGGCTATGCCGTTTTCGGCAAGGTCATCGAAGGTCTGGACGTGGTGGATCAGATCCGCGCCGTCAAGACCAGCAAGGGCGGCTATCATTCCGACGTGCCGGTAGAGGCTATCTTGATCGACAAGGCTGAAGTAGTCTAATCACCAAATTTCAGATTTAGACAACGCCGGCAATTTGCCGGCGTTCTTCCATCTACCGGACATCCTGCCTTGATCCTCTTCATCTCGGACCTGCACCTGCAAGCCTCGCGCCCCGAGACGACGCGGGCTTTTCTGGATTTCCTCGCTGGCCCTGCCCGTCAAGCCAAGGCCTTATGGATCCTCGGCGATCTGTTCGAATTCTGGGTTGGCGACGACGAGCTTGAAGAGCCCTTTCACGCCTGCATAGCCGACGCGCTGGCCACACTGGGCGCTGCCGGCGTCAAGATCCGGATCATTGTCGGCAATCGCGACTTCCTCTTGGGCAAATCCTTCGCCGCGCGCAGCGGCGCACAAATCTTCGCCGAACCGGTGGCTATCAACGTTGACCAACAACGCATCGTGCTGCTGCACGGCGACGCACAATGCACGGATGATGTCGCCTACCAGCGCTTCCGTCGCCGCATCCGCTCACCCTTGACTCTTGCCTTGCTGCGCAGGCTGCCCCTCGCGCTGCGCCGCGCGCTGGCGCGCCGCATCCGCCGAGGCAGTGAATCCGCCAAGCCCTACAAGAACCAACAGCTCATGGACGTCAATCCGGCGGCCATCGAGGCAGTTTTTCGGGCGACAGATGCCGACGTGATGATTCACGGCCACACTCACCGCCCGGCTCACCACACACACACTGTCGACGGCCGGGAGCGGCAGCGCTGGGTGCTCTCCGACTGGCACGCCAAGGCTACCTGGCTGGAAGCCGGGCCGGATGGATGGATCGCCCGCGAAGAAACATGAATCCATAAAAAATCCCCGGCTTGACCGGGGATTTTTTATTCAACAGACCTGACCGCAAAGTCGCATCCAGCAAGAATCTACACAAGCAACAGCTTGACAGGCGCATGCAGCGGGCTTCTTCAGGCATGCATCCCGCAGACCCAACCTGGGAGCGGCTCTTCAGAGCAGTACTTAGTGTGACGCTCCACTCATCAGATTCAGATCGAGCTGTTCGGCGTCATCATCGCTGGACTTGCTGGACGCACCGCGTCCACCTTCGACGCTATCCAGATACGCTGGCGTCACATCACCGGTGACGTAAATTCCATCAAAACACGAGCATTCAAACTGCTCGACAGCCGGATTCAGATCACCCACAGCGCGCTTCAGATCATCAAGATCCTGATAAATCATCGCATCGGCGCCAATCTCGGTACCGACCTGCTCGGCATTGCGGAAAGCCGCTATCAACTCAGTGCGACTGGGCATGTCGATGCCATACACGTTGGCATGACGTACCGGCGGCGCAGCAGAGGCCATGAAGACCTGGGTGGCGCCGGCTTCACGCGCCATATTGATGATTTCACGGCTGGTCGTGCCGCGCACGATGGAATCATCCACCAGCAGCACGTTCTTGCCGGCAAACTCCTGATGCATGGCGTTGAGTTTCTGGCGCACCGATTTACGACGTACTGCATGCCCCGGCATGATGAAGGTACGGCCGATGTAGCGATTCTTGACGAAGCCTTCGCGATACGGAACGTTCAGATGGCTGGCCAGCTCCATGGCTGCAGAACGGCTCGAATCGGGAATCGGGATCACCACATCGATCTTCAGATGGGAATATTCGCGCTTGATCTTCTCGGCCAGATAAACGCCCATCTTGACCCGGCTCTCATACACAGAAATACCGTCAATGATGGAATCCGGGCGCGCCAGATAAACGAATTCGAACATGCAGGGCGCAAAGGTGCGCGGCTCGACACACTGGCGCATCGAGAGCTTGCCATCGGTATCGATCAGCACGGCTTCGCCCGGGCCGATGTCACGCACGGTCTTGAAACCCAGCACATCCAGCGCCACCGACTCAGAGGCGACCATGTATTCGGTGCCTTCAGAAGTTTCATGCCGCCCTAGGATCAGCGGGCGAATCCCGAAAGGATCACGAAAGGCCAGCAAGCCGTAACCGGCAATCATGACCACGGCAGCGTAAGCGCCCTTGGCACGCCGCTGCGTCCCGGCGACCGCGCGGAACAGGGTGTCTTCATCAAGGCGGAAAGATCCGTTCGAGGCCACCTGCAACTCATGCGCCAACACATTCAGCAGCACTTCCGAATCGGAATTGGTGTTCATGTGGCGCAAATCGCCGAGATACATCTCGCGCTTGAGATCGTCCGCATTGGTCAGATTGCCGTTATGCGCCAGCATCAAGCCGAATGGCGAATTCACGTAGAACGGTTGCGCCTCAGCCGTATTGAAAGCCGAACCAGCGGTCGGGTAACGACAGTGACCAATGCCCCAGTTGCCTTCCAGATTGCGCATGTTGCGGGTGCGAAACACCTCGCTCGCCAGACCGGAGTTCTTGTGCATGTGAAAACGCCCGCCCTCGGCCGTGGCGATCCCCGCCGCATCCTGCCCGCGATGCTGAAGAACCTGCAAGCCGTCATACAGCAGTTGATTGACCGGGCTTTTTGCCACTACACCAATAATTCCACACATACCGTCTCACCCGTTTCAATACTTGATGCGTTGCCCCAGCTCCTTGGGGAACCAGGGTTTGGCGGCAATCACCGCCGTTTCCAGGGGTGGCGCAAAAACCGCTTCACGCCACCAGACTTCCTTGGGCAGATTACTCATACCCGCCGCCGCGACAAACAGCAGCGCCACGATCAAAGCGCGCACGGCGCCAAAACAGCCACCGAACAAACGATCCACCGGACTCAATCCGGAAGCCGCGAGCAGGCTGCGCAATATCCAGCGCAACACGGCCAGCACCATCAGCAGAACAATAAAAACCAGCACAAAGGCCAGCGGCCAGCGCAGCCACGCGGCCTGCACGATACCCACCAGAAAAGGCGCCACGTGTTCGGCCATCTGCCAGGCCACCGCGACAGCGACTATCCAGCCCAAAAGCGAAAATACTTCACTGACAAGGCCACGCCACAGTCCCAGCAGCACACTCAGAAACAGCAGGCCCAGAAAAGCGTAATCAAACGCGCTCACTTGCCAGTCACAATTCCGTTCAAACCGGCTTTTTTGAGCTTGCTGACCGCCGCATCGGCGGCCGCACGATCTGCAAACGGCCCGGCACGCACACGCGTCTTGTCTTCAGTTTTCTGTCCGACCGCCTTTACACCAGCCGCGCCAGCGCGATTAAGTACCTCGCGGGCATTCGCCTCGTCGCGAAAGACACCAAGCTGCACGTAGAGTTTCTGTCCCGCGGCGGCACGCTCTGCTGGCTTGCCATCCAGAATTTCGCGCGCACGCTGTGCCTCAGTAGGTGGCTTTGGCGGGGCGGCAGGCTTTGAAGCTGCGGCTTCAGGTTTCGTTGCTGCAGTGCTTTGGGCCGCAGGCTCCTCAACCGTTTGCAGGCTCGACTGCGGCACAACGGGAGCTGAGATGAGCACTTGCGGCGCGCTTGGCGACGGCTTGGACTGCGCCGGCAAGACGGGGCTGACTGGCGGCGGCGGCGTCCCGGTAATCAGACGGGACGCGAAATTGCTGCCCTCCTGACTCGGAATACGAATCTGCAATTCATTACTGGCGGGCTTGGGCTCGCTATCCATAGCCATCGGCAGGACGATCGCAGCCAGCAAAGCCAAGGCAATCGCCCCGACAAGGCGGCGGCGGGAGCGTTTTTTCAGATCGAGCTGAACGTCGTTATCGGCCATGGGAATTACCGGGATTGCGTGGCGACTGGCATTACATCGGCCACGGTCAGGAAGGATCCGAAGGCCACGATTCTATCACCCTCACTCACCCGTTCTCGCGCCGACAGGAAGGCGCTGTGCGGATCGGCGAACAACTCGATCCGGCCCTTCGCGCCCAAACCACGCAGAATCGTCATCAGATCGCTGGCACGGGCGCCACGTGGTCCCGGCAAATCAGTGAGCAACCAATGATCAACGCGCGGCAGCATGGCACGCAATGAGCCTTCAATGTCCTTGTCGGCCAGCATGCCACACACAGCCCAAGTATCCGGAAAGAAACCCATATTGCTCAAATTATCAGCAAGTACCGCTGCGGCCTGCGGATTGTGGGCAACGTCCAGCACGACGCTGGGACGCCCTGGCAGAACCTGAAAACGCCCTGGCAATTCGACCATCATCAGCCCTTGACGCACAGCCTGCATCGGTACCGGCAAAAGCTCTTCAATCGCCTCCAGCGCGGCCAGCACAGCTGAAGCATTCAGCAACTGATTGGCACCACGCAACGCAGGATAAGCGAGGCTGTTACGACTCTGACGCCGGCCGATGAACTTCCATTGTTGCTTGTCGCCGGAGAAGCCGTAGTCACGGCCCTGTACGAGCAGATCGGCCCCAATCGCGCGCGCATGCTCGATCAGCGTGGCAGGGGCTTGCGGATCGCCGCAGATAGCGGGTTTCCCGGCACGATAGATTCCGGCTTTTTCGAAGCCAATCTGCTCGCGCGAATCGCCCAGATAATCCATGTGATCCATCGCCACACTGGTCACTATGGCGCAGTCCGGCTCGATGACATTGACCGCATCGAGGCGACCGCCCAGACCCACCTCAAGAATGATCACATCCAGCGCCTGCTGGCAGAACAACCACCAGGCAGCCAGCGTACCGAACTCGAAATATGTCAGCGCAACCTGACCGCGTGCAGCATCAACCGCCGCAAACGCCGCGCATAGCTGGGCATCGCTGGCCTCAGCCAGATCCAGACGCACGCGTTCGTTGTAGCGCAGCAGATGCGGCGACGTGTATAAACCAACATGATAGCCGGCCGCGCGCAAAATGGCCTCAAGCATGGCGCAGCTGGAGCCCTTGCCATTGGTGCCGCCGACAGTGATTACTACCGCATCGCTTTTGGCACCGAGCGCCGCGAACACCTGCTGGACACGCTCCAGGCCAAGATCAATGGGACGGCTGTGCAGTCCCTCGATATGGCCAAGCCAGCCTTCCAGTGAGGCAAATTCAGCCGCCATGGATCAAGCAGCACTCACCGCCGGCTGGCGGGACAGAAGCGTAGTGACTTGCGACAGGCGATCACGCAGTTCGCGGCGATCCACCACCATGTCGATAGCGCCTTTTTCGAGCAGGAATTCGGAACGCTGGAAGCCTTCAGGCAGTTTTTCACGCACAGTCTGTTCGATCACGCGTGGGCCTGCAAAGCCGATCAACGCGCCCCGCTCCGCCATGACCACGTCACCCATGAAGGCAAAGCTTGCCGAGACGCCGCCCATGGTCGGGTCGGTCAATACCGTAATGAAGGGCAATTTTTTCGCAGACAAACGAGTAATGGAAGCGGTCGTCTTGGCCATCTGCATCAGCGAAAACAAGCCCTCTTGCATGCGCGCGCCACCCGTGGCGGTGAAGCAGATGAAGGGCAAATTCTGCTCGACGGCAGCATTCACGCCGCGTACGAAGCGCTCACCGACCACCGAGCCCATTGAGCCGCCCTGAAATTCGAACTCAAATACCGCCACAACGGCTGGTACCGTCTTGATCGCACCTTGCATGACCACCATCGCATCGGTTTCGCCGGTATCTTCGGCAGCCGCCACCAGACGATCAACATACTTCTTGCTGTCGCGGAACTTGAGCGGATCGACCGGCAACACTTCAGCACCGATTTCGAAACGCCCTTCGGGATCCAGCAGCAAATCCAGGCGCTGACGCGCACCAATCCGTTTGTGATGATCACACTTGGGGCAAACATATTCGCTGGCCTCCAGGTCCGAGCGATACAGCACCGCTTCGCACGCATCGCACTTGATCCACAGGCCTTCCGGGATCGACTTGCGTGCAGGCTGGTCGCGCTTGATTTTCGGGGGCAGCAGTTTGGTAAGCCAACTCATGAGTTATTCCTTGTATTCAGGTTCGGTCAGGCGCGAGCCGTGTCCATGGCGGCGCGCACGCCAGAAAGGAAAGCCTTCAGGCGCTCAGCCAGACCAGCCTCGCCATTTTCGACTTCCTGCACGATCCGCGAACCGATGATGACCGCATCAGCAACGCCCGCAACCGCCTTGGCAGACGCGGCATCACGAATCCCGAAGCCCACCCCGATCGGCAGCGAAATATGCTGGCGCAATTCATTCAGTTTGGCCGCAACACTAGCGATATCCAGATTTGCAGCCCCGGTGACACCCTTCAAAGACACGTAATACACGTAGCCACCAGCAAGTTTGGCCACCGCCTGCATGCGGCTCACTGGTGTGGTCGGCGCCAGCAGGAAAATCGGATCAATCCCAAAACGTTTGAGCACGGCGACGCGCTCAGGCGCCTCTTCGGGCGGCAGATCGACGGTCAGAACGCCGTCCACGCCAGCCACTGATGCGATTTCAGAAAAGGCCTCGTAGCCCATCGCCTCCATCGGATTGGCGTAGCCCATGAGGACGACCGGCGTATCTGAATCCGACTTGCGGAACTCAGCCACCATCGCAATCACCTTGCGCAGGCTCATACCATGCGCCAATGCGCGCTCGCTGGCACGCTGGATCACCGGACCATCGGCCATCGGGTCTGAAAATGGCACGCCCAGCTCGATGATATCGGCGCCGCCTGCCACCAGGGCGTGCATCACACCAACGGTCGTCGCAGGATTCGGATCTCCTGCAGTGATATAGGGGATCAGTGCCTGACGGCCAGCGGCCTGCAAACGGGAAAATGTGTTCTGGATACGAGACATGATTGATTCGAAACGCCAGTCAGAAAGTTACAGCTCGATGCCGGACAGGCGGGCAATCGTCGGAATATCTTTATCGCCACGGCCGGAGAGATTGACCACGATAACTTGGTCACGACTCATGGTCGGCGCCATTTTTACCGCATGAGCCAAGGCATGGCTGGATTCCAGCGCCGGGATGATGCCTTCGAAACGACACAGATCATGGAAGGCAGTGAGCGCCTCATCGTCATTGATGGCCACGTACTCAGCGCGCTTGATCTCGTTGAGATGGCAATGCTCTGGCCCAACGCCGGGATAGTCCAACCCCGCGGAGATTGAGTGAGTCTCGATGATCAGGCCGTTTTCATCCTGCATCAAATTGGAGCGCTGTCCATGCAGCACACCCGGCTTGGCGTTCGTGGTCAGCGGAGCCGCGTGACGCCCAGTCTCGATGCCATCACCACCCGCCTCAACGCCAATCAGACGTACGCTCGGCACTTCGATATAGGGGTAGAAAATACCAATGGCGTTAGAGCCGCCACCCACACAAGCCACCACCGCATCCGGCTGACGGCCTAGCTGCTCTGCACACTGTACTTTGCACTCATCACCAATCACCGACTGGAAATCGCGTACCAGCTGCGGATAGGGGTGCGGCCCGGCGCAAGTGCCAATGATGTAATAAGTCGAGTCGACATTGGTAACCCAGTCGCGCATCGCTTCTGTCAGGGCGTCCTTGAGTGTTTTGGAGCCACTTTCAACAGGCACGACTGTTGCACCCAGCAGCTTCATCCGGAACACATTGGGGGCCTGACGCTTGACGTCTTCGGAACCCATGTAGACCACACATTCCATTCCGTAACGCGCAGCCACGGTCGCCGAAGCCACTCCATGCTGGCCGGCACCCGTCTCGGCAATCACGCGCTTCTTGCCCATGCGGCGCGCCAGCAAAGCTTGGCCGACGGTGTTGTTGATCTTGTGCGCGCCAGTGTGATTGAGGTCTTCGCGCTTCAGGTAAATCTGTGCGCCACCCAGATGCTCGGACCAGCGTCTGGCGTGATACAGAGGACTTGGACGGCCCACATAATGTTTGAGCTCGTAGTGAAACTCTGCGAGAAAGTCCGGATCCTGCATGGCCTTCTCATACTCGAGGCGCAACTCATCGAGGGCAGGAATCAGGGTTTCCGCAACAAAAATGCCGCCAAACTGACCAAAGTGCCCGGTCTGATCGGGGAAGTTATACGACGAATTACTCTCGGCCATCTGCTTTACGTACTCCAGCAACAAAAGCTTCCATCAAAACGCGATCCTTGATTCCCTTGGACGCTTCCACACCACTACTGACATCCACCGCCCAAGGGCGCACTTGCCGCACGGCTTGCTCGATATTTGTGGCATTCAAACCACCCGCCAAGACTAGCGGGGCCAAATAGTTGGCGGGCAACAAGGTCCAGTCGAATGGCTCACCACCACCACCATAGCCATCCACCCAGGCATCCACAAGCAAACCACTGGCACCCGGAAAACGGGACGCGTAGTTTAACAGATCGAAGCCCGCCCTTACCCGCGCTGCTTTCATGTAAGCGCGATCAAAGGATTCACAATAGGCCGCATCCTCCTCACCATGAAACTGCAGCAGGCCCAAAGGAACCTCCTTCAGAACCGCACGCACCTGCGCCGGATCCTCATTGACGAAAAGGCCTACCGTCGTCACAAATGGCGGAATCAGCGCACACAACTCACGCGCTTCAGAAATCGAGACGGCGCGAGGACTGGCCGGATAGAACACGAAACCAATCGCATCTGCACCTGCCGACACAGCGCCCAGCACATCCTCAGGCCGGGTCAGACCACAAATCTTGATTCGAGTACGTTTGCTCATTCAAAGCCCCGCAGGCAGGAACAAGGGCGCGATGATACGGCCCCCACCAGGTAGATTCCACTGATCAGGATACTCGACCCCCGCCAGATACAGGCCATGTGGTGAAAAAGTGGGGGGTGAAAGTCGTCGGTCGCACAAGTCCAGCAAGTCGCCGATCCACTCAGCGGGGTGCTTGCCGTTCCCGACATACACCAGCGCCCCGACAAGATTACGAATCATGTGGTGCAAGAAGGCGTTCGCCTCAAAATCAAACACAATCCACTCGCCCTGCCGCCGCACCTGCGCCACTTTCAAGTCTCGAATCGGTGTGTGCGCCTGGCACTCCGAAGCGCGAAATGCCGAAAAGTCATGCACCCCCTCCAGCAAGCTGGCCGCCTGCGCCATCGCATCAACATCGAGTTGCGCGTGATACCAGCCCACCCGTCCATTCAGCAAAGCCGAACGCACCGGGCGATTCAGCAAAACATAGCGATAGCAACGTGACTTCGCTGAAAACCGGGCATGAAACCGCTCATCCACCTCACGCGACCAAGTCACCGCTATACCATCCGGCAGGTGCGCATTCACGCCACGAACCCAAGCACTCAAAGGACGCCGTGCCGACGTATCAAAATGTAGAACCTGTGCTGACGCATGCACGCCGGTATCGGTGCGCCCGGCGCAGACAACATCTACGCGCTCGTCGGCAATCTGGCTGGCGGCAGCTTCAAGCGCGTCCTGCAGCGTGCGCCCATGCGTCTGCCGCTGCCAGCCCTCAAAGCCCGTGCCACAGTACTCAAGACCCAGTGCAATTCTCATTACAGCAAGCTACCCAGCGTCAGCACAAACAGACAAAGAAGCAATACCCGATCAATCCACGACAATTCATGAACTGGCCACACCTCCTCCTCCAGCACCGTCGCTTCTTGAAGTGCAGCATCAAGACAGTGGCGCCACTCGAGATCCCGCCGCTCGACATAATCAAGCACCAAGCGCAAACGCACCGCAAACCGCTCCGGCGAGAACCCCAGAACGCGCAAGGGCCGCAGCAAGATGTACAGACTGTTGACCCACGCCTCGATTGAAAGATAGTGCAGCATCAGGGCCACGACAGACACCACGGCCAGCAAGCGCAGAACAGGATCCTGAACCGCTTGCACACCATCCCAGGTCGGGCTGAAAGCCCCCAACCCCGGAAGCATCAAGATGCCGGGCGTTTGCCAAGCAAACAGGATCAACAAGGCCAGAAAAATATAACGCATCCGGCGCACGATACGCAGCCAGCCCTGAGCACATCCCAGCAGCCCCAGCAAGACGAGTGATCCCGCCCACCACGGCAGCACAGCCGGACTGATCGACTGCAGTCGTGCGATCAAAAAAAAACCGGCCGTCACGAA
This sequence comes from Uliginosibacterium flavum, assembly GCF_040566545.1. Lineage (NCBI taxonomy): Bacteria > Pseudomonadati > Pseudomonadota > Betaproteobacteria > Rhodocyclales > Zoogloeaceae > Uliginosibacterium > Uliginosibacterium flavum. The sequence continues at coordinate 179,443 of NZ_JBEWZI010000004.1, forward strand.
GACGGCCGGATGAATGCTGTTCAACATCGCTTTCAGCATCAAGTGCCCTCAAGCAGCAGAATGACTTTCAAAGCATCTTAGCCAATCCGGCCGAGCATGGTCTTGGCTTGATCTTTCTGGAAATCAGCACCGTCGGAAATCACCTCTTCCAGCAATTCCCGTGCGCCTTCCATATCGCCCATCTCTTCGTAAGCCTTGGCCAATTCAAGCTTGGTCGAAACCTCATCATTCACATCAATATTGTCCTGAATCGGCTCAACTGCTGCTGGTTTTGCCGCAGCCGGAACCGGCGGACGAACGATTGTAGTGACCGGCTCCGCAGTGCCTGTTGTACGCAGATTCACACTGGACAAATCAAGCGCAGGCTTCTCGGCTTCATCACCCAGCTCGAAATCAAAATCAAGCAGGCTGCCTTCGAAATTCGTCTTTTCGAGATCCACTTCAGACAGGACGTCGCGACCACCATCGGTCTCAATGCCGATATCAAACTCGGTATCGACGGACGACATTCGCTGAGGAGCATCCACACCCGCAGTTGTAATGGATTCGATTTCATCATCCAGTCCGATATCGAACTCCAGTGGTGCGCCATCCTCCACAATCGACGGTTGTGTAGCAACCGCTTCGTCCATCGTTGACAGCAAGTCATCTTCACGCGTTTCAATCTGTGTCGGCTGATCTTCTGTCGAAGGCGCATCCAGATCCAGATTGAAATCCAAATTGAGCGCTTCCGGCATTGCCGCAACTACCGGAGCCGCCTCAGGCAACACCGGCACAGACCCCGCATCATTCGTAAATTGACCGATCTCACCGGGAACAGTCCAAGTCGCGCGAACTTGCGAAATATTATTAGTACCAAAACTAACCGCGGGAGCACTTTCCTCCGGCAGTTCAACGGCACTTGCAGAAACAACTTCTTCGAACGGCTTCTGAGCACCTGAGACGCTTGATTTGTACAAGGGATTATTGGGATCAAGCTTGATACCGATTACGGCAGCCTTGCTCCAGTCGTCACCCGCGCCACCGGTCTGAGTGTACAAATCAGTTGCAATATTTTCGAACTGCTTCAGCGAACGGCGCTGCGCGTAGATTTCAAGCAACTTCACATATACCGCTGTGCGTGACGGGTCAGATTTCAACGCATCAAGCAGAATTTCCTCGGCCTGAGCATCACGGCCGTAAGCCATGTATACATCGGCTTCTGCGACGGGATCGACGCCTTCATCAGAATCAATCGCCGACATCCCGGATTGACTGAAATCCGTGTGCAACAAGCTGGTTCCGCCGGTGTCCACTGTCTGGCCACCGGCGTTACCAAAAACTGAGTTTGGGCTCGTCGTCGATGACTCGGTCATTTGGGTATTGCCAGACCCCGCAGCAGCTTGCTTGCGCCGCTGCTTGACAACTACATAGCCCACACCGAGGCCCACAACACCCAAGCCAAGCAAAGCCGCCCAGATATTGCTGAACAAACCCTCTTCTTCGACGGGATCCGGTGCCACCGCAACTGGCTTTGGCGCTTCCACCACCACCGCACTTGCCTCAGCAACGGGAGCCATCGCAGGCGACTGCTCAACGACCGGAGATGCTTCAGCAACAGGAGCCGACATCACGTCAGTTGACTGGCTGGCTGCCATTGCGGCAGCTTTATCAGCCTCCGCCTTATCAGCCGCAGCCTTGTCAGCGATCAGCTTGTCTGCTGCAGCTTTATCCGCAGCCAACTGGTCTGCTTTAGCCCGATCCGCAGCAACTTTTTCTGCCGCGATTTTTTCTTGTTCCAAACGCTTTTTCTCGAGTTTTTCTTTCTCGACGCGCTCCTTCTCAAACTTTGCCTGCTCGGCCTTATCGGCTTTTTCTTTTGCAAGCCGCTCTTTTTCCGCTTTGGCCTTCTCAGCCTTGGTCATCACAGCCGAAGATTTGTCGCTCTCGGCTTTCTGGGCACGAGCTTCAGCAGCCTTTGCAGCCGTCTGCGCATCAGCCAAACCTTTGTTCTTCATATCAATGAGCTTTTGCTGCTCCTTGATATTGGCCTCGAGTTGAGCCACGCGCGAATTAGCCTCTTTCAAAGCTTTTTCACGTGAAGAAATTTCATCCTGCAAAGACCGAATCCGCGCCTTGGCTGCAGCATCGGTTGCAGCCCCAGCCTTGCCGGCTTCAGCAGAAGTAACCTTGACCTTGTCTTTGGTTTGCTGAGTGGCAGCGACTCGTTCTTCTACCTTCGGTGCGATCTTGCCCGAAGCGCCTTGACCCGCAGCGACATCTTTCGCCGGAGCAGCCACAGCGGCGGAAGCTACTGTCTGACGGTATTCTTCAAAATTAGATGCCTTCAGAATGATCTGACGCGCCTCGCCCTTATTGATCTGGGCAACTTCACCTGCTTGCGGCACATTAAGAATACGGCCAGCACGCAAACGATTAATATTGCCGCCGATAAAGGCATCCGAATTAGCACGATACAAGGCAGCGATCATCTGCTCCTGTGTCACCTCGCCGGAATTGAGTTCGGCGGCGATTTTCGAAAGATTGTCACCACGCTGAACGGTGTAATCACCACGCTCAGCCTGCACCGAAGGCTTTCCGCGCTCAATTGGCGCAGGAACAGGAGCCACATCAGGCTTGCTTGGAGCGACGACTACAGCAGCGGCCGGCTGAGGCTTGGACTCCTGCGGGCGGGATTCAACTCTGGACTCAAGGGGACGAGAAACTGGCTGCGCGGCCGCAACAACTGGCTTGGCGCCAGAGATATCAGCAGGATCCAGCAGGAAAGTGTATTCCCGCTGCAGGCGACCACCCGCCCAGTTCAAATCGATCAACAAATCAACAAAAGGCTCACCGAAAGGCTTGTCAGATACGATCTTGACGATCGCACCAGAGCCGCGCCGCTCAATCGACATCTTCACACCACTCATGGTGCCCAAATATTCGATATTGGCGCGCTTATAGGCTTCCGGCGAAGCCATTCGGGCAACCATATTATCGAGCTCATCAGGCGAGGCGTTTAGCTCAACCTCCGCGCGCAATGGTTGGCCCAGCGTGCTGATGACATTGATACGGCCAAGCCCGGCAGCGCCAGCACTCCCGCAAAAAGCCAACATCATCGCTGCAACAAGGGTGTTACGAATCATCGGAGTTTTCATAATCGGTTACGCGCGGTGCATGTTGTAGGCCACCGTCTCTTAGGGTTAGAGATGTAAGATCAAAATAACATCAATGAGTTATGGCTGCAAGCTAACCTAATACCTGAGTATCAGCAATACAACACCACACCCTTTGACTCACACTGAAAACCAACACGCCAGCGCCAAAGACAAATTCAAGGAATGCATTATGTCGAAAAATTGAATTTCGGCGGGCCGAAGCATCCGACGCCGCCGAAACAAAGCCCTTACAGATCAAATCATTAGCTTGCAAGGGCGTACATCACACTCAAGCATGAACAAAGCCTTCAAGCTTCCAGCAAAATCCGCAACATGCGCCGCAAAGGCTCGGCAGCACCCCACAGCAACTGATCGCCAACCGTAAAAGCGGCAAGGTATTCGCCGCCCATCGCCATCTTGTGAAGGCGACCAACGGGCACATGTAAATGCCCGGTTACAGCGTTCGGGGCCAATTCACGCTCACTACGTTCACGCTCATTCGGTACCACCCGCACCCAGTCATTCGCCTTGGCAATGATCTCGCTGATTTCATCCAGCGGCACATCCTGACGCAACTTGATGGTCAATGCTTGACTATGGCAACGCATCGCACCGATACGCACGCACAAGCCATCAATCGGCACACTGCCTTGGGTGCGGAATGCCGGCTTGCCAAGAATCTTGTTGCACTCGGCGCCACCCTTCCACTCTTCCTTGCTCTGGCCGTTTTCATACGGCACATCGATCCAGGGAATCAAGCTGCCAGCCAGCGGCACACCGCGGAAGTTCTGCACAGGCATGACTGGCGAGCGCATGGTTTCGGCGACCTTGCGATCAATATCCAGAATAGCCGAAGCAGGATCAGCCAACAGATCCGCCACCGATGCGTGAATCGTGCCCATCTGCGCGATCAGCTCGCGCATGTTCTGCGCACCTGCACCGGACGCGGCTTGATAGGTCATCGAAGTGGCCCACTCAATCATGTCGTTCTGGAACAGCCCGCCCAGCGCCATCAGCATCAGGCTAACCGTGCAGTTGCCGCCGACATAATTCTTGACACCCTTGACCAATCCATCCTGGATCACGTTCTTGTTAACCGGATCAAGAATGATGATCGCTTCGTCCTTCATGCGCAGGCTCGATGCCGCGTCAATCCAGTAGCCATTCCAGCCAGCCGCGCGCAGTTGCGGGAAGACTTCGTTGGTGTAGTCACCGCCCTGACAGGTGATGATCACATCCATCTTCGCCAGATCGGCGATGGACTTGGCATCCTTCAGCGCCACGCCACCGCTTTCAGCCGGGCCAGCACCGCCCGCATTCGAGGTGGTGAAGAACACCGGCTCGATCAGGGCGAAATCGTTTTCTTCGCGCATGCGTTGCATGAGCACCGAGCCGACCATGCCGCGCCAGCCTACCAATCCAACTTTCTTCATCGTGATTACCTTTTGCCTGAACTGCCTCCGCTCGCTTTAGCCTGTCTCCGCCACCGCGGAGACACATAGCGGCGTGACAGGGCTAAACCGTGGTGGTTTTTTTGGTCGTGGTGGTGACGGTCGTGGCAACGGACACGCGAGCGAAAGCCTCTGCAACGCAGAAAGCTTCCAGCCCGAATGTGTTTTGTGTCAGTTGCATCACGTTTCCGTTCTTAAAACCTATCCATAATCTTACTGCGAAGCCGTAATCGGGGCTCATGTGCTGCTCGAAATCCTCATGTATTTGAATACACTCCGGTTTCTGTGCTGCTCTTCGCCCCGCTAACGGCCTCTCGCTACAGATTCTGAACAGGTTTTACAGCGCTGCGATGACCGCGTCGCCCATTTCGCGCGTACCGACGCGCTTGGTGCCTTCTTCCCAGATATCGCCGGTGCGCAGGCCTGCAGCCAGCACCTTCTTCACCGCAGCTTCGATACGGGTCGCAGCCGCTTCATTAGCGAAACTGTAACGCAGCATCATGGCCGCCGACAAGATGGTCGCAAGCGGATTGGCTACGCCCTTGCCGGCGATGTCCGGTGCAGAACCGTGACACGGCTCGTACATACCCTTGTTGTTCTCGTCCAGCGAAGCGGACGGCAGCATGCCGATCGAGCCCGTCAGCATCGAAGCTTCATCCGACAGGATGTCGCCGAAGATGTTGCCGGTCACCATCACGTCAAACTGCTTCGGTGCGCGCACCAGCTGCATCGCGGCGTTATCCACCAGCATGTGGCTCAGCGCCACGTCCGGGTACTCGGACGAGATTTCAATCATCACATCGCGCCACAGCTGGGTGGTTTCCAGCACGTTCATCTTGTCGACCGAGCACAGCTTCTTGTTGCGCTTCTGGGCGGACTTGAACGCGACATGGCCGATGCGGCGGATTTCGTCTTCGTTGTAAATCATGGTGTTGCGACCGACGCGCTTGCCATCTTCCACGCTGATGCCACGCGGCTCGCCGAAGTAGATATCGCCAGTCAGCTCACGCACGATCAGGATATCCAGACCTGACACCACTTCAGGCTTCAACGAAGACGCATTCGCCAGCTCGGGATACAGAACAGCCGGACGCAGGTTGGCGAACAGGTTCAGATCCTTGCGGATGCCGAGCAGGCCGCGCTCCGGGCGCTGCGGACGCGGCAGCACATCCCACTTCGGGCCGCCCACGGCGCCGAGCAGCACGGCATCAGCCGCGCGCGCCAGCTTCTGGGTGGCTTCCGGATAGGGCGAGCCGGTGGAATCCACCGCGCAGCCGCCCAGTTCGGCGTATTCCAGCTCCATCTTGAGGCCGTCGCTGTTCAGCACATCCAGCACGCGCACCGCTTCAGCGATGATCTCGACACCAATGCCGTCACCCGGCAAAACACAGATTTTCATTTCATTTCCTTTGCATGAACAAAGGCCGGCATCAGCCGGCACTTCGTATTTCGGTATGGGTTGATCAGGCGTTGAAGAGCCAGGGCTGAGTCGCCTTGTGCTTGGCTTCGAAAGCCTTGATTTCGTCAGCATGCACCAGCGTCAGGCCGATTTCATCCAGACCGTTGAGCATGCAGTGCTTGCGATGCTCGGTGATATCGAACTTGAAGCTGAAGCCACTCGGCGTCGTCACGGTCTGCGCCTCCAGATCCACATTCAGCTTATAGCCTTCAGTCGCTTCGCATTCCTTGAACAGGCGATCCACGATCTCGCTGGAGGCCACGATCGGCAGCACGCCGTTCTTGTAGCTGTTGCTGAAGAAGATATCGGCAAACGACGGCGCAATCATCACGCGGAAGCCAAAGTCTTCGATGGCCCAGGGCGCATGTTCGCGCGATGAGCCACAGCCGAAATTGTCGCGGGCCAGCAGCACTTGCGCGCCCTGATAACGCGGCTGATTCAGCACGAAATCCGGATTCTTCGGACGATTCGTGCAGTCCATGCCCGGCTCGCCGTAGTTCGTATAGCGCATCTCATCAAACAGATAGGGGCCGAAACCGCTGCGCTTGATCGACTTGAGAAACTGCTTCGGAATGATCGCGTCGGTATCGACGTTGGCGCGATCCAGCGGGCACGCAAGCCCGTTGATTTGGGTAAAGGCTTTCATATTCTCTCTCCTCAGGCCTGGCGGATATCGACAAAGTGACCGGCGATGGCTGCGGCTGCGGCCATGGCGGGGCTCACCAGATGGGTACGACCGCCGGGGCCTTGGCGACCTTCGAAGTTACGGTTCGAGGTCGAGGCACAACGCTCGCCGGCACTCAGACGATCCGCGTTCATGGCCAGACACATCGAGCAACCCGGCTCGCGCCATTCAAAACCGGCTTCAGTGAAGATCTTGTCCAGACCCTCTTCTTCCGCCTGACGTTTGACGATGCCGGAACCCGGCACGACGATGGCCAGCGTGATATTGCCGGCAACCTTCTTGCCCTTGGCGACCACCGCAGCAGCGCGCAAGTCTTCGATACGGCTGTTGGTGCAGGAGCCGATGAACACCTTGTCGATCTGGATATCCGTGATCGGCATGTCGGCTTGCAGGCCCATGTATTGCAGGGCGCGCTCGATGCCGGCACGCTTGACCGGATCAGCCTCGTTGGCCGGATTCGGCACACGGCCGCCCACCGCCAACACCTGCTCGGGCGACGTGCCCCAGGTGACTTGCGGCTCGATCTCTTCAGCCTTCATTTCAACGACGGCGTCGAAAGTCGCATCGGCGTCGGAATGCAGCGTCTTCCAGTACGCGACGGCATTGTCCCAGTCCGCGCCCTTCGGTGCGTACAGACGACCTTCCAGATACGCCACGGTCGTTTCATCGGCAGCGATGATGCCAGCGCGCGCACCGGCTTCAATCGCCAGATTGCATACGGTCATGCGGCCTTCCATCGACAGACCCTTGATCGCCGAACCAGCGAACTCGATGCAGTAGCCCGTACCGCCAGCGGTGCCGATCTTGCCGATGATGGCCAGCGCCACATCCTTGGCCGTTACACCCAAACCCAATTGACCTTCAACCTTCACCAACATGGCCTTGGACTTCTTCTGGATCAGCGTTTGCGTGGCCAGCACGTGCTCGACTTCCGAGGTGCCGATGCCGTGCGCCAAGGCGCCGAAAGCGCCGTGGGTCGCCGTGTGGCTGTCGCCGCACACCACCGTCATGCCCGGCAGCGTCGCGCCGTTTTCCGGGGCGATCACGTGGATGATGCCCTGGTTCTTGTGCTTGAACGGGAAGTAGATCAGCGAGCCGAATTCCTTGATGTTCGCGTCCAGCGTATCGACTTGCAGCTTCGAAACCGGATCTTCGATATCGCGATCCCAGTGATTCGTCGGCGTGTTGTGATCCGGCACGGCCACGATCGAAGTGCTGCGCCAGGCCTTGCGGTTGGCCAGACGCAGGCCTTCAAAGGCTTGCGGGCTGGTCACTTCATGCATCAGGTGACGGTCGATATAAAGAAGACAGGTACCGTCCTCTTCCTGACGGACAACGTGGGAATCCCACAACTTGTCGTAAAGGGTCTGAGCCATGCGCGATTACTCCTTGCCTGAGCGCTGAAAAGCCAGCGCGGATCTGGGTTCCGCAGCACTTGCCACGGTTTGTGGAGCGGATACTAGCCCTGTGCCTATACCCGAACAAGGCAAGCACTTATACTAGTATCAACACTAACAGGATCCTTCCATTCGAAAGGACACATCATGTACGAAATTGGTGAAGCTCATTCTCTGGCAGACCTGATTGAGGCGGCCCACTCCGTCGAAGCTCGTATGGAACGAAGCCAAGCGTGGTTCAGAGGACATGCGGACAGCAACTGGGGGCTTACACCATCGGCATTTAGAAAAGATGCAATTCTTGAATCTCAATTCGCAAATCTATTTAGACTTTCAGCACCATCGATAGCACCCAACTGCCCAGAGCATACGGACTATGTTGGATGGCTGCCTCTCATGCAGCACTATGGACTCCCCACTCGGTTGCTCGACTGGACAGAATCCTTATTGGTTGCGTCCTTCTTTGCAGTCATGGACGAAAATCAAGACTCCGCCCAAGCTGCCATCTGGATGCTAAATCCAGGAAAACTAAACCAGATCGTTGCGCGAACCCCCTACATTCCGTTCTTAACCGACAACTACGTTGCCCCCTCCGTAAAAGCCGCATTCACTACGAGTAACAACGATTCGGATCGCCACGCGATTTCAGTCTTGGCCCCACGAACAGATAGGCGAATGGCGGCGCAGCTTGGAAATTACACGATCCACGATCAACGAATACCATTAGAAACGCATCCAGACAGCGGTGAATTTCTTGCCAGAGTGCTTATTCCAGAAAGTGCTTACAACAAGATTCGATCAGACCTTTCTGTCGCAGGGATAAAACGTTCATCTTTGTTTCCAGATCTTTCAACTCTTGCCAAAGAGATCTCCAATCTCCAAGTTTTTTAATATGGACACCCGTCGCAAGGAACTTGGAGAGTTCATGCAGGTGCTGCGTGCGCGCAGCCAGCCTGCCGACTTCGGCTTTGCCAGCGGCAGCCGCCGCCGCACCGCCGGCCTGCGCCGCGAGGAGATGGCCCAGCTCGTCGGCATCAGCCCAACCTGGTACACCTGGATCGAGCAAGGGCGCGAGGTGAATGTCTCGGCCGAGGTGCTGGACCGCATGGCCCGCAGCCTCAAGCTGACCCGCAGCGAGCGCGCCTACCTCTTCGAGATGGCCGACCGGCGCGACCCGCAGGCCAGCCTGCCTGAAGACGATGATGCAGCGCCGCTCTTGAGCACCCTGCTCGCCGACATCGGCGTACCCGCCTACCTGATGGGCCGCTACTGGGACATCCTCGGCTGGAACCCCGCCGCCGCCGAACTCTTCACCGGCTGGCTCGACCAGCCGCTTGATGCCAACGCCCCGCCGCCCAACATGCTGCGCTTCGTCTTCCTGCGCCCGGAGACCCGCACCTTCCTCGCCGACTGGGAGATCCGTGCGCGCCGCATCACCGCCGAATTCCGCGCCGACTGCCGCACCCGGCTGGACGAACCCGCCCTGCTCCGCCTCGTCGATGAACTCTCCGCCGCCAGTCCGGATTTCGCTCAGTTCTGGAAACAACACGACGTGCTAGAACGTCAAGGCGGTGAGCGCGGTTTCCAGCACCCCAAGCGTGGTTTGATCCGTTACCAACAGGTGACGCTGCGCCCGGTCGAGCATGAACACATCAAGTTGGTGATGCTAAAGCCTACTTGAAGAACAAGGCTGGATGCGGCTCTTCGGACTCCGACATAAGAACGTAACGCCTTAAAAGCCATTCCAAAAATACACAAACTCTTGCATTTAAATCATTTAAGAAACAACAATAAAAATGCCCAATACCTTTGAACTTACCGATAAGGCCCTGAAAAGAGAGATGACGCTTACTTCAGAGTTGAACGATCAAACAGATCGTGGCGCAGCCATCGTCGGAGTCGCGTGGGTTGAGGAGGAAATGCAGGCAGCAATCAAATCATTCCTCGAAGAAGACAAGAAAGCCTGGGATAGACTTTTTGGCCGCAGCGGACCACTCGCCACTCTGTCATCCAAAATCGATTTGGCACGGCTGCTTGGGATGTGCAGCAAGGTAATAGCTTCCGATCTACACATCCTCAGAGAAATTCGAAATGAGTTCGCTCACACAGTAGTAGCCCGAGACAATAGCGTTCTAACTTTCGAGTCACCTCACGTCAAAGACAAATGCTTGGCACTGAAATGTGTTGCTCACGAGCCAGTATCAGACCCCCGCACTGCATTCATTCGAGCCTGTGCGATTCTCAATGCTGACTTCTATATGCATAGATACTTTGGTCAAAAAGTATCGTCCGGCGGACTGATCCACGCCCGGATTGAACAAGGCGTTTACTAACTCCCACACACTGTTTCCCGATATCGTTTTGCTTTTGATTAATCGTTTCAAAACGCCTGCGTGAGAGAGCATCCCACCAGTTTCTGCTGGCGCGATACGCCCGTAAGCCAGACAATCCTGGCCTACCCGCAGCTCCTGACGCAATCATGGACATCATCACCAACCCGCTGTTCTATGCCGCTGCCGTGCCTGCGGTGCTCCTCGCCGGCATTTCCAAGGGCGGCTTCGCGGGCGGCCTCGGCGTGCTGGCGGTGCCGCTGATGGCGCTGGCGATTCCGGTGCCGCAGGCGGCCAGCGTGATGCTGCCGATTTTGTGTCTGATGGATCTGGTGGGGAGCTGGAGCTATCACCCGCACTGGGATTTCAAGTTGCTGCGCCGCCTGATGCCCGGCGCGCTGGCGGGCATCTTCATCGGCTGGCTGCTGTTTCGCCAGCTCTCGCCGCATACGGTGGAGCAGATGATCGGGGTGCTGGCGATTCTGTTCGCGTTGCAGCGCCTGGCCGGCCTGCAGCTCAAGGACACGTCGCGCCTGCCGGAAGCCCTGCGCGCCGGCTGGTGGTCGGGCTTGTCGGGTTTTACCAGCACGCTGGCGCACGCTGGCGGGCCGCCCATCATGATCTACCTGCTGCCCAAACAGCTCGACAAGACCGTGCTGGTGGCCAACCTGACGCTGTATTTCGCGCTGGTCAATTACACCAAGCTGATTCCCTACGCCGAGCTTGGCCTGCTGGACGCACGCAACCTCGGCACGGCGCTGGTGCTGGCGCCCCTCGCGCCTATCGGCGTGTATCTGGGGATCTGGCTGCACAAGCGCATTGACGAGAAGCTGTTCTACCGCCTGAGCTACATTTTTTTGCTGCTCACCGGCATCAAACTGATCTGGAGCGCGGTGTAAGCAGCGGCCGAAGCAAGCGCGCAAGCGCAGCGCCAGGCTGAGTCGCCTGCAGCTCAGTCCCTGAGCATCCGGCGCCAGTTGTGCAGGCTGGTCCTCTGCCAGCCCTGGCGCTCGTAAAAGGCCAGCGCGGGTAGATTGCCCTCGTCGGCAAGCAGTTGCAGACGGGAGCAACCGCGGCGGCGCGCCCAGGCCTCCGCGCCTTCCAGCAACTGACGGCCGATACCAGCGCCACGCCATTCAACGGGCACGACTACATCCTCAATCAGCCCAACCACGCTGCCCTCAGCGGTAGAGATCAGGGTCTGCACCGAACAGAATCCGACGATTTTCGACTCTTCCTCCAGCATCTCCTCGGCCACCCACATCAGGATGTCTTCACGCGGCAGCATCAGCTTGAGGCCGGCAAGCTGACGGGCCGGATCAGGCGTGAAATCCTGCTCGATAGCAAACAGGTTGGCAAGCAATGCGGCAATAGCGGGAATGTCGCCGAGTTGGGCGGGGCGAAACTTGATACTCATCGTGGCAAAGGACGAAAAACGGAAAGGGGATCAGGGTAACCCGCAATACGCCAAAATGTCCTGACAATTCTCAGCTCAATGTGACGTGCTGCACAGCCGCGCGGGCAAATGCTCAGAATCGAAGCTGCCTGAAGAGCCGCACGGACACTCGCTGCGCAGGCAGGCATCGCAGAGAGGCAAGCGCAGCAAGGCTCTTCAGCCTGCTCTCCGCAAACATCTGAAATCAGAGCACGTAACTCTGCAGGCGGCTCTCGATCAGGCGCGGGTTATCGCCGTGGGCAATGCCGATCAAGCCATCAATGACCATTTCGCGAACCAGTACGAGCTGCGCAATCGTGGTCTGAAGCTTCTTGGCCAGAGGCAGGAAAATCAGGTTGGCCGATCCCACGCCATAGATCGTGGCCACAAAAGCCACGGCAATCCCGGCGCCGAGTTTGGAGGGCTCGGAAAGGTTCTCCATCACGTGAATCAGACCCAGCACGGCGCCAAGAATACCGACGGTGGGCGCATAGCCGCCAGCCGCCTCCCAGACCTTGGCCGACTGTTTCATATCCGCTTCCCACACGCTGATTTCGACCTCCATCACCTCGCGGATACGATCCGGCTCCAGGCCATCAACCAGCAGTTGCAAGCCCTTGCGCACAAAGGGATCGGGCTGCGCATCAATGCGCGCCTCAAGGGCCAGCAAACCTTCCCGACGTGCCACCCCCCCCCAGGAAACGACATCTGCAATGATGTCTTCACCCCGTGGAACGGGCGGTTTGAACGCCCAACTGGCCATTTGCAGACCTTGCTTGAAAGTGCGCCAGGGGGATTGAACCATCACGGCTCCAACGGTGCCGCCCATCACGATCAGAAATGCCGTGGGCTGCACCAGCGAGCCGATATGCCCGCCTTCAAGCACCTGCCCGAGAACGATGGACAGGAAGCCGATGAGCAAACCAGCAATGCTGATCATCTGCATTCAATCTCTCCCCGGTGCGCCCAGCTCACCACTCAGGCCGCTGTCGCGCGCTGCGGACGCCGACGCGCCGTTGCCTCGCGCCCACCCGAGATGCGCGAACGCAAACGGGCAATCGCCTGGCTATGCAGCTGGCACACACGAGATTCCGACACCCCCAGCACCTCGCCGATCTCGCGCAAATTCATGTCCTCTTCGTAATAGAGACCCATCACCATTTTTTCGCGCTCAGGCAAATCCTCAATGGACTGAATCAGTGTGTTGCGCATGTGCTGATCCTCAAGCAGGGAGAGTGGATCCTTGGCTTCGCCGATCATGTGACGCTCAAGGAAGTCGTCATCATCATCGTCACCAAAATCCTCGAAGTACACCAGCTGATACCCGCGCGCCTCCTGCAACATTTTCTGATAATCGCCCAGCTCCATGTCCAGCACCTTGGCCAGCTCGCGCTCGGTCGGCTGACGCCCGTGCTGTTGCTCCAGAGTGTGCACGGCACCTTCGATACGGCGCATTTCACGGCGCAGGCTGCGCGGCAGCCAGTCGTTTTCACGCAGGCCATCGAGCATGGCGCCACGGATACGTTGCACGGCGTAGGTTTCAAACTGCGCTCCCAAGCCTTCCTCATAGCGCGTAATCGCGTCCAGCAAGCCGAGCATGCCGTTCTGGATGATGTCGTCCACCTGCACGCTGGCAGGCAGTTTGGCCATCAGATGGTAGGCAATGCGCTTGACCAGCGGCGCGTAGCGCGTGATGAGCTGGTCTTTATCGAGTGTTCCAGCTGCGTTGTACATGGTGATCTCTCTTTTTTCTGGTCTGCGATCCGCCCGAAGCTTTCGTGACTCAGGGCAGTGTTTTCATTCTCGCGCTGCGGCCCGCCGCCGACGCTTCGAACAGGCAGGTCTGCCGGCTTCTATTTCAACTTTAAGGCACGCTCAGCCGAACGCTCGCCGGGCTAGCCGGAAAGCGGGTTTCAAAAGGCTTAGCGGCAGGATTGCGGCAAACCTGAAGCAGACGCTGCATGAAAGTTGCAAGAGCCGTCCGTGCGTCGCTGCCCATTGCCAGCGCCTCGCCCAGACTGCCAATCTGCTCGACCTGCACGCCCAGACGACTGGCCGCCAGTTTGCAAAAGCTGCTCAACACCGCTTCAGTCTGCGCATCGTATTCACCGGCATGGCAGATCGAGAAAGCCATCTGCGGCACCTCGCGCGCCACGCGACGGAGACTTGCCCAGGCCGTCGTCACCGACTTCGGCTGCGCATCGACCACCAACGCCAGACGCGGTGCGGCCAGCAAGAGCGGTGACAAGGTCTGCATTTCGCCCGCTTGCGCCAGCAGCAACCACTCGTCGCACCCGGCCTGCAAACCCTGCAGTTGCGCCAGGGTCCGCTGTGTGATGACCCGTTCGCTGCCCAGCGCCCGCACCAGCCGGCCGACCTGCGCCAGGCGCAACCCAGGCATCACTTCCAGCACGCACTGCGCTTCCCCCACCTGCCCTTCGACGGCCTGCAGCAAATCAAAGCGCGGCGACGCGCCCAGACAATCGGCCAGATTGCCGCAGGCCTGCCATTCGTCCAGCGCCAGCACCTGCCGACCCGCCAAGGCACGCGCCCGCAACTGGCTCGCCACCCAAGGTGTCGTCACCGTTCCACACGGCAGCACTGCCAGCATTTCCGGTGGTGCGGCACGAAACAGGCGGCGCAAGCCCTCCGCCTGATCCATTGCACTGCGATCCATCATGACTTGATCCATTAGCGCGCTCCCCGCATTGCCGCCTGTGCGGCTCCATGACCACCGGCCTGCTGACCGGCCATGAGCAAACAGGCCTCAGCTGAATCCAGCTTGAAAGCCGAATCAGCCCCCAGTTCCCGCAAGGCCCGGTGGATCAGGTAGCTGCGATTGGGCAGGTGCAGATCTTCCGGCACCCGCTGCCCGTTGGCCACGTAATACACCTGCAGCTCCTTGCGCAACGCCACATCCAGTACCGGCGCCAGCGAAGCGGCTTCATCCACCTTGCTCAGGATGCATCCCGCAAGATCCGGGCCATCGTAAGCACGCACCACGTCATCAAGGGTATCACCCCGTGAAGTGGCGTTCAGCACCAGCAGGCGACGCACGCAACCTGCGGCCGTCAACATCGAGGATTGCTCCAGCACCATCTGGTCACGCTGGCACATGCCCACCGTGTCGATCAACACCATGTGCTTGCCGCGCAGATCCTGCAGGGTCTGGCGCAGATCGGAGGCGTCGCGCACCACATGCACGGTCACGCCCAGAATCCGGCCATAGATGCGCAGTTGCTCGTGCGCGCCGATCCGGTATCCGTCCGTGGTAATCAGGGCCAGCTTGTCCGCCCCGTGGCGCACCACGCAGCGCGCTGCCAGCTTGGCGGCGGTGGTCGTCTTGCCCACTCCGGTAGGCCCGACAATCGCATAGACGCCGCCGCGCTCGATGATATCTGCATCACTATCGATCAGTTTCAGCTGCCGATTCAGGCGGCTCTTGACCGCATTCCGAGCCTCAGCCGGGGCCAGATCACCGGCCAGTTCTTCGGTCAGGCTGCGTGCCATCTGGGCGGAAAAACCTGCTTCCAGCAGCTCGCTCATCATCTGGGTGCGGGCCGGCGCGTTGCGTGAAATTTCGCTCCAGGCAAAGCCCGCCAACTGGCGTTCCAGCATACCCTTGATCGAGCCAAGCTCATCGGCCAGACGCGCATTCGAGGCTTCCAGCGCCTCAATGTGCGCGTCGCGTGCTGCCGGTGCAGGGGCTGCGGCCGGACGGGACGGCGCCGCTTGACGCGCTGCGGGCGCCGCAGTCTGCCTGGGTTCAGGCCTGGACTCGGGATAGGGCTCGCCATTGGATTGCACGCGCGGCGGATTGAAGCTGCGCACGCTCATCTGGCTGCCTTCCGCTTCATGCTGCGGACGGATTTCCAGACGCTGTTCGAACTGTGGCGTGGGCTTGGCACGCGCGGGCATCGCGGGCTGCGCATCACGGGCCATGCGGGCAATGTGCTGGCCCAGAGTCACTGTGAAATCGTCATCCTCGGCAGGCCGGCTGGCGGGCCGGGCCGTCGGCGCTGGACGCACAGGCTGCGGAACGGCCACCGGGGCCGGCGTACGCGCTTCACGCACGGTGGCGGAGAGCTCACCCATCTGGTCCGCGGGGATCGCGACGATCTCGATGCCGCCCTCCACTGCGCGATTGGACAGCACCACTGCGTCCGGACCGAGTTCCGCCTTCACCGCCGCCAGCGCCTCACGCGCTGTTTTGCCGACATACCGATTAACCTTGACCATGATCCGAGCCTCCGCTTCCTGTCTTGCCTGAGGAAAGGTCATCCAAAGGGACCTTTCACGCTTGCATTATTGGCTGGTCAATACGCATCCCAGCGCAGGAACAAACGGGGGAAAACACGGCAATTCGGCAGGAGTTTCCGGCAATGTTTGCCGGCGGCAAAAGCCTTGTAGGAGAAGCTCTTACATCACAGTCAAAAAGCGAAAGGCCCATCAAGAGTGGCATGGCTGAAAAGCCTCGCCCAGTATTGATCTACACAAGGCATACCTGAAGAGGTCCGCCCATGGAGGCTCTTCAGGCACCAAATTTTCAGGCCCTCGACAGGCTCCCCGCCAAACGCTTAATCGTTCTCGTCCGGAGCGCGGGAATGATCCAATCCAAGCGGAGCGATCAGCCACCGTAGGTGCGACTTCAGTCGCACACCACGCGTGGGCGGCCGACTGAAGGCTCTCCTGAGCTTGCCGAAGGGTCGGCCCTGCGAAAACCAGAACAGCCACCGATTCACGCTTCGGCTCGTGCGCCACCCTCTCCCCAATCCTCTCCCCTCAAGGGCTGTCGGGCCGACTTGCGACTCGCGACTCGCGACTCGCGAAAATCACCCCAGTCGCGCCGTCACCGCCGGGCCGGTCACGCCCGCCACGCCGAGCGAGGCCAAAGCCTGCCATTCGTCTTCGCTGGCCACGCGCTCGGCAATCACCTGGATATCCAGGCTGCGCGCCACATCGACCACCGCCTTGACGAAGCGCTGATTGCCTTCGTTCTGCTCGATCTCGGCCACGAAGGCGCCATCCAGCTTCAGGTAATCCACACTCAAAGCATGCAACCTTGGCATCGCGGCAAAGTGGCGACCGAAATGTTCGATCCCCAGCTTGCAGCCATGCTGACTCAGCACGGCTGCGAAATCGACCAGCTCGTCGAGCCCGCCGTTTTCGGCAATCCCGCGTTCGGACAGCTCCGCCCACAGGCGTGGCGCACGCCGTCCGGCATTGTCCAGAATGGCCTGCACGCCCGGCAGGAAGGCCGGATCGCTCAAGGACAGCGGCGACAGATTGACGGCGATATCGCCCGCCTCTTCATCCAGATGCGTCATGGCCAACTCAAGCGTCAGCAAATCAAGCTGCCCCGTCATGCCCAGACGGCAGGCCGCCGGCATGAACTGGCCCGCGTTGATCAAGGCGCCTTCGGCATCGACCATACGCAACATGGCTTCGCGGTGCAGCGTAGAGCCATCCACCCGCACGACCGGGAAAAACACCAGCCGGAAGGCGCGACTCGCCAGCGCCATTTCGATACGGCTGCGCCAGTCGTCGCTGCGCGCGGCCATATGCGGCGTCTCACCGGCATTCCCTGCCAAGGGTGGCAGGACGGATTCGGCCTGCATCAGGCAGGCATCCAGGCGCAGCATCGCGCCGCCCAGATCTTCGCCGCGCCGATACAGCGTCCAGCCAATGGCGGCGGGCTGTTCGCGGTCGAAATAGTCCTGCCGGTACATGCGCTCGAATTCCTGCAGCAAGGCTTCGCCCACGCGCAGTGCACCCTGCGCATCCAGCTCCGGCAGCAGGATGCCAAACTCGGCGCCGTTCAGACGCGCGATGGTCGCCGTCTCGTCATACTTTTTCACGTGCTCGTCCAGCATGCTGGCGCAGGCCTGGATCATCATGTCGGTGCGTTCGCGCCCGATGCGCCGGTTCAGCCCGGCCAGATCCAGCACCCGCGCCACTACCAGCGCACCGCCGGGCGCGGCCTGTTCGTCATGCAACGCCTCGCGCAGGCTGCCCATGAACAGGCTGCGGTTGGGCATACGGGTCAGCGCATCCCGATTGGCGTCGTTGCGTAATTGCTCGATGCGCGCCGCCTGCTCGGCAAACATGGCCTGCACCCGGCCGACCATCGAATTCATCGCCCGCCCCACCACGCGCAGCTCCGGCACGTTCGGCTCGGGCAGCATCACGAAGCGGCGAAAACCGATCGCCACTGCCTGCTCGACAATCGCGCGCAGCGGCTTCTGCGTCCAGCGCATCAGCAAGGCCAGTGCTATGCAGAGCAGCACGCCGATCCCGCCCTGGACGATTGCCAGTTTGATCGTACCGCTCCACAGCTCGGCATAGGCATAACGCGCGCTTGCCAACACCTCCACCTTGCCAGCCTGCGTCCAGCCATCCGACACCATCGCTTCACCCGGCGCAGCGTCCAGCGGCACCATGGCCACGAACCAGGCCGGCGCGGTCGAAGCCGGGGCGCCGGTCTTGCGCTCGACTTCCACCTTGCCCTCGATATTGCGATAAGTGATGGATTCGAAGTGACCGGAATCAAACAGCGCGCTCACCAGCAACTCGCGCATCGCCGCATTCTTGCTTTGCTGCGACATCGACAAAGCCAGCGAAGCCGCACTGTCACTGGCCTGCGCATACAGCTGCTGGGCCAGATAGTTGCGCGCAGTCAGCACGCTCAGCGCAAAGCTGGTCGTCAGCGCCAGCAGCATCGCCACCAGCACACTCAACCACAGGCGGGTTAACAGGGACATGTCAGTTCCTCCCGGCGCCCAAGGCGCCCGTGCGAATACGTTTCACGGCTCATAGCCATCATCCTTCATTTTTTGCATCAGGCCGCGCCACAGCGACAGCTGATCCACCGACCCCGACTTCGTACCGGCCCCCTGCTTCCAGATGCCGTCACTGTTAAAACTGAAGACCGGCGCCAGATCCGGGCGGCGCGAAGCCGGCAGGATGCTGGAGGTCAGATTGTCGAGCACCAGCGGCTCGGCCCCCGGCGTCGCATAGTAACCGAGCACCATGTGGGGCTCCGTCACCCCGTTACCCGGCGTGCCAAGAGTCGCTACCACATAGATCCAGCGCAGCTTGCTGCGCTCGACCCCCAGTTCAATCAGGCTGAAATACTTGGCGATCACATAATCCTCGCAATCGCCCGCCCCCTGCCCCAGCGATTCCAGCGGCGTCGCCCAGTAATCCACCACTTTCCACACCTGCTGATCACTCTGGAAACGAATGTGCCGACCGAAAAACTCGTTCACCCGCCGCAATTTGTCTGCCTCAGGCAGCGCACCGGCCTGCCCCAGCATCTCGCGCCACTCGCGGAAATTCTGGCCTCCCTTTTCGCCATAGCGCCCCGTGATGCTCAGCAACATGCGATCAACATCAACCGCAGCGACGGCCAAGGTCACGCCCAGCAGCAGCGCCAAGGCCCCCAGTCGTGAGTGGAGGCAGAGATTTTTCCAGCGCCAGCGCTTCATGCCATGCATCTTTCAGCCAGAAAACGTGATGTAGTTGCTTGTTGGGTTCATTTCGACGCCGTTCGTGATCTTTGACCTAGGACAAACACACATGGCCAGAATAGAATTGCCGCCTGCTTGCCCCCCTGAATGAATATCGGCTCCATAACGCAGCACTGAACCCCGACCATGTCGACATGGTTTGTCTGGAACAGGATCAAAATGCACGCCACCAAAATTCTTGCACTCTCTCTGGCCCTGATCGGCAGCAACCTGCAGGCCGCGACCCTCAATGAGGTGACCGAACGCGCGCTGGCCCGCAGCCCCGATGTCCAGTTGCGCATGCACGAATACAACGCCTCCAGCTTCGAGCAGCAAGCCGCCCGCGGTGGCCTGCGCCCCCGTCTGGATCTGGAGGCCTATGCCGGCCGCGAGCGTTACGACCCAGCGCCCGGCACCAGCAACTACTTCAATCACCCCGGCGCCGCCCTGCAACTGCGCCAGCTGCTGTTTGACGGTGGTGCCACGCGCGGCGACATCAAACGTCTGGGCTTCGCCAAGGCCACGCGTTATTACGAACTGCTGAACACTGCCGACGACATTGCCTACGAAGCCGCCCGCGCCTATCTGGACGTGCAGCGCTACCGACAGCAATCCAATCTGGCCAAGGAAAACTGGGCCATCCACAAAGAGCTGTACGACCAGATCAACTCGCGCGTACAAGCCGGCGTCGGCCGTCGCGTCGATCTGGAACAAGCTGGTGGCCGCCTCGCCCTGGCTCAGTCCAACTGGCTCACCGACACCAGCAATCTGCATGACGTCGGCGCCCGCTTTGAACGCGTCGTCGGTGAAGCTCCGCCGGTGCTGACCGAAGCGCCGGATCTGACCAAAAACATGCCTGAAGACAAACAGGTGCTCACCGAAGCCCTGCGCAACAACCCCGGCTTCATGGCTGCCGTGTCGAACCTGCGTGCCGCCCGCGCCCAGACCGATGTACGCCGCGCCGCCAATTCCCCCACAGTGGAATTCCGGGCCTCCAGCGGCGTTGAACGCAACCGCTCCGGCGTTGACGGCAACTACCGCAGCGACATGGCCCAGATCGTCATGAACTACAACCTGTACCGTGGCGGCGCCGACAATGCCCGCATCGGTCAGTCTGTCGAGCAATACAACGCCGCCATCGATGCGCGCGAAAAATCCTGCCGCGACATCCGCCAGACCACCACGATTGCCGCCAGCAATGTGCGCAAACTGCGCGAACAACTGCGCCTGCTCAATCAGCATCTGCTCTCCACGGAAAAGGCTCGCGACGCCTATCGCCAGCAATTCGACATCGGCCAGCGCACCCTGCTGGATCTGCTCGACACCGAAAACGAACTCTTCCAGGCCCGCCGCGCCTACACCAATGCCGAATTCGATCTGAAGCAGGCCCAGTATCAGGTGCTCACCGTCACCCACCGTCTGCTGCCCGGCCTCGGCCTGGCTCCGGCCATCAGCGAAGCACCCGACACTGAAGATGGCGATCCGCAAGACACGGTTGCCCAGTGCAGCCCGGACATGCCGGCGCCGTTCAATCTGGATCTGGAAGGCGCCATGGCTGGCCGCCCGACCCTGAAATCACCGCCCCTGCCCGCACCGACCGCCCCTGTCACCCTGCCCGCCCAATGCGAATTCGCCGCCAAGGACTGGGCTGCCGCCTGGAGCGCCAAGGATCTGAAGAAATACATGGGCTACTACTCCAACAACTTCCAGCCCCTGACCCGCGCGGATCGTGAAGACTGGCGCAGCTTCCGCGCCCAGCGTCTGGACAAGGACAGCATCTCGGTCGAACTCAAGGAGCTCGAAGTCAAGCAAATCAGTACCGACAGCTGCGAGGTGAATTTCAAGCAACGCTATCGATCATCTGATTTCAACGACGACGTCGCCAAGCGCCTCCTGCTCAAACGCGAAAGCGCCGGCTGGAAGATCATCCAGGAAATTGCCCCGAAGAAATTTTCGGCCAATTGATCAGTTTGATTGCAAAAAAGGCGACCTGCGGGCCGCCTTTTTTGCATCTCTCGAAGAGCCTCTCCCCGCCTGCCTCTCCAGCAATGCCTGCTGAAGACTCAAACTGAAAGCGGTTCTACAGGCAGCGCCTGTGCGCGCCCCCTTATTCCAATTCGCAATAGAAACGAGACACGAAGACGAGCCGCAGACAGTGCTGTAGCACGGCAAGACGAAGTCGACAAAGTATCGGTTCTATTGCGAATTGGAGTTGCTCTGCGCCGCCTCGAAATCCGCATAGCCCTGTAACACCAACTCGTAGGTCTTGTCGATGTTGCTGGCGATATCGCCGTTGAGCACGTTCAGACTCTGCAGGATATCGCTCGCCTCCTGAAAGCCCCGCTCAAAACCGCTGCGGATCGTGGCCATGAAATTCTTCAGCACTTCCGCCTCGTCTTCGCCAGCGTGCTGCGCCTTGAAAGCCTCGAAGAAGCCTGTAGACAGCGACACGATGCGCCCCGCCGTTCCATCCGGCGTGTTGTCCTGACTCATCGCAGCCTGCAGCGCGTTATCGCCGAACTCCGCCTTCAGATTCTCGTTGATGCTGTCGATGGCGGTCTTGTAAAGCAGTGCCAGCGAGTCATTGCCGGAGCTGATCGCCACATCGGCCGAGGCCTGCACAATCGCCGCGTTCTGCTGGGCACGGGCCTGCGCAGCTGCACTCGGCTTCGGGGCCGCATCCGAACTGCGCGCTTCGGATGATTGGGCTTGATTACTGGCTGCAATGGGCATCGACATGTTCTTCTCCTTCAGTGGCGTCAGGGGCGACGCTTGGCTCTGCTTCAGTATAGGTTGCCTCAGCGCGCGCCTTTGTGATGTTTTTGCCCGTCATTTTTATGGCGTCCGGCCACCTCGCGCTGCTCTGCGGCCTGTTTTTGCTTGATGACTTCCTCGGGCGTGGCGAGGGCTGCATCCGTCTGACCGGGGGCGGGTTGGCGGTGTTTCGATCCGTGGCTCATGACTATCTCCTGATGGCGTATGGGCCGGTGGAATCACCGGCCTGACGCCACCACCGTACGCTCGCCAAGTTTCGTACTCGGTGCGGCAGACAACACAGGCACACCGTGCCTGTGTGCCCAAACGCACCGAACCCATCCTCGTGATTCCTTATCTTTGCGGCTGACGGCACGCCTCTGCGCCAGACAGCGCCGCCCATCAAGACCGGCGCCCTGATCTACCCGAAACAATTTCATGAATGGACACCACCATGAGCTACGAAGATCGTGACCCTTACGGCATGTACAAACTCCCGCCAGGCAGTGAATTCGCCTCCGACAACTCGCGCGGCCCCGGCCCCGAGCTGATGGGCGCCAACACACTCCAGGGCAATGATGTTTACAACGAGAAAGCAGAAGATCTGGGCGACATCAAGGAAATCATGCTGAACATGCGCACCGGCAAAATCAGCTATGCCGTGCTCTCCTTCGGCGGTTTCATGGGCGTGGGCGAGAAGCTCTTTGCCGTGCCCTGGCAGGCCCTGATCCTCGACACCGAAAACAAGCGTTTCGTGCTAAATGTCGACAAGGATCGTCTGCAAAACGCCCCCGGCTTCGACAAGGACAAATGGCCCAACATGGCAGACACGACCTGGGCCGAAGGCATTCACGCCTTCTACGGCACGCGAGCGGCCTTTGACGACGAAGACACCCCGCAATATCAAACGCAAACACTGTCCGAACGCCGCGGCGTGCCTCCCCTCTGATCCAGCAATCCAAGGCCACAGGCGCTTGTCGGATTCAAGCGCCTGCGCTCCGGCGTTCAGCAGCAGAAAAAAAAGGAGTCCTCATGCCTCAAAGCTCATGGAACCCGCAACGTGTGCGCCAATACGCGCACATCAAAGACAGTCTGCTGGCGCGTGGCGAGACCGAAAAACTCGCCGAAGACATCGCCGCCCGCACCGTCAACAAGGAACGCGCACGCCACGGTGAAGCCGAACACGTCAGCGCATCGTCGATCAATGACATTTCGTCCGGCCAGCGCGGCGGTCAGCGCTCCCATACCGGCCCTGACGGACGCACCCTGGCGCAACTCCACAACGAAGCCCGCCAGCGCGGCGTGAAAGGGCGTTACCAAATGAGCAAGGCGCAGCTGAAGCGCGCATTACTGCCCTGAAATGGCACTGTCTGCACAGCCGCAGCGGACGGGCCTGTACCGGCAGGCTGCTTGCAAAAGCCCGCCCGCTGCGGCGCTTCAGGCATGCACGCAAAAAAAGCCCGGAACAGCCAGTTCCGGGCCTTTTCATCCGATCAAACTCGCGAATCTCAGAACGGCGCTACACCTGCTGCGGCCCACGGATCAATCTTGCCAAAGCCCGCGTTAGCCATCACCTTGACCGGAATACCTGCCGGATTTTCGACGGCGTAGACGTAATAACTGGCCGGATCGAAAGCTGAGCCGCGCGTCTGGAGTCCGCCTGAGCCATCCAGAATGTTATTGCGCTGAACCAGATCGCCGGGGCCGGATTCCGCATAACCCACATAGGCCGGATAGAGAACATTCTTGAAGTAATTTCCCTCGACCAACACGTCCGCTTCCATGGTTGAAGCAATGCCGTAGATCTTGTTGCCATCGTAGAAATTGTTATAAACGTGCACCTCGCCAAAACGCACACGCGGATGACGCTGATCCGTCTGGAACCAGTTGTGGTGAATGGACGTTTTCAGGAAGCCCGCATCCGTACTGGCGCCGTCGCTGTGACCAATCAGCATGGTCTTGCTGTGATTCTTGAAATGGCTGTAGCTGATCGTGATGTGCGAGGTCTGGCGCGTGATATCGAAGAGACCGTCATGCTCCTTGCCGTCCGGATACACATCACCGTCAGAGAATGTGCAGTGATCCACCCAGACGTGGTGCGTGTTCTGGTTGATCTTCAGCGTGTCGTCCGGCGCACCTTCGAAATACACGTTGCGGATGATGATGTTCTGCCGCTTGTAAATTTCGAAGCCCCCATTCGTCAGCTTGCTGCCGGGCAGGCCGACAATGGTCTTGTCGGAGCGCAGCGGCACCATGCCCTGCATGTCGATCACACCATTGATCAGAACGATGAGTTTCTCGTTGCTATCGGTCAGCGTCTTCAGATCAGTCAGATTGCTGACCTTCACGGCCCGCCCGCCCACACCGCCGGTGGTTGTGCTCAGTCCAAATGCCGACGCACCGGCAAATCCGTCAACCGGATTGAGTGCGCTGCCACCCGATGAGCTGGAAGAGCTGCTCGAAGAAGAGCTACTCGACGAACTGGACGACGAACTGCTTGAGGAGCTTGAGGACGAGCTGCTCGAAGAACTCGACGAACTCGACGACGACGAGGAGCTGCTCGACGAAGAACTGCCGGACTTGACCGAACATTCATTGGTGCCGCCTGCCACACGTCCGCCAAACGTCGCCTCGGCGCAGGCAAAACTGCCGGACAGCGTCTTGTAGAAGAATTTATCTGCACGCCCGAATGCGACATTGCTGGCGGCACTCACCGAGCAGGTCTTGCCCTCGGTGCAGATCGTGGTAAAGCCCGCCGGCCGGTTGGCCGCAACGGCAGTCGTACTGAGCAGCGCCAACAGCGCCCCTGATAACAATGACCTGAACATGGATTTGTCTCCTGGTTTTTGACTGGAATGAATACAACATCTACGGGTTGCTGTTGCCGCACGCATATTTTGTGCAGCCTTCGAAACATGGTCGACAGAAACGCTCATTGCAAGGATAAGTGTCGTCACCCACCAGATTGGCAGACCAACGGACGACCAAGCTGCGCTTTCCAGCACTCGTCAGCCCAAAGACTTATCGCCCCCATGTCATTCCGGGATTGCAGAGAATCTACCGCGGCCAAAAAACCTCAGCATAAATCATGGTTAAAACAAGGACTCGCACACCGGAACAACTTGTCGATTTGCATATTCAGAAAGAGTTTTTGCCGCAGCGCCAACTCTGTCACAGTCAGAATAAAAAACAAATACCGCACCGCAACAACACCAAATGGGTTTCTGATAGTGTTTGCTAGAGCCTCAAAAAAGAAGGCCTGCTTCAACACTCATAAATATTCGACAGAGAGGAATTACCGTGAACAAATATTTTCGTTTCTTTGCTGCCATTCTGAGCTTGGCAACCATGGGAGCTGCGCACGGCGCGGCGCTTTCAACAGGCTTTACCAGCAACAACAGCCAAAACGGCATCATGTTCGATGTCGTCACCTTCAGTAATGCGCTGACGGTGACGGGTTTTGATCTCAATCTCTCGTCCGCCGCAAGCATTATTGAGGTTTACAAAAAGTCGGGAAGCTTTGTAGGCTCTCAAGACAGCGCCTCCGCCTGGACCTTGGTGGGCAGCACAGCCATCACGTCAAATGGCAGTGGCAACGCGACCTTTGTGGATATCGCGGATTTCGGTCTGGAGGCCAATGCCACCACCGGTTTGTACATCACTAGCCAGGGGACTGGCTATACGCAATACACCAATGGAACGGGTGTTGGCAACGTCGCCGCCGCCAATGCTGACCTGCAGATTCTGGAAGGTCACGGCAAGGCCTATGCCTTTTCGACGAACTACAGCCCGCGCATTTTCAGTGGCACGATTCAGTACGAAGTCGCCGCCGTACCTGAGCCTTCGACTTGGGCAATGATGGGTCTGGGTCTGGTGGGTTTGGCTTTCAGCCGCCGCAAAGCCAAGGCCTGATACGACACAGCACAGTTTTGAACGGGGCAATGCCCCGTTTTTTATGCCCTTCACAACGGGGCACTCACTGACAGCCACACAAGCGCCCCCACCGGCCCTCTCCAGCCTCCCTGCTCGCACAAGCCCGCCCCATATGGTTCTTCAGGCTGCTCATTATTCCCGTCCGAACCCGCTGAAATTCAAACGCCCTTGCTTCACCTTGAAACCCTAGCCACAAGGCTTCAGCCGTTATAATCCGCCCCTGATTTTCCTTTCCACCGCACGCCAGCCTCGGGGCCATTCGCCCCGCCAGCCGCCGCGCGGTGTTATGCATTTTTTTGCCGAGCCGCACCACATGACCCGCCCCTTGCCAGCCTCTTCCCCGCTTCAGCCCTTATCCCTGATCAGCCTGCCCAAGCCCGGTCAGCGCTTCGATGTGCCGCGCCTGCATGGTTCGGCGGACGCCGCCGCGCTGGCGCAACTGGCCGCCAGCGGACAGAAGCTGCTGGTGATCACGGCCAATCCGCTGGATGCGCAGCGCCTGACCGAGGAAGTGCAGTGGCTAGCGCCGGGCCTGCGCGTGCATCTGCTGCCGGACTGGGAAACCCTGCCCTACGACAGCTTCTCGCCGCACCAGGATCTGATCTCGGAACGCCTGGCCACGCTCTACGCGATCCAGAAGGGCGAGTCGGACATCACCATTGCGCCGGCCTCCACCGCGCTGTATCGCATGGCGCCGCCGTCCTACATGGCGGGCTACACTTTCTTCCTGAAGACCAAGGACACGCTCGATCTGGATGCCTTCAAGCTGCAGATGGCGCTGGCCGGTTATGAACATGTCACGCAGGTGATCCGCCCCGGCGAGTTCTCGGTGCGCGGCGGCCTGGTCGATCTGTTCCCGATGGGCACGCAGTTGCCGTTTCGCATCGACCTGTTCGACGACGAGATCGACACCATCCGCACCTTCGATCCGGACACACAGCGCACGGTGTATCCAGTGCCGGAAATCCGCCTGCTACCGGCGCGCGAATTCCCGATGGATGACAAGGCCAAGAGCGCCTTCCGCGCGCGTTTCCGCGAGGCTTTCGAGGGCGACCCGACCAAATCGGTGATCTACAAGGACATCTCCAACGGCGTCGCCTCAGCCGGTATCGAGTACTACCTGCCGCTGTTTTTTGAAGAGACGGCGACGCTGTTCGATTACCTGCCGAAAAAGGTGCTGCTGGTCACGCACCAGGACGTACCGGCCGCCATAGAGGCCTTCTGGGCCGAGGCCCGCAACCGCTACAAGCTGATGTCCGGCGACCGCGCACGGCCGCTGCTGGCGCCGGAGCAACTCTTCCTGCCAGCCGAGGCTTTCTTTGTCGCGGCCAAGGAATTGCCGCGTATGGCCATCTCTGCTCCCGGCGAAGCCGCTGAACGCCCCCCTCTCCCGCCTGCGGGAGAGGGACTGGGGGAGAGGGCTTCGGGCGACACGGCGCCCTCTCCCGGCCCTGCGGGCCACCCTCTCCCGCAGGCGGGCGAGGGAATGTCAACGCCCACCGCGCCCCTGCCCGACCTCTCGGTCGAGCGCAAAGCGACCGACCCGCTGCATCGCCTCAAGCACTTCCTCGCCAACTTCCCCTGGCGCGTGCTGCTGCTGGCCGAGTCCGCCGGGCGGGCGCAGACGATCAGCGATTACTTTGCCGAGTACGAATTGCGCCCGGCGGCGAGTGCCGATCTGGCCGGCTTCATGGCCAGCGACGCTAAGCTGGCGCTGGCCGTCGGCCCGTTGAATGCCGGCTTCGTGCTGCCCAGCGCGAACATCGCGATCCTCACCGAGAACGAGCTTTACGCCTCGCAGGTACGCCCGCGCGGGCGTGGCCGCGATGCGCGCAAGAGTTCGGTCGAAGGCTTCCTCAAGGATCTGTCCGAGCTCAAGATCGGCGACCCGGTGGTGCACAGCAGCCACGGCATCGGCCGCTATCACGGCCTCGTTCACATGGATCTGGGCGAAGGCGATACGGAATTTTTGCATCTGGAATACGCCGAGGACACCAAGCTCTACGTGCCCGTCTCCCAGCTGCACCTGATCACGCGCTATGCCGGCGCCGATCCGGAAACCATCGGCCTGCACAAGCTCGGCTCCGGCCAGTGGGAAAAGGCCAAGCGCAAGGCCGCGCAACAGGTGCGCGACACGGCCGTCGAGCTGCTCGCCTTGTACGCCAAACGCGCGGCGCGCCCCGGTCACAAATTCGATTTCAAGCAGCACGATCTGGACGCCTTCGCCGAGGGCTTCGGCTTCGAGGAAACGCCGGACCAGCTCGCCGCGATCAACGCGGTAGTCGAGGACATGCGCAGCGGCCGGCCGATGGACCGGCTGGTGTGCGGCGACGTGGGCTTCGGCAAGACCGAAGTCGCGCTGCGCGCCGCCTTCATCGCGATTAATGATGGCAAACAGGTCGTCGTGCTGTGCCCGACGACCCTGCTCGCCGAGCAGCATTTCCAGACCTTCTCGGATCGCTTTGCCGACTGGCCGGTGAAGATCGCCGAGCTGTCGCGCTTCCGCACTGCGGCTGAGCAAACCGAGGCGCTCAAGCTGGCTGCCGAAGGCAAGATCGACATCCTGATCGGCACCCACCGCCTGCTGCAGAAAGACGTGGTGCTCAAGCGCCTCGGTCTGGTCGTGATCGACGAGGAACACCGTTTCGGCGTACGTCAGAAAGAGGCACTGAAATCCATGCGCAGCGAGGTCGACATCCTGACCCTGACCGCCACGCCGATTCCGCGCACGCTGGGCATGGCCATGGAAGGCCTGCGCGAATTCTCGATCATCGCCACCGCACCGCAGAAGCGTCTGGCCATCAAGACCTTCGTGCAGAGCTATAGCAAGGGCGTGATCCGCGAAGCCGTGCTGCGCGAATTCAAGCGCGGCGGGCAGGTCTACTTCCTGCACAACGAAGTCGACACCATCGAGAACATGCGCAACTCGCTGACCGAGTTGCTGCCCGAGGCACGCATCGTCGTCGGCCACGGCCAGATGAACGAGCGCGAGCTGGAACGCGTGATGAAGGACTTCACCGCCCAGCGCGCCAACCTGCTGCTGTGCACGACCATCATCGAAACCGGCATCAACATCCCGACCGCCAACACCATTGTCATCAACCGGGCGGATCGCTTCGGCCTCGCGCAGTTGCACCAGTTGCGCGGCCGCGTCGGGCGCTCGCACCATCAGGCCTACGCCTACCTGCTGACCGACACCACCAAGCCCACCGCCAACGCGCAGAAACGCCTCGAAGCGATTGCCATGATGGACGAGCTGGGCTCGGGCTTCTATCTCGCGATGCACGACCTGGAAATTCGCGGCGCCGGCGAAGTGCTGGGTGATTCACAATCCGGCGAGATCATGCAGATCGGCTTCTCGCTGTATTCCGAGATGCTCAAGCGCGCCGTCAAGGCATTGCAATCAGGCAAGGAAGTCGATCTGGCGCAACCGCTGGACGTGGCCTCCGAAATCAACCTGCATAGCCCGGCGCTGCTGCCAGACAAGTATTGCCCGGACATCCAGGAACGCCTGACACTGTACAAACGCATGGCCAACTGCGAGGACGGCGACGAGCTGCTGGGCATCCAGGAAGAGCTGATCGACCGCTTCGGCGAGATGCCGGCGCAAACCCTGGCGCTGATGGAAACCCACAAGCTGCGCGTCGCCGCCAAGCCGCTGGGCATCATCAAGATCGACGCCAGCGAATCGCGCATCCACCTGCAATTCGAGCCGAACCCGCCGATCGAGCCGATCACCATCATCAAGCTGATCCAGAACAACCGGAACTGGAAGCTCGCCGGGCAGGACAAGCTCACCATCAACATCACCGCCGACACCCTGGCCGAGCGCGCGAGCAAGGTGAGGAATGTGTTGAAGCAGCTGGGCGGGTGAGGTCGGCCGCCTGCGGCGGAGGACTGAGCAATGAGTGCTGAGGACTGAGAGGGCATCCCTGCACAGCCGCGCCCGCATTGGCTCTTTGGGCGGGGGTGCTGCAACGCCAATACAGGCGCGGCTCGCCGGGGTGCCGCCTGCGGCGGCGAGCGGCGCTACAGGCATGCCATCAAAGCAGTCATCCAAAAGCAGAAAGCCGACACGAAGTCGGCTTTCTGTTGATCAATCAACCGCGAATCAAGATTTCAAAGCAGTCAACACCTCATCCAGCATCTTTTTGGCATCGCCAAACAGCATGCGGTTGTTGTCCTTGTAGAACAACGGATTGTCGACGCCGGCGTAGCCCGAAGCCATCGAACGCTTCATCACGATCGAGGTCTTGGCCTTCCACACTTCCAGCACCGGCATGCCGGCGATGGGGCTGCTCGGGTCTTCCTGCGCGGCCGGGTTCACGATGTCGTTGGCGCCAATCACCATGACCACATCGGTCTCCGGGAAGTCGTCGTTGATCTCGTCCATTTCCATCACGATGTCGTAAGGCACCTTGGCTTCGGCCAGCAACACGTTCATGTGGCCCGGCATGCGGCCTGCCACCGGGTGGATGGCGAAGCGCACGTTCACGCCTTTTTCGCGCAGGTGGCGAGTGATCTCGAAGACGGTGTGCTGAGCTTGTGCCACGGCCATGCCATAGCCCGGAACGATGACCACACTCTTGGCTTCGCGCAGCAGTTCAGTGGTTTCAGCGGCCAGGATCGGGCTCACCTCACCGACAGGTTCAGCGCTGCCGCCAGCTGCCTTGGGTGCGGGCGTGCCACCGTCAGAACCGAAACCACCGGCAATTACGCTGATGAAATTGCGGTTCATCGCCGAGCACATGATGTACGACAGAATCGCACCACTGGAGCCAACCAGCGCACCGGTCACGATCAGCAGATCGTTGGAGAGCATGAAGCCGGTCGCTGCAGCAGCCCAGCCGGAGTAGCTATTGAGCATCGAGACCACGACCGGCATGTCGGCACCGCCGATAGCCATCACCATGTGGATACCAAAAAGCAGCGCAATCGCGGTCATCACGATCAGCGGGATCATGCCGGCAGAGACGGTTTCGGCCTGCAGGAAGGCGTAGCCGAAGTAGATGACGACCAAGAGGCCGATCAGGTTGAGCAGGTGACGGCCCGGCAGCAACAAGGGCTTGCCGCCGATTTTGCCGGACAGCTTGCCAAAGGCGATCACTGAACCCGAGAAGGTCACGGCGCCAATCAGGATGCCGATGTAAATCTCGATTTCGTGGATGGATTTTTCCGCACCGGTGAGAGTGATGGACGTGTCGATGTAGCTGGCAAAACCAACCAGACAGGCAGCCAGACCGACCATGCTGTGCATGAAGGCCACCAACTCGGGCATTTGCGTCATTTTGACGACGCGCGCCAGATACACACCGATCACACCACCAACCACCATGGCGCCAATGATCCACGGCAGGCCGATAGACGCCACGCGCGGGCCAAATACCGTGGCCAGCACGGCAATCGCCATGCCGATCATGCCGTAGAGGTTGCCGCGAAGCGCGGTTTCCTGGTTGGACAAACCGCCCAGACACAGGATGAAAAGAATAGTTGCTCCGAGATAGGAGACTGTAGCCAGACTTGCAGACATGTTATTTCTTCCCCTTACTTGCGGAACATCGCCAGCATGCGCTGGGTCACGGCGAAGCCGCCGAACATATTGATGGTGGCCAGCACGATGGAGCCGATAGCGAGCCAGCGGATCACTTCGTCAGGACGCGAGACGCCCGAAAGCAGGCTGTCCGACACCGGCGGAGCGATCTGCACCAAGGCGCCGATCGCGATGATGCTGCTGACCGCATTGGTCACGCTCATCAGCGGCGTATGCAGGGCCGGCTTCACGTTCCACACCACCATATAGCCGACGAAGCAGGCCAGCACGAACACCGTGAAGTGGCCGAGGAAGGCTGCCGGTGCGTTGGCACCAATCAGCCAGAACAGCACACCCGCAATCCCGAACATGACGGCCATTTTCTGATGGGACATCGGTTCGCCACCGCCGCCGTGACCATGACCCGACGCCTTCTTCACGACCGGTGCAGCTGCGGCCGGCCTGGCTGCCGCTACAGGGGCTTTGAGCGCAGGCGCCGGCCAGGTGATCTCGCCGTCCTTGATGACCGTCAGGCCGCGAATGGCGTCGTCTTCCATGTTGACGTTGATGAGGCCGTCCTTGGTCTTGCACAGCTCTTCCGTCAGACGGAACAGGTTGCTTGCGTAAAGCGTCGAGGACTGGCGGGACAGGCGACTGACCAGATCGGTATAGCCGATGATGGTCACGCCATGTTTGACCACAGCCTGGCCGGGTTCGGTCAATTCGCAGTTGCCGCCCTGTTCGGCAGCCATGTCGACGATGACGCTGCCGGGCTTCATGCTCTGCACCATTTCGGCGGTGATGAGCTTCGGAGCGGGCTTGCCGGGAATCAGCGCGGTAGTGATGATGATGTCCACTTCGCGGGCCTGCTTGGCATACATCTCGCGCTGGGCTTGCATGAAGCCCTCGGACATGACTTTGGCGTAACCGCCACCGCCCGAGCCTTCTTCCTCGTATTCGACCTTGACGAACTCGCCGCCCAACGACTTGACCTGATCAGCCACTTCGGCGCGCGTATCGTTGGCGCGCACGATGGCACCCAGACCGGCTGCTGTACCGATGGCAGCCAGACCGGCCACACCGGCGCCAGCGATGAAGACCTTGGCCGGCGGCACCTTGCCGGCAGCGGTGATCTGGCCATTGAAGAAGCGGCCGAAACCATTCGCAGCCTCGATCACGGCACGATAACCCGCCACGCCAGCTTGCGAGGTCAGCGCATCCATTTTCTGGGCACGGCTCAATTGACGCGGCAATGCGTCGATGGCCAGCACGGTGACTTTCTTGGCGGCGAGCTTCTGCATCAACTCGGGGTTCTGGGCAGGCCAGATGAAGGAAATCAGCGTACCGCCTTCGCGCATCAAGCCGACTTCTTCATCACTCGGGCCGCGTACCTTGAAAACGATGTCGGCGCCAGACCACAGCTTCGCTGCGCTCTCGGCAATCTCGGCACCGGCTGCACGGTAAGCGTCATCGCTGAAGTTCGCCAGATCGCCGGCGCCCGATTCAACTGTCAGCTTGAAACCCAGTTTGATCAGCTTTTCTACGACATCGGGAACAGTCGCGACGCGTTTCTCCCCGGCAAAAACTTCCCTGGGCACCCCTATAACTAGTGACATTCTCTGTTCTCCATTAATGATTTGCATCCAGCAAAAGGTGTGGTTCAAAGCAAAGGGGTTTTGCAGCACCCCGTTGACATCCACACCCCTTGCGTTGCCGCCACAGCGATCATCAATTTCTGATCACGCGTGGTCTTCCTTGTAAAATCGGCGCAATTCCCCTGATGCCAGCGGGGCTGCAGGCCAGCATGATACTGTGGTCTACTCATTTCTGGATGACGCTATGCACAAAGCTCCTGAACGCAAGGCCAGACGCCGCCGTACGGCATACGCTCCCAAGGCTGGACAAGCCCCCGGCAGCATCATCCATGTGGGCGAGATCAAAGTCGATCAAACCAGCTTCAGCCTCTTCGATTACGACGCAGAAGACTTGCGCGAGATCACTTTCGACACGCTCGAAGCCTCGCGCCAGCACAAGCGTGAGCACGCCATGATCTGGTTAAATGTGCATGGCGTACATGAACCACAGGTCATGGAGGAGATCGGCCGCCGCTTCGACCTGCACCCGCTGGTGCTCGAAGACATTGCCAACACCCGCCAGCGCCCCAAGCTCGACGAATACGGACACTACAGCTTCATCGTACTGCGCAGCTTTCGCTATGACCAAAGCCTGCACGACGCCTCCTCTGATCAGATCAGCCTGATTCTGGGCAAGGATTTTGTCCTGAGCTTTCAGGAACGCTCGTCCGGCCTTTTCGATCCGATCCGCAACCGCCTGCGCAAGCGCATCGGCAATCTGCGCGCCGCCGGCCCGGACGGTCTGCTCCACGCCCTGATCGATGCAGTGGTCGACCAATATTTCGTAGTTGTCGAAGCCATGAGCGATGACGTGGAAGATCTGGAAGACAAGCTACTCAGCGGCACCGATCTCCACAGTATCGAAGAGATCAACCATTTCAAGCACGAAGCCCTGGAAATCCGCCGCGCCGTATGGCCACTGCGCGAAGTGCTCAACAGCGTACAGCGCATGCCGGGCGGGCTGCTATCGAGCGAGACCCAGCTGTACTTTCGTGACGTGTATGACCACACCGTACATGTAATTGAACAACTCGACTCCCTGCGCGAGTTGATCAGCGGCCTCCTCGACATCTATCTGTCGTCGGTCAGCAACCGCCTGAATGCCGAGGTGCGCATGCTCACCGTAGTGACCACTGTTTTCGCTCCGGCCACGCTGCTCACCGGATTCTTCGGCATGAACTTCCGCTACATCCCGTGGCTGGATCGGCAAGATGGCTGGGTGCTGGTCGTGATGATGATTGTGGCAGCTGCCCTGGCGCTGATCACCGCCCTGTTCTGGCGCCGCTGGTGGGTACGGATCAATAGCTGAGCGAGAATCGAAACCACATTCCCGTAGGGCCGACTTCAGTCGGCCTCCACGCCCGGTGTGCGACTGAAGTCGCACCTACGGAAAACAGAGCCCCAAAGTCCCCAGTCCCCAACAATGATCCCCTGCCTGCCACCCGACCACCCCGCCTTTCCGCCGACGCACAAAGCCCTGCGCGATCCGAACGGCTTGCTTGCGGCAGGTGGACAACTGGCGCCGGAATGGATCCTTGCGGCCTACCGGCAGGGGATTTTTCCGTGGTTCTCGCAGGGCGATCCGATCCTGTGGTGGAGCCCAGACCCGCGCATGGTGGTCATCCCCGAGCAGGCCCGCCTGACAGGCTCACTACGCAAGACTCTGCGTCGGGGGGCCTTCGAGATCCGCTGTGACAGCGCCTTTCCGGCCGTCATGGCCGCCTGCGCCGCCCCGCGCAGCTACGCCGACGGCACCTGGATTGTCGATGAGATGCGCGAAGCCTACTGCGCCCTGCACGAACTGGGCTGGGCGCACAGTGTCGAAACCTGGATTGATGGCGAACTGGTCGGCGGCCTGTATGGCGTGGCGATTGGGCGCGCCTTCTTTGGCGAATCCATGTTTCACCGCGCCACCGACGCCTCCAAGATCGCTTTTGCCCATCTGGTGCGGCTGCTGACGCGCGAGAATTTCGCCATACTCGACTGCCAGATGAGCACGGCCCATCTGGCCTCGCTGGGCGGACAGGAAATGCCTCGGCAAGAATTTGTCACAGGCCTCAAGGAATGGACGCAGGACGCCGTTGCCGGCAAATGGCCGGCGGATTTCGCCCGGGCAAACTGGAGTATCTGATGTCGCAGTTGCAAGACCTTCCCTACTCGCTGCTGCAGTTTTACGCCACCGCGCCCTACGAGTGCTCCTATCTGCCCGCGCACGTCGCGCGCTCGCAAGTGGCCACGCCCGGCCATCTGATCGACACTCTGCTGTATGGCGAACTGGTGCGTGGCGGTTTCCGTCGCAGCGGCGTCTACACCTACCGGCCGTATTGCGACGCCTGCCATGCCTGCGTGCCGGTGCGCGTGCCGGTGACCCAATTCAAACCCTCGCGCAGCCAGACCCGCGCCTGGCGCAAACACGCCAATCTGGTCGCCGAAGAACACCCTCTGGAATTCTCCGACGAGCACTACGCTCTGTATCGCCGCTACCAGCACGCCCGCCACGCTGGCGGCGGCATGGATCAGGACGGGCGCGAGCAATACACCCATTTTCTGCTCGAAAGCCAGGTCGATACACGGCTCGTCGCCTTCCGCGAAGACGGCGTGCTGCGCATGGTCTCGATCATCGACTGCCTGCCGGACGGTCTCTCCAGCGTTTACACCTTCTACGACCCGGACATGCCCGGCGCGGCCTACGGCACCTACAACGTGCTGTGGCAGATCGAAGCCTGCAAACAGATCGGCCGCCCCTGGCTGTATCTGGGCTACTGGATCCGTGACAGCGCCAAGATGAATTACAAGCAACGCTTTGCCCCGCTTGAAGGCCGGATTGCCGGAAGCTGGCGCGTGCTGAACGAAGCAGATTTCCGCCTGCTCGGCGACTAAGCGCCGGCTCGCAGCAAGCCCCAGGACTTCCACATAAACCCGCCCGCTGCCACCACCAGCCCCGGACTGCGCTTTGCTTCTGTCGGGCTACGAAATCGTCACACCTCGCAGAGCCGCGCCCCGCTTGCCCGTTCAAGCACCCTACCCCAAGAGACCCGCTGAGAGCGCCTCTCCAAGGCACAGGCCTTGGCCCGGCGCAACGCCCCCGCCCTTTCAGCCGTGTAATCGCCAATCAAGTCCCCGCCTCAAGTGCCGATAAGCTCTGGAGGGCATTTTTCCTGCCACGCCGGCAGCGCCCTTTCCACTTGCAACACCACCCGGCTCTGCAAATGAGAGGACTCCATGGAAACCATTCAAGGCCCGGGCAACGCCAGCATCGAGATCAAGCCCAACATCGTGCTTCTGGTGGATGACGAGGAAAACATCCTCGCCTCCCTGCGCCGACTGCTGCGCAAGGACGCTTACACCATTCTCACCGCCGGAAGCGGGCAAGCCGGGCTGGACATTCTGGCGACCGAGACGGTCGACGTCATCATCTCCGACCAGCGCATGCCGAACATGGTCGGCACCGTATTCCTGAAAAAGGCACAGGAACTGAGCCCGGACAGCGTGCGCATGATCCTCTCCGGCTACACCGATCTGGAAAGCGTCACCGCCGCGATCAACGAGGGGGCGGTTTATAAATTTCTCACCAAGCCTTGGGACGACGAACTGCTGCGTCTGTCGATCAAGGAAGCTTTGCAGCACAAATGGGTGCAAGACGAGAACCGCATGCTTCAAAACATGCTGATCGAAGTGAATGCGGAGCTCGCCAAAGCCAATGAACAACTGGCCGAGCGCGCCGAATTTGCCCAAAGCGCCCTGCTGAATCTGCAGACCATCGTGCACGATTTGCCAATTGCCTTGCTGGGCGTCGATGGCTCGGGCCTGCTGATGTTTGCCAACCAGGCCGCACTGAAACTGTTCGAAGGCAAACTGGTTCTGTGCAGACCGGCCACAGCCATGCTGCCCGTCGAAATTGTCGCCCTGCTTGAAGCCCCGGCGCCGGCGCGCGGCAGCCTGATGCTGAACGGACACTCCCACAGCGTGCAACTGCAGGCCCTCTCGCACTCAGCTCAGGGCCAGCTCATCGCGATCTTCCCGAAAGCTGAATCATGCTGAAAGGCCTCGATCCGCTCGGCTGGCAAAGCTTCCTGCTCCTCGATCTGGTCGAGGTCGGGGTGCTCGTCATCGACGGCGAAACCATCCTGTATGCCAACGCGCCCTTCTCGCGCATCGTCAAACAAAGCCTGCGCGAACTGCAAGCCAAGACCCTGCGCGAACTGGGCGGCGAAGCCTGGATCGACTTCACGCTAGGCCAGAGCTGGGCCGACGCCTTGCCCTGGCCCATGCCTGACGGTACGGATCGCTGGTTTGAAGTCAGCATGAAGCCCAGCGCTTTCGAAGACCGCACCGTCCAGATTGCCACCTGCATCGACGTTACCTCGCGCATGCGCGCCGAGGGCGCCGAAGCCTCGATGCTGCAATTGCTCACCGAAATTATCGAAGGCTATCCGGTCGGCACTTTTGTGCTCGACAAAGATCACTGCGTTACCCACTGGAACCGCGCCTGCGAAGTCATCACAACCATCTCCGCCAACGATCTGATCGGCAGCGACGACGCCGGCAGCGCCCTGGGCTTAGGCAAAGGCCAGTTGCTGGCCGACTGGGTCATGAACCCGGTTGACGAGGAAGGCTTGCGTCAGAAATTCAGCGACCGCCTGTGGAAATCCCCGGCCGCTGAAGGTGCCTTTGAGGCCGAACTGTATGTCACAGCGCGTGACAACAATCCGGCGCGCTGGATGCATGTGGCCGCCACCCCGCTGCGTGATGCCAGCGGCGCCATCATCGGTGCCATCGAAACCCTGATCGACATCACTGATCGCAAAGCGGCCGAAGAAGAATTGCGTAACGCCCGCGAAGCCGCTGAGCAATTGGTCACCGAACGCACCCGCGAATTGCGCGAAGCCAAAGCCGCACTGGAAGTCGACATCACCCGGCGTGAGCTGATCGAAGGCGAGATGCAGCAACACCTGATGGAAGTGACGGCGCTGAACCAGCAACTGCACGAAACCCAGGATCGCCTCGTGCAAAGCCAGCAACATCTGGTACAGAACGAAAAACTCGCCTCCATCGGCCAGCTGGCGGCGGGCGTGGCGCACGAAATCAACAACCCCATCGGCTATGTTTTCTCCAACTTCGGCACGCTGCAAACCTATCTTGCCGACCTGCTCAAGCTCCTCGACGCCTATGTAGAGGCCGAGCCCGAGATCAGCAAGCCTGAGCTGCGCACGGCGATCGCCAGCCTGCGCCAGAAGATCGATCTGGATTACCTCAAGGGCGACCTGCTCGACCTGATGCGCGAATCGCGCGAAGGCATCGAGCGCGTGCGCAAGATCGTTCAGGATCTGAAAGATTTCTCGCACGTCGATGCCAGTGCCGACTGGCAATGGACTGACCTGCAGCGCGGACTGGAATCCACGCTCAACGTGGTCAACAACGAAATCAAATACAAGGCCGACGTCATCCGCGAATTCGGCGTACTGCCCCAAGTGCAATGCCTGCCCTCGCAGCTCAACCAGGTCTTCATGAACCTGCTGGTCAATGCGGCGCACGCCATCAAGAGTGATGTTCGCGGCAGCATCCGCATCAGCACCGGAGCAACGGCCGAGCAGGTCTGGATCGCGATCAGCGACGATGGCTGCGGCATGAGCCCGGAAGTCATGGGCCGCATTTTCGACCCCTTCTTCACCACCAAACCGGTTGGCAAAGGCACCGGTCTGGGCTTGTCCTTGTCCTACGGCATCGTCCAGAAACACCACGGCAAGATCGAAGTCTGCTCCACACCCGGCGAAGGCACCACGTTCAGAGTGACCCTGCCCATCACCCAGCCCGACCCGCAGCTCGACACCTCAGCCACCGACGAGGCAAAACCATCATGAGCTCTTTCAAAACCCTGCTGCTGGCTCACCACACCGGCGATGATCCCGCCACCCGCATTGCCATCAAGCAGTTTACCGAACGCGTTGCCCGACGCAGCGGTGGCCTGCTCAACATCACCGACATCCCCGGCGGCACGCTGGGCAGCATCCCGGCCATGCTGCAAATGCTGACGCAGGGTGAAGTCGACATGGCCCTTGTTCCCTTTGATCGCCTCGGCGAACTGCTGCCGAAATTCTCCCTCACCTGCATGCCCTTCGTCTTCGACGACCTGGCCCATGCGGATCGCGTTCTCAATGGCCCTTTCGCCGACTGGGCCATGCCCGATCTGCTGCAACGCGGCCTGCACCGTCTTTCCAGCTGGGAATGGGGCTTTCGCCAGATCAGCAACAATGCGCGCCCGATCCTGCACCCGGACGACCTGCGCGGGCTGCGCATCCGCGTACCGCCGATCCCGCAGTATCAGGAAGCCATGCTGGCCCTCGGTTGCGTGCCGGTCATCGTCGAGTTTTCCCAGCTCGCCTCGGTGATGCGTCAAGGCCTGGTCGATGGGCAGGAAAATCCCATTGCGGTCATTCACGCCTACAAGATCTACGAAAACCAACGCTATCTGAGCCTCATCGACTACAGCTACGGCGGCATGCTGCAGTTGATCAACCGCCAGCATTTCGAAGCCCTCAGCATCGAACACCAGCAGATCCTCAGCGAGGAATCCACGAACGCAGCGACCACCATGCGCGAAAAAATTCGCTCGCAGCAAGCGGCGCAACTCGAAGCCCTGCGCGGCTTCGGCATGCAGATCGACAGTCCTGATCACGCGCCATTCCAGGCCGCCATGGCCAGTGCCCTGACTCATCTGGTCACCCGCTTCGGCGAAACCCGCGCCCGCACATTCCTCGAAATGGTCGAACACATGCGCCCCGCGACGAACGAGGAGCAGTTGCCATGAACAACAGCCCGCAAACCCCGGTCTTCACGGATCTGTTGCTCGACACCCTCAGCGAAGGCGTGCTGGTGCTGGATGCCTGCCATACCATCACCTACAGCAACCGCGCCGCGCGCTACCTGCTCGGCTACAGCAATGCCGAACTGGTCGGCCAGAGTCTGCACGCGCACCTGCAATCCCGGCATCGTGATGGCACACCCTACCCGGTTAACGAAAGCCCGTTTTCCTGGCTGCATCGCGGTGGCGCCTTCTGCTTCATCGAAGACGTGTTCTGGCACAAGAATGGATCGCCTCTGGATGTGGAAATCACCGCCAACCCGCTCAGCGAGCCCGCCCCCGGCGCCATCGTGGTGTTTCGCGACATCGCCGAACGCAAAAATAGTCAGGCCAAACTACTCAAGGCCTTTCAGGATCTGGACGCCCTCAACCTGCGTCTGGATAAAGCCCACGGCCAACTGCTGCAGAACGAGAAGCTCGCCTCCGTCGGTCAGCTTGCCGCTGGCATGGCCCACGAAATCAACAACCCCATCGGCTTCGTCTCATCGAATCTGAACAGTCTGGAAAAGCACGTCCAGGCCCTGCTACGTCTGGTCGACCACTATGAGCGTCTGGAGCAGGACGGCTATATTCCTGTAGCAAAGTGCGAAGCACTCACGCTGCTCAAGCAATCCATCGACTTCCGCTACCTGCGCGATGATGTACAAGATCTGCTCTGCGAATCACGCCAGGGCGTCGAACGCGTGCGCAAAATCGTCAAGAGCCTCAAGGATTTCTCGCGCGAGGGCAACGAATACCAATGGTCCGAAATCGACCTGCACCACTGCCTGGAAAGCACGCTGGATGTGCTTAGCCGCGAATTCAACGGGCGCTGCGAACTGCTGCGCGACTACGGCGAAATTCCCCACGTCTTCTGCCTCGCCTCCGAGATCAACCAGGTGCTGATGAGCGTGCTGCTCAACGCCGCCCAAGCGATTGGCGAGCGCGGCACGATCAGCATCAGCACCCATCGCGAACAGGACAATGCCATCATCGAAATCACCGATACCGGCTGCGGCATCGTCCCGGAAGCCATGCCGCACATCTTCGACCCCTTCTTCACCACCAAGACCATCGGGGCCGGCACCGGCCTCGGCCTGTCGGTGGCCTACGGCACGATCCAGCGCCACGGCGGCAACATCGAGATCGACAGCTCTCCGGGCAAAGGCAGCACCGTGCGCATCAGCCTGCCGATCAAACCCGGCGAGGTGGCAAAATGACGAGCCCCCTGAAGAGCCGCTCCCTGCCGACCTCTACAAGCAGGCAGGCTGGAGAAGACCGCTGGATGGGGGTCTTCAAGCATCACGCTCCGAACGTCCGCCGAGCCTGTGGGAGCGACGTCCTCGTCGCGAAGCCTTTCGCGACGAGGACGTCGCTCCCACAAAAACCGATTCGCGGCCAGTGGCCGCTCCAACATCCCACCCCTCAGGGTGAGCCCCATGACTGACACCCCATCCACCTTCCCGCCCGGTTTCAGCGAAGCTCCCGTCATCCTGCTGGTCGACGACGAGCCGAACGTGCTCAGCTCGCTGCGTCGCCTGCTGCGCCCGGCCGGCTACACGGTACTGACAGCCAACTCCGGCGCCGAAGCGCTGACCCTGCTTGAAGCCGAGGCCGTCGACCTGATCGTCTCCGACATGCGCATGCCCGGCATGACGGGCGCCGAGCTGCTGGCACAAGCGCGCGAGCGCTGGCCAGCCACGCTACGCCTGCTGCTCACCGGTTATGCCGAGGTCAGTTCCGCCATTTCCGCCATCAATGAAGGTGGCATCTACCGCTACATCTCCAAGCCCTGGGACGACGAGGAACTCCTCAAAACCCTGCATCAGGCCCTCGAACTTGCCGGCCTGCAACGCGAAAAGAGCCGCCTCGAAGCCCTTACCCACCACCAGAACGAAGCGCTGCGCGAACTCAACGCCACGCTTGAAGACAAGGTGCGCGTGCGCACCGAAGAACTGAACATCGCCCATCAGGAAGTCTCGCTGGCGATGGAGAAGCTCAAGAAGACCTTCTTCAATTCGGTCCAGGTGCTCTCCAACCTGATCGAAATGCGCGGCCCGGCACTGGCCGGCCACAGCCGCCGGGTTGCCGACGTAGCCCGCCACCTGGCCGAAAAAATGCAGATCCCGCCAGCGCAGATCCACGAAATCCTGCTTGCCGGCCTGCTCCACGACATTGGCAAGATCGGCTACCCGGACGCCCTGCTTACCAAACCTTTCACTCACATGAGTGCTGACGAAATCGGCATTGCCCGCAAGCACCCACTCAACGGTGCGGCCGCGCTGATGTCCATGCCCGACATGCGCGGCGTCGCCGACATCATCCGCAGCCACCACGAACGCTGGGACGGCAAAGGTTTTCCGGACGGTCTGGCCGGCGACAAGATCCCGCTGGGCGCGCGCATCCTGGCTCTGGCCAACGATTACGACGCTGCCCAGCT
Organism: Uliginosibacterium flavum; assembly: GCF_040566545.1. Taxonomy (NCBI): domain Bacteria; kingdom Pseudomonadati; phylum Pseudomonadota; class Betaproteobacteria; order Rhodocyclales; family Zoogloeaceae; genus Uliginosibacterium; species Uliginosibacterium flavum. The sequence continues at coordinate 221,977 of NZ_JBEWZI010000004.1, forward strand.
CGGCACCCTGAGCCCCAAACGCATGACCGTGGACGAAGCCAAGGGCTGGGTCCTCGAAGGCAGCCGCTTCCGCTACGACCCGGCCGTGGTCGAAGCCTTCGGCGCACTGGTCGGGCGCGCCCCGAAAAAGCCCGTGCTGGAAAAACGCATCACAGGCGACGCACTGGAGGTCGGCATGGTCCTCTCGCGCGACCTGCACAGCCCGGAAGGCATGCTCCTGCTGGCCACCGAATACGTGCTCGACGAACTGCTGATCAAACAGATCCGCGATTACGAACGCTCCTACGGCCGTCATCTGATCGTCTGCGTGCGGGTGTAAACATGAACGAAACGCCCCTCAACCATCGCCCGAAACCCTGCCACAGGGCGGCGGCCCCCTTTGCAAAAGAGGGACTGAGGGGGGGTGGGTTTACCGCGTCTCAGCCAGACACGGTAGCCAGGCGCGCCACTTACACGAAACCCAATCCTCCCTCGCCCTCTTTTTGCAAAGGAGGGAACGTTCGGATCCGCTCAATCTTGTTCGTGAGCATGCCAGAGACCCGCCCCCAGAGGGCCTCTTCAGGCACACCCTCCGCAGAACAAGGTGCAGAGAGGCTGTACGGGATGCGTCCATGAAACCCGCCCAACCCATTCACGTCATCTTCATCGACACCGATCCGCCGCTCTACGATGCGGTCAGTGCGGTACTGCACGCCTCGGGGCAGGCTTTCAACCTCGCGCCGATCAATCGCATTGAAGAACTCGATGCGGCCCTCGACAACCGCGCAACAGACTGCATCCTGTGCGCCCTGCATGCCCTGGGTGATTTTCCGGCCAACCCGGCACCGGCCGGCCTGAGCATTCTGCAGCGCGTGCAACGCCACCCCGTTGCCGTGCCGCTGGTCATGCTGTGTCCGGCTAACGCCGAGCAGGACGAACCTGATCTGGCCAGCCAGGCGATCTGGCAGGGCGCTGCCGACTACCTGCTGGACGCAGCCTTGCTGCGCTTGCCGATGGCCCTCAAATCCGCATTGCGCCACCATCAGGCCCTGGTTCACCAACGCGGCCCGGTCGATAACGAACTGCAGCTGGCCCTGACCATCCTGCGCGGCAGCCGCGATGGCATCTGCATTACCGATGCGGCTGGCAACATCGTGCTGGTGAACGACAGCTTCACGCAAATTTCCGGCTACACGCTGGACGAGGTCAAAGGCCAGAACCCGCGCCTGCTCAAATCCGATCAGCAAACCCCTGATTTCTACACAACCTTGTGGGCAACGCTCACTACACACGGCAGCTGGCAGGGCGAAATCATCAACCGCCACAAGGACGGCAGCACCTTCACCGAGTGGCTGCGCATCAGCGCCGTGCACGATGCTGACGGCAAGGCCAGCCACTACGTTGGCCAGTTTGGTTATGTCGCCGAGCAAAAACGCATGGTCGACCGCATCAGCCATCTGACCCAGTTTGACCCGCTCACCGGTCTACCCAACCGCAGCCTGTTCATCGACCGCATGGAACAGGCACTGGTCGCCACGCGCCGCAGCGAACGTTGCGCGGCCGTCATCCTGGTCAATCTGGATCGATTCCGCCTGATCAACGACAGCCTCGGCCAGGCCGTGGGTGACCGGGTACTGATCGACATGGCCCGCCGCTTTGCCCAACAGGTGCGTCAGGGCGACACCGTGGCACGTCTGTCCGGCAACGAATTCTGCTTCCTGCTGGGTAATCTGAACGCGGCCGAAGATGCCATCCAGCTGGCCCAGCGTCTGCAAGAATGCATCGGCCAGCCGATTGAGCATGAAGGTCACCCGCTGATCGTCGCTGCCAGCATCGGCATCAGCGTCTCACCTCGTGACGGGGAGAGTGGCGACGCCCTGCTCAAGGCCGCGGATGCCGCGCTGATCCGCGCCAAACTGGAAGGCGGTAACACCTTCAGTTTCTATTCGCCGAGCATGGATGCCGACGCGCGCCGACGCCAGATCATCGAAGCCCAGTTACGCGGGGCACTGGCCCGCGATGAACTGAGCGTGGTGTATCAGGCGCAGAACAATCTGGATTCCGGCAATATCATCGGCACCGAAGCCCTGCTGCGCTGGCACAGCGCCGAACTGGGCATGGTCAGCCCGGCCGAATTCATCCCGGTGGCCGAGGAGTGCGGCCTGATCATCCCCATCGGCAGTTGGGTGCTGCGCCAGGCCTGTGCGCAGAACAAGATCTGGCAAGATCTCGGGCTGCCGCGCCTGCGCGTGGCGGTGAATCTGTCGGCACGCCAGTTCCGCGGCGACACTCTGGTCGATGAAGTGGCTGCCGTGCTCAAGGAAACCGGCCTGCCCGCCGAATTCCTCGAACTGGAAGTCACCGAGTCCGCCCTCATCCACAACATCGACGCCGCGGTAGCCACCTGCCGCAAGCTCAAGGCGCTGGGCGTCAAGCTCTCGCTCGATGATTTCGGCACCGGCTACTCCTCGCTCGCCTATGTGGCGCGCTTCCCCTTCGACAAGCTCAAGATCGATCAGGGCTTCGTCCGCGACATCACCCACAATCCGGCCAACGCGGCGATTGCCACGGCCGCGATTGCGATTGCACATGGTCTGAATCTGTCAGTGCTGGCCGAAGGCGTCGAAACCGAAGCGCAAGCCATTTTCCTGCGCAACCGCCGCTGCGATGCGATGCAGGGCTATCTGTTCAGCAAACCCTCAGCGCCCGAAGCCATCACCACGCTGCTCGTCAACAACACCCGCCTGTTTCTCGGTCTGACGCACAGCGCAAGTGAACAAGCCCTACTCATCGTCGATGACGAACCCTCCATCCTCAGTGCCATGAGCCGCCTGTTCCGCCACGAAAATTTCCGTGTCATCACCGCGACCCGCAGCACCGAAGCCTTCGAACTGTTGGCGCAAAACAGTGTGCAGGTCATCATTTCGGATCAGCGTATGCCCGGCATGAACGGCACCGAATTCTTCGCCCGCGTCCGCCAGCTCTACCCCGACACCTTGCGCATCATTTTGTCCGGCTACACCGAACTCGAAGCCGTGATGGACGCGGTCAATCGTGGCGCCGTGTACAAATTCCTGACCAAGCCTTGGGAAGACGACCAGTTGCGCGAACAGGTGCGTGAGGCCTTCCGCATCGCCGCGCATCAGGGGCAAGACAAGGAGTGCACATGACCACTCCCGCAAAGCCGCATCCAGCAAGCCTCTTCAGCCTGCATATCTGGAGATGGCCGCTGCTGGCGGCTCTTGGAACAGGCATCCTGATCGCCTTCGTCAGCCAGCATCTGTATCGCGAAGCTCGCGAGGCCACCGAAACCAACCTGAGCATCATTGCCGAGCTCAAAGCCCACGAGATCGAACGCTGGGTTCTCGAAAACCGCAGCAGCATGATGCAACCGGCCTCGGGCATCCTCGCCCTCGCCTTTACAGCCTGGCAAAGCAGCCCGCACGACGAGTTGCACGACGGCGAATTGCGCGAAGTCCTGAATTTCTATCAGCGTCGCCATATCGAGATTGAACGCGTCGACCTCTACGACACCCAGGGCCACTTCCTCATCAGTTCCGACCGCAACGCCCCGGCTTCCCAGCAATTGCCGCCGTCCGACCACCCTGGCGGCGAGCGTGCAGGATTGGTGGATTTCTACCTTAGCCCGACCGGCCAGCCACGCCTGGGCTTCACGATTCCGCTGACGATGAAAGCAGCAGCGGGCACACACACGGTCGGCTTCGCGCTACTGGAGATCAATCCGAAACGCTATCTCTTTGATTTCCTGCAAAGCTGGCCCATGCAGCACCGCAGCGGCGAAACAGTCCTCCTCCGCCCCGTCGGTGACGAAGCCGAGGTACTCAACTCGCCGCCGAACAATGGCGACACCCCTGCGCGCCCGCGCCTGAATTTAAGCAAAGCCGGCCTGTCTGCCGCGCAGCTGGACTCCCCCGAGTCAGTGCTGGCCCCCGGGCGCGATTATCACGGCGTCGAGGTCTTGCGCGTCATTCATCCCGTTGAAGGCACACCCTGGAAAATTGCCTCCAAAATTGACGCTGCCGAAGTCTATGCCGCACCGCTGCGCGGCAGTCTGGCATTCAGCCTGCTGCTGTGCCTGTTGCTGGCAGCCATAATCCGCCTGCTGATGCAAGGCCACAATCGTGCCCTGCAAAATGCCGTCATGCAACAGGAACAGGCCAATGCACAGGTGCTGCGCGCCTTCATCGAAGCGGTACCGGAAAGCCTGTTCATGCTCAGGCGCGACGGCGCCATCAAGCTCATCAACCATACCGGCGCCGCGCGCCTGGGCAGCACGCCCGAGGCACTGATCGGCAGCAACATGTTCGAGCTCCTGCCCGCAGACATCGCCGCCGCGCGCCGCACCATCATCGAACAAGCCTGCTGCAGCAGCCAGCCGATCACCCTGAACGACAGCCGCAGCGGCGTTGAATACCTGAGCCTGCTCTACCCGCTGGGCGATGACGAACATGTAGTAGTGATTGCCATGGATGTCTCTGCGCGCAACGCCGATGCCCGCGCCCTGCAGGTTCTGACCCGGACCCTGCAAAGCTTCATCGACCATCTGCCCGGCACCGCCTATGTAAAAGACCATGAATCGCGTGTCCTGATCGCCAATCAGGGCTTCAAGGATCTGCTCGGCCTCGACCCTGCCGCCATGATCGGCAAACTCTCCAGCGAAATCTTTCCCGGCGAGTTCGGCCGCGCGATGGTGACCGATGATTTACGCATCCTCGCGTCAGGCCAGACCGAGGTGATCGAGGAAATGTTCGATGGCCGCTACTTTGAATCCACCAAATTCATCATCCCGCGCGAAGACGCGCCCCCTCTGCTGGGCGGCCTGACCCTGGAAGTTACCTCCCGCCATCAAGCGGAGGAAGCTTTGCGCCAAAGCGAAGAAAACCTGCGCCGCCTCACCGACAACCTGCCCAACAGCTACCTGTACCAGGTCGCCCAGGAGGCGGATGCATCGCGCCACATCGTCTATGTCAGCTCGGGCGTCGAGCGGATTTTCGGCCTCTCGCCACAAGCCGTGATCGCCGACCTCAGCCTCTTGCTGCTGCGTATCGACCCGGCGCAAATGCCGGCTGTGCGTGAAGCCCAGGCACGCGCGCTGGATGGCGACTTTCACATGGATCTGCGCATGCTGCGCGCAGATGGGGGCTGGGGCTGGATTGCCATGCACTCACGCCGCCGCCCCGGCCTGAATGAAACCGGCCAGATCATCTGGGATGGCGTGGCCACCGATGTGACCGATCAGCGCCGCGACGAAGAATTGCTCGCCCTGCAGGCGCGCCGTGCCAGCGCCTTGCTCGAACTGCCACAGCAGGCCGAGCGACTAGACGAAGCGGCTTTCATGGCGCATGCACAAGACGTCGCCGAGCAACTCACCGGCAGCCAGATCGCCTTCGTCCATTTCGTGCATGAAGACCAGGAAGCCATCGAACTGGCGGCTTGGTCACACAACACCCTGGCCCACTACTGCACGGCCACCTTCGACAAACACTACCCGATCAGCCAGGCTGGCATCTGGGCCGATTCAGCTCGTCACAAAAGGCCGGTCTTCGTGAATGATTACGCCAACGCCACGGGCAAACGCGGCCTGCCCGAGGGGCACTCGCACCTGCAACGTCTGATCAGCGTGCCAGTCATGGAGGGCGGTCTGGTACGCATGATTGCCGGCGTGGGCAACAAGCCTGAGGACTACACCGACACCGACGTGGAGAGCGTACTGCTGATCGCCAACGAAACCTGGCGGATCGTGCGCAAGCAACGCGCCGAGCAGGCGCTGGCGCAAACCATACAGGTAATCGAAGCCAGTCCGGTGGTGTGCTTCCGCTGGCGTGCAGAAGCGGATCGACCCGTTTCCTTCGTCTCCGACAATGTACGGCGCTGGGGCTATCTACCGGCTGATCTGATGGCTGGCAAGCCCCCCTTCTCCAGCCTGATTCATCCTGAAGATCTGGCACGCGTGGAAGCAGAAACAAACGAGCACGCAAAACAGGGACACACCGCATACACACAGGAATACCGGTTGCTGCAAGCCGATGGCTCGACCCTCTGGGTCTCGGATCTGACCAGCATCACCCGCGATGCACTGGGCCAGTCACGATTCATTGACGGAGTGCTCACCGACGTCAGCGAACGCAAAGCGCATGAAATCCAGCTCACCGAAAGCCTGACCGCCCAGCAAGCCCTCAACAAAAAACTGGAAGAAGCTCACAACCAGCTGCTGCAATCCGAAAAGCTCGCCGGCATTGGCCAGCTTGCCGCCGGTGTGGCGCACGAGCTGAACAACCCGATCGGCTTCGTGCACTCGAATCTGGGCACGCTGACCGAATATGTCACCGCGCTGATCAGCCTGTGCGACACCTACACCACGCTGCTCGACGACGCACAGCCCGATCTCCCGCAACTCACCGAGATCCGCCGCATCAAGCACGACCAAGATTACAACTACCTGCGTGGCGACATTTTCCCGCTGCTGGAAGAGTCGCGTGAAGGCCTCGCACGCGTGCGCAAGATCGTGCAGGATTTGCGCGATTTTTCACGTACCGGCAATCAGGACTGGGCACAGGCCAACCTGCACAAGGGCCTGGACTCCACCCTCAACATCGTCGCCAACGAGCTCAAATACAAATGCACGGTTCGCAAGGAGTACGCCGAGCTGCCCGAGGTGTATTGCGTGATTTCGCAGATCAATCAAGTTTTCATGAACCTGCTGGTGAATGCCGCGCAGGCCATCGAAAACAATGGCGAAATCGTTCTGCGCAGCGGCCTGGAAGGCGAAGATCAGGTGTGGATCAGCATCAGCGACAGCGGCCATGGCATTCCACCCGAAATGCTCAACCGCATCTTCGACCCCTTCTTCACCACCAAGCCGGTCGGCGTCGGCACCGGTCTGGGGCTATCGCTGGTCTTCGGCATCATCAATCGCCATCACGGCCGCATAGAGGTAAGCAGCAAGCCCGGCCAGGGCAGCACTTTCCGCATCGTGCTACCGATCAACCCAATCAGTCCCCCGGAGGCTGTATGAGCCGCATCCTGATCCTCGACGACGAACCGCACATCCTGCAATCCCTGCGCCGCCTGCTACGCGCCGCGCCGTGCAACCACGGCAGGCAAGTCTTCGATCTGGAGGTTGAAGCCTTCAACTCGGCCCGTGCCGCGCTGGATCGCATCGAGCACGCGCAATTTGATCTCTTCCTGAGTGATTACCGCATGCCGGAAATGGATGGCGTGAGCTTCCTCAAGGCCGCCAAGGCCAGCCAACCGGACGCCTGCCGTCTGATCCTGTCCGGCTACGCCGACCTGAACGCGCTGCTGCGCGCGGTCAATGAGGTCGGCATTGACCGCTTCATCGCCAAACCCTGGCACGACTTTGAGCTGATCTCCGCAATAGCCCAATCCCTGGCCCACCGCGAACTGCTGCTGGAGAACACACGTCTGGCCAATCTGATGCGCCTGGACTGCGGCGACATCAGTGCCAGCGACCTGGAAGCGAGCATGCTCGAAAGCGTGGAACCCGGCATTACCAAAGTGAATTGGGGCGCGGACGGTTCGGTAGTTCTCGACCCTGATCTGCTGGAGCCGGACCAGCGCTGATGCCCGAACTCGACGAAAAGCGTCTGAGCTTCAAGCTGGTGTATTACGGACCAGCGCAAAGCGGCAAGACCACCAACCTGATGCAGCTGCACGATCTGCTGTCCCCCGAATGCAAGGGTGAAATCATGACGCTCGAAACCCAGAACGACCGCACCCTGTTCTTCGATTTACTGCCGCTGGGCTTTCGCACGGCCTCCGGCCTGCTGATCCGCCTGCGCCTGTTCACCGTGCCCGGCCAGGTGGCCCATGACGGCACCCGCAAAGCCGTGCTCTCGCGTGCTGACGGTGTCGTGTTCGTAGCCGATTCGGCGCGCACACAAGAAACCAACAATGCCGAATCCTTTCAGAACCTGATCGACAACGCCGCACGCGTCGGTCTGGACTTTGACACTCTGCCGCTCGTGGTGCAATTCAACAAACGCGACATCCCCAACGCGGTGCCCGAGCCAGAGGTGCGCGAGCGCTGGGCAGCCACCCACTGGCCACTGGTCTTCGCAACAGCCCTTCACGGCGAACAAGTGGTCGCAAGTTTTGAAGCTTTGCTGCGTGCGGTCTATCGTCGCCATGCCGAAGAACTGACACTGGCGAGCCGACATGGCCTGAGCGAGGACGGCTTCGTTGCCGGAGTTCTGAGGTGAGCATAAACGCCAGCAATTTTGATCACGACTGGACACTGGCCGAGCTGCTGGATGCGCGTGAGCTGGCACGCGTGAATAGTGCCCTGACCACGCTGCTCGGCGGAGCATTTTCCATCGAAGATGAGACCGCCCATGTGGTGTGGGGATCGGCCATCGCCGACGCACAACGGGCGGCACTGGTGCTGGAGCTGGAGCCGATTGGCCAGCTATGTGCCCCCCAGACTGTACCCGCCGCGTCGCTGGAAGCCGCTCACAGCCTGTTGCAGGCCTTGCTGCGCACGCGCCTGAGCCTGCGCATGGCGGCAAGCCTGCACCAGGAAGCGATGGCGGAGGACTACCTGAGCCTGCGCACGGAGCATGCCCGCCTGCAAGAATCCGAAGCCCGCTACCGCGATCTGGCGGCCCAGCTCGAAGACAAGGTCAAGGTGCAAGTCACCGAACTCGAGGCACGCCAGCAACAACTTTTTCAAGCCGCGCGACTGGCCTCGGTCGGCCAGCTAGCTGCTGGCGTGGCGCATGAAATCAACAACCCCCTGAGCTTCATGCGCAGCAATCTGGGCACATTGTCGGCCTATGTCCAGCGCTTTGCGAAACTCAAGGAGCATGCTAATCCGGCAAGCAATGCCTGGCAGCAACTGGACATGGACTTCGTGATCACTGATGCGCATGAAATTCTGAGCGAATGCATTGCGGGGCTGGACCGAATCGGCGCAATCGTGCGCGACCTGAAAGATTTTTCAAATGTAGACCGTGCTGAATTCGGTGCCTGTGATCTCATGCTCTGTCTGCAGCAAACCGCCACTCTCGTAGAAGCACAGCTGCCGCCGGACGGGCGTCTGGAACTCTCGCTGCATCCCTTGCCAGCCTTCAATGGCATGCATGGCCAGCTGAATCTGCTCTTCCTGAACGTGATGCGCAATGCGATCCAGGCCATCCAGGCCGTGCACCGCACCGGTACCGTAAAAGTGCATTGCGAGAGCAATGCACAGCGCATCCTCATCAGCATTCAAGACGACGGCATCGGCATGAGCACGGAGATCCAGCAGAAGGCTTTTGACCCCTTCTTCACTTCTCATGCCGTAGGCGGAGGGGCGGGGCTCGGTCTCAGCTCCGCGCGCAGCATCGTGCTAGCCCATGGCGGCTCGATCCGTCTGAGCAGCGAGCCAGGTGTCGGCACTTCGGTCTATATGGAATTCCCGTTGCGAGGCGAGCTGCCATGAGTCAGTTTGCCTCCCTGTTTACCGGCAAGACCGATACCGAACAGGCCCCCGCCGCACATCTGGCACCGGCGCATTACCGCCTGCTGCTGGTCGATGACGAACCGAATGTACTCAAGGCACTGACGCGGGTTTTCCGCCGGGAAAATTACGCCATCGTCACCGCGGACAACGCGGACGAAGCGCTGCTGCGTTTGACCGAAGCCACTACGCATCTGATCATCAGCGATTACATGATGCCGGGCATGAGCGGCACGCAACTGCTGCAGGAGGTGAAGAAACGCTCGCCCGAAACGCTGCGTATCCTGCTCACCGGTCACGCCGACACGCACGCAGTGATGGGCGCGATCAATGAAGGCGCCGTCTACAAGTTCATTCTCAAACCCTGGAATGATGACGATCTGCGCATTACTGTCGCGCTGGCGCTGGAACAGTTTGACCTGATGCAGCGCAATCGCGCACTGAGTGCCGACAACTCGCGCAAGAGCAAGGAGATTTCAGCCCTCTCACGCCTGGCGGCAACGCACCGCAGTCGTCTGGGGATCACTCTGCACAAGAAGAACCTGCTCAATACGGCGCAGTTACAAGAACTCACCCTGCAGCAGGAGCGCCGCAAGGAATCTTTCATCAGTCTGTTGATACAAAAAGACTGGGTTCCGGAAGCCCGCATCCGCGCCCTGCTGCGCGAGGACCTGCTGATAGAGGAAGTACAGCTGGCCGAATTCCGCATCGACGCGGCCATGGCCGAGCTGATCCCGCACAGCTTCTGCGAACACCAGTTGCTGATCCCGCTGAAACTGGAAGGCAAGCGCCTCACCCTGGCCATGGCCGATCCTCTGGATGAAGGCCTGATCGACGAAGTACGCTTCACGGCGGGGCTTGACGTCAATGTGGTTTCGGCCGATATCGCCAGCATCCGGCTCAAACTCAGCGAGCTGTTTGGCGGCGCCGAGCTGCTTGATTTCAAGGAGCTGGAAACCCTGGTTTCTTCGCCCGATCCCTATGAAGGCATCGAAGTCGTTATCGAAGATGACGATGCTGCACCACTCGAAGATCTACTCCGCTCAACGGAAGCGCCACCGGCGATCCGTCTGGCGAATGCCATCATTCTGGAGGCCATCCGTCTGGGCGCCTCCGACATCCATATCCAGCCACGCACCAAGAGCGTGGTGGTGCGCTACCGCATCGACGGCGTGCTGGCCGACAAAATCCAGATCCCGCTGCACTTGCATCCCTCGCTGATCTCGCGCCTGAAGATCATGTCCGAGCTGGACATCTCGGAACGCCGTCGCCCGCAGGATGGGCGCATCACGGTGAAGACGCCAATGCGCATGGTGGATCTGCGCATCTCGACCCTGCCCACGATCAATGGCGAGAAAATCGTGATGCGCATCCTGGATCGCAATTCAGCCGTCCATGACCTGAGCGCGCTGGATTTTTCGCCCTCGGACACCCAGAAAGTCGAGAACATGATCGCCCAGCCCCAGGGCATCATTCTCGCCACCGGCCCCACCGGCAGCGGCAAGACGACCACCCTGTATTCCCTGCTGCAGCACGACGCCACACCCGGCAAAAATTACGTGACGATCGAAGATCCGGTCGAGTATTACCTCGACATGGCAGGCCAGGTGCTGGTGCGCGAGAAGATCGGTCTGAATTTCCCCACCGTCCTGCGCGCCATGCTGCGTCAGGATCCGGACGTGATCCTGCTCGGTGAAATCCGCGATTTCGAGACCGCCGAGGTCGCCTTCCATGCTGCATTGACAGGCCATCTGGTGTATTCCACCCTGCACACCAATTCCGCCGTCGCCACGATTGCCCGGCTCTTCGATCTGGGGCTCAAGCCCTATGTGGTAGCCACCGCCCTGGAAGGCATCATCGCCCAACGTCTGGTGCGCCGGGTGTGCCCGGACTGCGCCGAGCAGGCTGCGCCCGATCCGCAAATCATCAAAAAACTGGGCCCAAGCTTTGCCCCGATCACCAAGATCACGCGTGGCCGCGGGTGCGGAACCTGCAGCGGCAGTGGCTACCGCGGCCGTATCGCCCTTTATGAAGTACTGACCCCGGACGATGCCCTGCGCGATCGCATTGGCAGCGGTGCCAGCGTGCTGGATATCCGCCGCGACCTGCGAGCCGCCGGACAACGCTCAATCACCGAACATGCGGCAGAACGCGTCAGTGCGGGCGTCACCACTCCGGAGGAAATCCTGCGCGTTCTCGGCCCGCAAGAACGCTGAGCCACACAGCCGCTCCCAGCTTGCCTCTTCAGCATGCATGCCCGAAGAAGCCCGCGCGGTGCGCCTCTTCAAGGCCCCAAACCGTAGCCGGGCATGCCGCGCAGCAGAGTCCGGGGTGTTTTGCTCAAGGCCCAGACCTGATGCGCCCCGCGCCTAGCAGCGACGTCGCTCCCACACAAACCCGCCCACCGTCACGACCTGCCCCGGATTGCGTTGCGCTGCATCCGGGCGACGAACCCCTACCTCACTTGCGGCACGACGCTGATCCGGGCCATGCGTTCTTGAGTATTGCTGAGCAGGCGCTTGTAGTCGTCAGGTGACTCCAGAAATTCGGAGAACAAATTCAAGCCGATGTCCGCTCGCGCGGGCGGCGTTGCCAGGTCGTAGTTGAAAGCCCAAGCATTGCTCCGCCCGATCTCGGCACGGATCTCGCGCTGCATGGGCGAATAGTGACGATCTTCCACTGACAGGTTCGGGGCTATCGAGCCTGCTGCACGACTAATCGTGACCTGCGAAACAGCGCTGGAAAAATACGCCAGTACGGCTTTTGCGCCCTCTGGATTCTTCGCCGCGGCGGGAATCACAAAACCATCAATCGGGCCAAGTGCAACGCGCGGGATCTGCGGATCGATTTCCGGAAAGGGGAAGAATCCGTAATCCGCGCCTTCATGCCAGTCGAGTTCCGGCGAGTGAAAATAACCCATCAGCCAGGTGCCCATCAAAGTCATCGCCGCCTCGCCCCGCAGCACCTGTGTCGCCGCGTCGCTGTCGAACTCCAGCGTATTGGGGCGCGCATTGAAGAAACCCGCCTTGAGCAAATCACGCCACAGGGAGAAAACGCGCAGCACTTGCGGATCAGTGAAAGACGCTTCGCCAGCCATCAACTTCTGGCGATACTCCAGCGGCGCAGTGCGCAGCAAAAGGTAATCAAACCAGAACTGGGCCGGCCATTTTGCTTTGGAACCCAGAGCGATTGGCGTGACGCCGCGCGCCTTCAGCGCCTTGCCCAACTGAAGAAATTCAGGCCAGGTCTGCGGCGGCTTCAGGCCGTTATCGGCAAAAACCTTCTTGTTGTAGAAAAAGCCCACGTATTGCTGCGTCAGCGGCAGCAGGTAGACCCGGCCGTTGTAGGTACAGGCGGATTTGACGATTGCCGAGCCAAAGCGTTTATCCATATCCGCTAGCGGTAACACATCGTCAATGGGTGCAAGTTTGTCGACAATGGATTGCACCCGCGCGCCCGCCCAATAGCTATACACATCCGCCGTCCTGCCCGTCTGCAGATCATCACGGATGATGGTTTTGAAGGACTCGTGCTCCAGCGGCGTCGGGCGCAGGGAATACTTCACATTACTGTGATTGAAGTCCTCGGCAAGACCATTCATGGTTTTTGAAAACGGGCCGGTCAGTGAAAAATAGTGACGTACGGCAACCTCTGTCCGCACAATCTGCGGCGCCTCCGGCTCACGCTCGCAGCCTGTGCCAGCGAACACCACCCACAGCAACATCAGTACGCCCGACTTCAACCCCGCCTTGTGCACGCCTGCCTCCGTCAATCCTGTTTGATCGGCAGCCACACCCTGAAGCGACTGCCCTTGCCTGCTTCACTACTCACTTCAATCCGGCCCTTATGCTGCCGGATGATGCCATAAGCCTGCGCCAGCCCCATACCGATGCCGGCACCGATGGGCTTGGTAGTGAAAAACGGATCAAAAATTTTCGGCAACACCTCCGGCGCAATACCCCGACCATTATCGGCAATTTCCAACCAGACCTCGGTTTCTGCCACACCACTGCGGATATGAATCACCCCACCCGCGGGCGCTACGGCTTCAGCAGCATTGCTCAGCAAGGCCACAAAGACCTGGTTGATTTGCGTGCCGCTGCACCACACATCAGGCAGCTCGCCATCCTCGCGCACAATTTCAAGCTTGCCACTCAACTCATCCGCCAGCAGATGCAGCGTGGCATCCAGGCTATTACGCAGATTATGCCAATGCCAGAGCCGGGCATTGTCGACCTGCGAGAATTCACGCAAATCCTCCACGATTTTCCTCACCCGACTGATGCCCTCCTGGGATTCACGCACCAACGCAGGAATATCGTTTCGCAAAACCTCAACATCAACCGTCGCCCCGGCATTGCCATCCAGGACATTCAACAGATCCCGCAAATAGTCGTCGAGGGTATGAATGTTTGATTGCACAAAGCTGATCGGATTGTTGATTTCATGCGCCACTCCGGCGGCCAGCTGGCCCACGGCCGCGAGCTTTTCAGCCTGCAGCAACTGCTGGCGCATTTCTGCCAGCTTGCTGTTCATGGCGAGGAGTTCCTGATTGCGCATCTCCAGCCGGCTATTGGCCTCGGTCAGATCAGCGGTGCGCGCCTGCACGGTGTTTTCTAGTTGCTCGTTGAACGCCAGCAATTCTTCGCTACGCTGCACGACTACGCTGTAAAGCGTGTGCATGGCCTTGAGCAAGCTGGCCGTGGCCGGATCGGCCTGATGCTGCTGTTCCAACTCATAGGCTTGCGCCGGGCTCATGCCTTCACGGATATGCGCCATCTGCCGAGCCATGGCGTGATCCATCCCGAGGATGTGATAGGCCAGCCAGCTGCTAAGGAAACGCAGCAAGGCGCTGAGGCCGCCCTGCTCCAGATGCGAGCCGCGCATCTGCCCCACCTGGCGCGCAAAGGCCTTATGCACGGCAATGTGCGCCTGGGCATGGCGCGGATCGCAGCCCGCCGCCAGCATCGACACTTCTTCGTGTGCAAAGTGCGTCACCGCGTATTGCACCAGTTCATCCAGAATCGCGGTTTGCTCCGCGTCAGAATGGCGCTGCGTCTGCAGGATCACGATGCGATTGATCAGCTCGACCAGGCCGCGATGTTCGTGATCAACCTGAGCCTCGCCGGTCAGGTAGCGTTCATCCCAGACGAACAGTTCCATTTCAACGCCTCCTCGTACAGCCGCGCTCAGCTTGCATCTTCAGCATGCATGCCCGAAGAAGTCGGCCCGGAGAGGCTCTTCGAGGCCCCGCCCGTAGTCCGACGCTGAGCCGCGCCAGCCTCCAGACCCTTCAACGGCCAAGCCCGTGCAAGCCTGAAGAAGCCTTCCGGGCAGATATCGCCGGCACAAGCAGGCCAGCGCTGCGACTTGCGTTTTCAGCCCTCCTCCAGCCCCCGCAGACATGCATCGCACATCGTGTGCGAGATCTGCTGAATTTCTGCGCAGGAAAACAGACCCAGAAAATTCACGGCATCCTCGATCTCCATCCACGAATCCTTAGCCACTTCCATTTTCTTGCACCAACTGCACATTCTCAAGAATGGCCCCGCCTCTGAGCGACAGGGCGAAGCAAGCAAAACGGCTTCGCGTGGCTCGGTTCTGACGATGCGACTCCGATACTCGACCCTGCCATCATCTTTCATGCACACACGCATGCGCATGAAACGCCGCAAAACCGGTGAATCACAACGAAAGGCCAGATCCAGCATCACATCCCTGGTCCGCACTTTTCTCAGCAGCAATTCATGCAGATGGCGAGTCTCGGCGTCGCGGATGAATTGCCAGATCGGGGCTTTGTGTATCTTCTGGCTGGCCAGAAAAAGGCTGTCGTTATCCTCGGCAAAGACATCCCATTGCTCGTTGAAAGAGACAAGCAAATCATCCCGGTCTATCTGATAAACCACCTCCGGCAAGTCTTCAGTCATTTCCTGCACTCCTACTTGCGCAATGTTCCGATGGCATTTACTCAGCCCTGCCTGAGTGCTCTCACGCCCTCACGAATTCCTCTTCGTCGTAAATCCGGTAACAGTTCTTGCCCGCCTGCTTGGCCAGATACATCGCCTGATCGGCCTGATGAATCAGCTGATCAGCATCAACCCCCGCTTGCGGATAAAACGTCACACCGGCGCTGGCGGAAACCTGCAACACCCGCTTGCGCTCCTGCACAGGCGCGGCAGCCGCTTGCAGAAGGCGCTCAAGCACTGGCTCGCAGTCCTGTCTCTGCTCAAGATCCACCAGGATCACCACAAATTCATCTCCGCCAATTCGTGCCAGGGTATCGCCCTCGCGCAAGGCGATACGCATGCGCTCGGCCAGCGTAATCAGCAACACATCGCCCACATCATGGCCATATGAGTCATTCACCGCCTTGAACCCATCCAGATCCACAAACACCAGTGCCAACAATTGCCCGCGCCGCTGACTATGCACCATGGCCTGCCGCAAACGGTCCGCTAGCAATGCCCGATTTGGCAAGCGTGTCAGTGTGTCATGGTGAGCGATATGCTCGAGCTGCAACTGGCGTTCCTTCATCGGCGTGATGTCGGAAAATAGCGAGACAAAATTCTGTATCTCCCCGCGACTACCGCGCACCGCACTGATGGTGATCTGGCTGACAAAAAGCTCTCCGTTCTTGCGACGATTCCAGAACTCACCAAACCAATAGCCTTCGCCAAGCAGCTTGCGCCACACCTCCACATAAAACTCGCGAGAGTGCTGACCAGAGCTGAGCAGACGCGGGTTCTTTCCCAGCGCATCTTCCCGGCTGTAACCCGTGATGCGCGTAAAGGCTTCGTTGACATCGACGATGCGGACATCCGCGTTCGCGATAACAATCCCCTCACGGGAATGCGTAAACACCGTTGCCGCCAGCCGATCACGGTCGCGCTGGCGTGCTTCAGCCTGCAGCGCCCCGACGCGCCGCAAGTGAACGTAAAGCCAGGTAGCCAGCACCAGCACGGCCAGCAGAACAGGTGCCACCATCAGCAACAGGCGCTGACTCTCTGCTGCCCAGGTCGCCAACGCATGCTTGCGCCAGACATTCAGGACCACCACCAGCGGGAACAGGCGTGATGCTCGAAAGGCCGAAATCACGGTCTGATCACCGTGCAGCACTTGCTCGAAACTGCCCGATTCGATCTCCGAGATACGCGTCAGAAAACGCTCGTCCTGCCGCTGCTCTCCGGGCAAAAATTGCTCATCGGTGGACATCAACTGGATACCGTCATACCTGAGCACATCCACCAAACCGACTTCGCCTGCCAATCTGGCACTGTAATAGTTGATGAAATAGTCCGGATTCAAAGCAACAGCGACCGTGATCACCTGATCACCCCGGCGCACGCAACGCAACAGGGGAATAAAGCCTGACGCAGACAGGTCTGCGGGCTGCAACGTGCGGATCGGCGCGCCACTCGCGAAATCACGGCCCGACCAGGGACGGCCAATCCGCAGCAGATCGCAGTTTTCCGGACCAGGAGGAAGGTAATCATCCGCGCCCACCCGAATCCCGACATTCGCCGGATTTGAACTGAACATGATCCGCTGCTTGTCATCGAGCAGCGAGATCGAACGCAAGGCGGGTGCATTGCGCAGCACGCCCTCGAAACTCCAGCTTGCCTCGCCCGAATTCATCTGGCTCGCATTGATCACGGTCTGATCCAGCAAAACCAGGCTTTGCGTCAGATGATCTTCAATTGCACGCGCCTGCACCGTCGCAATCGCCACATGCTGAGCCAGGGCCTCGACCCGCATGCGATACACCGTGTAGGCCGTACTGGCCGCCACCCCGGTCACGAACAGCAACACGAACACCATGAAGCCCAAATGGCTCCCGAGATGCTGAACAAGCGTGGCGATGAGTCGCGACTTCATTGGCGTAAAAGTCGCAGAGCGACTTCTCGAAGCTCCCCTCTCCCATTTGGGGAGAGGGCTTGGGGGAGAGGGAAACGGGCATGATTTTCATGCTCGTAAGTGGCGTTCAAAGTCATGACCGTCGGCCGGGTCAATCCAAAATCGCGATCGGCGTCAGTTTGTGCCGCCCTGCAGCACTCAGCAAACGACCATCACGCTTGATATCGCTGATAAAACGCTCGACCCGCGCATACCAGCGATCATCGCCGGGCTTCACCACATAGGCATAAGAGGTCAAATGATAGACCGACGGCGGCGCGACCAGCCGCGCCCAGTCCGAGTTCTGCAACATGCGCTGGCTGTAGGGGTAGTCGGTCATGAACACATCAGCGCGACCGGATTCCACCTCCTGCTCGCGCGCAAACGGCGTATCCAGCGCGATCAAAGTCGCCTGCTTGAGCTTCGCCCGCATCACCGGCTCGTGATAAGTACCACGCGACACGGCCACCACCACGCCTGCCTTGTCGATATCCGCCCAGGTCTTGATCAGCCGGTTTGCCTGCGTGGTAATCGCGTAGATATCACTCTTCAAATAGGGCTGGGTGAAGCGCAATTTTTCGGCACGGGCCGGCGTGATACCAATCGCAAACATCGCAATATCGCAGCGCTCCCGGCTCACATCCTCGATCAAGGTGGCAAACGAACTATCGACAAAACTCACAGCAATGCTTTTGCCCGAATCCTTCGCCAGATCCTTCGTCAACTCACCCGCCAGATCGATATCGATCCCGGCGAGCTGCTGTGTGCGCGGATTGCGGTAAGTGATTCCGTAATAATCCGGCCAGATGCACACCCGCAAACTCCCTGCCGCCAGCACACGCGACAGCGCGCCTGGCGTAGACGATTCGGCCTGCACCAGCGTGCTGGCGCAGAGTATGAGACTCATGCCGCAAAATCGTGTTCGCATCCTGATCACTCCTTGATTCACTGCACGATCAAAAACCTGGCCCGCTGCACGCTAGGCCTCCTATCCCTCAAAGATGAAGGGAATATTCGAGCCTGCCGAACCACTACCTCGCAGAGCCGCTCCCAACCGCCTTCTTCAGCCATCCTGCCCGAAGAGATCCGCGCAGAGTGCCTCTTCAAACCCCCTACCCATACAAGTCCGCGCAACGCGGCTCTTCAGGCCTTCGCCTCGCTTTTCAGTTTGCTCACCAATACCAAAAACTCTGCCGCCGGCAACGGTTTGCTGCCCAGATAGCCTTGATACATTTCGCAACCACAGGCGCGCAGGAAGCTGGCTTGTGATTCTTCCTCCACGCCCTCGGCCAGTGAGCGGAAGCCCAGCACGTGGGCCAGATCGACAATCGCGGTCACCAT
Source organism: Uliginosibacterium flavum (assembly GCF_040566545.1). Lineage (NCBI taxonomy): Bacteria > Pseudomonadati > Pseudomonadota > Betaproteobacteria > Rhodocyclales > Zoogloeaceae > Uliginosibacterium > Uliginosibacterium flavum. Next base: position 240,671 of record NZ_JBEWZI010000004.1, read on the forward strand.
CGCGGCGCCGCTTTCCTCATTCAGCACGTCGACAAAACTCTTGTCGATCTTCAGCACATCCAGCGGAAATTTGCGCAGGTAGGCCAGCGAGGAGTAACCCGTACCAAAGTCGTCCAGCGCCAGGCGCACGCCGGTGTCGCGCAGCGACTGCAGGATCGCCAGAGCACCTGTACCTTCCTGCATCAGGGCACCTTCGGTCAGTTCCAGTTCCAGCAGATGCGGCGGGAACCCCGTGCGCAGCAGACTTTCCTGCACGCCCACAGCCAGCGTAGCATTGGAGAAAGATCGCGGAGACAGGTTGATCGCCAGATGCAGGCCGTTTGCGCCGGTCAAGCCATTCTTCACCCAGAATTCACAGGAATGCTCGATCACCCAATCGGTCATCAGATTGATCAGATTGGATTCCTCAGCCACCGGAATGAACACGGCCGGCGAGATCAGACCTTCATCCGGATCGAACCAGCGCATCAGCGCCTCGGCTCCCACCAGATTACCGCTCTGCAAATCCCACTGCGGCTGGTAATAAACCTTGAGTTCATCGCCGTGCGCCAGCGCCCGATGCAAACGGGATTCCAGCGCCAGACGCTGACGAGCGGCCACGGTCAGCGCCTCGGTGTAGTAACGATAGGCATTACGGCCCTCGCCCTTGGCCTGATATAGCGCGGTATCCGCATGCTGGATCAGCTCCTCGGTAGTGCTGCCATGATCCGGGAAGAGACTGATGCCGATACTCACGCCGATTTCCACAGCATTGCCGCCACTGAGCATAAAGGGCGTACGCAGGGCTTTTTGCAGTGCAATAGCGATGCGGTTGATCGCCTGAATACCATTAGCATCTTCGATCAGGATGCCGAACTCGTCGCCACCCAGACGCGCCAGCACGTCTTCGCTGCGCACCTCCTGACGCAAGGCCTGGGTGGCCAGTTGCAGCAGTTCATCGCCAGCTGCGTGTCCGAAGCTGTCGTTCACATCCTTGAACCGGTCCAGATCCAGCATCAGCACGGCGAGCCGACCACTGCGCCGACGCTGGCGCGCCAGCGCATGGTCGATATGCTCGGCAAAACTGCTGCGATTGGGCAGGCCCGTCAGCTGGTCGCACTGCGCCAGGTTTTCCATGCGGCGTTCAGTCAGCTTGCGCTCGGTAATGTCCTGCACCACACCAAACACGATCTGGGCCGCCGCGTCGTATTCGGCAATCGCATGCAGATCGCGCAACACGCCATCACTGAACCGCCGGATACGAAAATCCACGCTGTACGGTTTGCCCTCGTGGATCAACGCGTGCATGGCTGCGTCCATCACGGCATGGGATTCAGGCAAACGCGCATCGCGGATCATGCGATAGGGCCAGGTATCGCCTTCCAGCCCATAAATCGCAGCGGCTCCGGGTGAAGCATGGATGACGTCCGTGCCCAATTCGACCTCCCAATTGCCGAAGCCAGCCACCTGTTCGGCCCGCTGCAAGCGCTGGTCCTGGCGCATCACGGCCAGCTCAGCCGCCTTGCGCGCGGTGATGTCGATCACTACCGAGAGCAGCACGGGCGCCTCATTGTCTCCCATGCAGGCAAGGCTCACCTCGACCCAGACAGTGACGCCATCCTTGCGCAGATAGCGTTTCTCGAAAATCTGGCTGCTGCGCGTGCGCCACACCTCATCGGTCCACTCACGGTTACTCTCGGCATCCTCGGGATGGGTGATCCCCAGATAACTCATCCCCAGCAATTCTTCCGCTGAATACCCTGTAATCAGGCACAGCCGGTGATTCACGCGCAGCCAGCGCCCGTGGCTATCCAGCACACCGATGCCGGCCCCGGCGTGGTCGAAAATTGCCTGCAAGCGCGTCTCGCTTTCGCGCAGCAGGCGCGCATCGCGCAGCTGCTCGCTCAAATCCTCGACCGTCGCCAACACATGCGCCACCCGCCCCTTTTCGCCGACCGAGGCTCGCAGACTGATGCGCGTCATCCGCGTCTGGCCCTGCGTGCCTTGCAAGCCGATTTCGGGCAAGACGCATTCGCGCTCGCGCCCCTCCAGCAAGCTCAGCAGATGTTCGCGAAACACCGGGCGATCCGCAGGCAGCACCGCCTCGGCGATATCCGGTACGCGCGTCGAGTCAGACACCGCCAGCATCGCGCGCAAACACGGATTCACCCGCGCCCAAACGGCATCATCGGCGTCATAGATCGCCATGCCCACAAAAGGCAATTCGTAGAAATCCTTCAACAATTGCTCGCGGCTCAGCTGCCAGGCCTCCTGTTTGAGGGCATTCAGACGGCGCTGCTGGCGCGCAATCCCCACCAGCAATGCCAGCAACAAAACCACACCCACCAGACTGGTCAGCAGGATCAGCTTCGTTTGCTGACGAAGATCGCGCATGGCCTCCACTTCATCAATTTTGACGATCAGAAACCAGGGCGTACCGACTATGCCACGCATCGCCGCCAGCACTGGCGCACCACGATAATCCGGGCCACTGAAACGCTGCGCGCCCGGCTTCGTCACCACTTGGGTGACCGCGCGATCCTCCGATAAGGGCACACGTAAATGCAGTGCGGCGTCCTGATCATATTTGAGGGGATTCAGCATCAGCATGCTGTCACCATCGCGCCGAGCCAACACCAGTTCGCCCGTAGCGGTAGACGTGGGCCACTGCAAGATCCCCTGATACAAGGTCTCTTCCACGTCCAGATTCAGCAACAACGCACCAACCGGCGCATTCGCGTGCTGTGCATCCAGCAGCGGCACCACAAAATCCCAGCGCACCCGGCCTTCGGCATCGCGGTACAGATCACTGTGCACCGGGTTGCGACTTTGCAGCGCATCCGCCAGCAGGCCTGGCATGTGCTGGCGGTTCATATCCAGCGCCGCGCCATAGCGCAAGCTCTGACTGCCGTCCGGGCGCACCAGCGCAATGCCCCGATATCCATAAGTGCGCAGCAGACCGGCCATGCGCGTCATCAGCACATCACGCTCGGCCGCTTCGCCGTGCTCCAGATAGCGGCTGTAATGGGCGATGAAGCCTTCGTACAGCATCATGCTTTCGGCATCGCTGCGAATGCGCTCGATGCGTGCCGCCATCGTCGCCGCCTTCAGCGCCACGATGGCGTCCAATGCCTGGAGCTGAGCCTCGCGCTCGACCGGCTCGCGTACCAGATAGAACAGCCCACTGCCCAGCGGCGCCATGCAGATGAACAGCAGCCCCCAAGCGATCAAACCCAGCGGCAAAGCCCGGAAGACGGCACACAGCCAACTGAAGCCACCTTTCACACATGCGCGAATAGCTGCGCTGTTCATGCCAGCTCCAGAATCCGGCTCGCAATCTGGTCGAGTGGAATCTGCTCCGCGACCCCGCCCAGACGCACCGCCTCTTTCGGCATGCCGTACACCACGCAGCTAGCCTCATCCTGCGCGATGGTGTGGGCGCCAGCGTCAAACATCTCACGCAGGCCACGCGCGCCGTCATCCCCCATGCCAGTCATGATGATGCCGAGCGCGTTGGCAGACAGTTCACGTGCCACCGAGCGAAACAACACATCCACGGACGGCTTATGGCGATTCACAGGCGGCCCATCCGCCACCGATACGGCATAACCGCTCGCTACGCGAATCAGCTGCATGTGGCGCGCACCCGGCGCGATCAGGGCGAGACCCGGCTGCACGCGGTCCCCGTCCTGCGCTTCGCGGATCTGCGGAGCACAAATCGAGTCGAGCCGTTCGGCAAACGCAGCGGTAAATTTTTCGGGCATGTGCTGCACGATCAGTAGTGCCGGGCATTCCGCGGGCATCTCGCGCAAGATGCGTTCCAGCGCGAGGGTGCCGCCGGTGCTGGTGCCAATCGCCACGATCTTGCCGGCTGGCTTGTAGGGTGCCGTCAGTACTTTTCTCGGCGCTGCGGCAGCGGGCGCCACTGGGCGGGCAATTTCACGATGCAGGCAGGCGATATTCGCAGCCGCGGCAGCACGCACAGCGCCCAGCAATTCGCTGCTGGCATCCTGCAGAAACTCGCGCACACCCAGCTTGGGTTTGGTGATGATGGCAAAGGCCCCGGCGGCCAGCGCATCCATCGTCACCCGCGCGCCGTGCGCGGTAAGCGAGGAACAGATCACCACTGGCGTAGGGCGTTCGGCCATGATTTTGCGCAAGAAGGTCAGCCCGTCCATGCGCGGCATTTCGATGTCCAGTACAAGCACATCAGGCCATTGATCCTGCATCTTGCCCATCGCAAAGATCGGGTCGGCGGCCGTAAAAATGAGCTCGACATCGGCCGCGCGACTCAACAATTCCGCCACCACCTGACGCACGATGGCGGAATCATCGACGAGGCCAACGCGGATGCGCTTCATCTGCCGCCTCCGCGTGTCGGTTCGGTCTGCTTGAGCCATACATCGCCGCTCCACACATCGAACATCAGTTTGCGATGGCCCTCGCCGCCCAGATGTTTGGCCAGCAGCGCGATGCCATAGCGCTCCAGCTGTAACAGGCCCATCTCGATATTGCGCGCACCCACATTGGCCTCGTTGCGCTGCGAAATGTCTGCAAACATATTGGCACCGCCAAACAGCTTGGCCTGAAATTCTTCCGGATCAGCGCCCACCTTCATCATGTTGCTGGTGAACAGCTTCATCGCCTCGTCGCCATAGCGGCCGTCGTAAGTGCCACCCTCAGGAATCACCCCGCGCGAAGGCAGCATGAAGTGACACATGCCGCCCACGTGCAGCTTGGGGTGCCACAAGGTGATGGAGACGCAGGAGCCCAACAAGGTGACGATGCGCGTATCAGCCGTGCCGAAATGAAAGCCGCCCGGATTGAGGAAGACTTCCTGGATATTCTCCGGCCGTTTATTGACGAAGCCCGGCAGGGTGAAGGCATTGGCAACCATGATTCTTCACGCTCGTTTCGTTGTCCCGCATTCATGGCCCGGCGTGCAGCCACCCCCTTGTAAAGCCCGCCCGAACGGCCCCTTCCCCCTCTCAGGGGGGCTGAGACGGGAATTCGCAAGGCATTGCCTTGCGCCGTCGCAGCGGATCGAGTGTGCAAACTCGATCCTCCGGTTGGGATGGGGGTGTGCGCGTTCAAACAAGGCCAGTCCTCGATTTAACGCTCTTACCCCCTCCCTCGCCCTCCCCCTTAAAAGGGGAGGGAATGTTCGGGCCTGCCGAATCACCGCCTCGCTCCACCCCGCCCCGCTTGCCTCTTCAAGCACTTAGCCTGAAGAAGTCCGCGCAGTGCGGGTCTTCAAGGCACAACCCGTAGGAGCGGCTTCAGCCGCGAATAGCTTTCGCGGCTGAAGCCGCTCCTACAAAACCATCACCACCTCGTACACGTTTGCTTATGGCAGCCTCCTAAAACTTGACGAAGTCGCGATCCGAAGGCTCGACACCGGAAGATCCACGCAGCGTACGGCGCGTGGAACGCATGGCTTTGTCCGCCACACCCGGTGAGCTGCCCCCGGCGACCTTGAAGAAGGCCATCAGCTGCTGCAGTTGCTCGGCCTGGCCGCTCATTTCCTCGGCGGTCGCGGCGAGCTCTTCAGAGGCTGACGCGTTCTGTTGCGTCAGTTGTGAGAGCTGACCCAGCGCGGTATTGATCTGGCCGACACCGCCCGACTGTTCGTTGGACGCGGCGGCGATTTCCTGCACCAGCTCGGCCGTCTTCTGGATCGAGGGGACGATTTCATCGAGCAGTTTGCCGGCCTTGCCGGCCAGATCCACGCTGCCGCTGGCCAGTTCGCCGATCTCCTGCGCCGCCACCTGGCTGCGTTCGGCCAGCTTGCGCACTTCGGCCGCGACCACCGCGAAGCCCTTGCCGTGCTCACCGGCACGCGC
>NZ_JBEWZI010000005.1:0-236773 GCF_040566545.1 Uliginosibacterium flavum
CTGCCAACTTGACCAGACGCTTGGTCAAACGCTTATCCCCTGTCTGTGCCTTGCCAAACTCGTCCATTGCCCAGTTCCCAGATCAGTTTTGCAGCACTATATTCCGTGCGTTGTTTTTTATACTCCTGAAGTTGATCTGACTGAAATTCATGAAATGCCTTCGTGGTTTTTCTGTCCACGGTCGTTTTTCGTTCGCCTGACGCGCAGATTGAGACGAGCGCTAGCGAACAAGGTGACTCTAGACCTTCCCGTCGCCTTACTCTGTACTGTGCTTGTACAGCAAGCGCCATGGACGCGAGAATGGAACTTCCAATCATTGGAAGCGGGGCCATTGTCTCGGCCGCTAGTTCTTGTAGGACTAAGAGTGCGATCTCCGGAAAGGCGTAAGCCGGGTACGCGCGCTGCTTCGTGCAGGGGAAGTAGTCCCCAGCGTGGAGACTGTGATATATCGAACATGCGCAAGTCCTTTTTTGAGTGGTTCAGTCATGGGCAACGGCATGGGGTAGCTAAACTTGACTGTATGGGGGCTAGAGTGATTTGGTGCAGCCAGCTTTTCGAATGACAAAGGGTGTTTGTTAGAGACTTTTTTGTGTGTATTTCTGTGTGTATATTGTTTTGTTGCTCTGACATTCTTTTATATAGATCAGTGTTTTAATATTGTTTTGTGATTAACAGGACATCATGAACATGCAGGTTTAAGGGGGTTTTCGGGGTTCGAAGTCGATGGGTCAGATGCTGGGCCTTGTCTGGTCTGTCGGGCTTATGAAACGACTCATGAAAAAGCCCGCCAGTTCGGCGGGCTTTTTGCTGTCCGTAACGCGCAAACGAATCAGCGCGAGATTGGCTTGTAGCGGATGCGCTTGGGCTTGGCGCCTTCTTCGCCCAGACGCTTCTTTTTGTCTTCTTCGTACTCGGTGTAGTTACCGGCGAAGAAGGTCCATTGCGATTCGCCTTCGCACGCCAGGATGTGGGTGGCGATGCGGTCGAGGAACCAGCGGTCGTGGGAGGTGACCATCGCGCAGCCGGAGAATTCCAGCAGGGCGTCTTCCAGTGCGCGCAGGGTTTCGACGTCCAGATCGTTTGAGGGCTCATCTAGCAGCAGCACGTTGCCGCCTTCGACCAGAGTCTTGGCCAGATGCAGACGACCGCGCTCGCCACCAGAGAGCTTGCCAACGACCTTGGCCTGATCTCCGCCTTTGAAATTGAAGCGGCCGATGTACGCGCGGCTGGGCATTTCAAACTTGCCGACGGTCAGCACGTCGGCGCCGTCTGCAATCGCTTCGAACACGGTCTTGCTGTCGTCCAGGCCTTCGCGGGTCTGATTCACGGCGGCGATTTTGACGGTGGAGCCGATGATGATCTCGCCGGAATCGGCTTTTTCCAGGCCCTGAATCATGCGGAACAGGGTCGATTTACCGGCACCGTTCGGGCCGATTACGCCGACGATGGCGCCGGGCGGGATCTGGAATGAGAGGTTGTCGATCAACAGGCGATCCCCGAAGGCCTTGGAGACGCCATTGAAGTCGATGACCTGGTTGCCGAGACGCTCGCCCGGCGGAATGAAAATTTCGTGGGTTTCGTTGCGCTTCTGGTATTCGACCGCGCTCATTTCCTCGTAGCGGGCCAGACGAGCCTTGCTCTTGGACTGGCGAGCCTTGGCGCCCTGGCGCACCCATTCCAGCTCTTCCTTCATGGCCTTGCGGTGCGCGTCTTCCTGCTTGGATTCCTGCGCCAGACGAGCACCTTTTTGTTCCAGCCAGCTGGAGTAGTTGCCCTTCCACGGGATGCCTTCGCCGCGGTCGAGTTCGAGAATCCATTCGGCGGCGTTGTCGAGGAAGTAGCGATCGTGGGTGACGGCCACCACGGTGCCGGGGAAGCGCACGAGGAACTGTTCCAGCCATTCGACGGATTCGGCGTCGAGGTGGTTGGTCGGCTCGTCGAGCAGGAGCATGTCGGGCTTGGAGAGCAGCAGTTTGCACAGCGCCACGCGGCGCTTTTCACCGCCAGACAGCGGCCCGATCTTGGCATCCCAGGGCGGAATGCGCAGCGCGTCGGCGGCGATTTCGAGCTGGGTTTCCACGTCCGCACCGCTGGTGGAAATGATGTTCTCGTACTTGGCTTGCAGTTCGGCGAGCTGGTCGAAGTCGGCATCAGGCTCGGCGTAGGCGGCATACACTTCTTCGAGCTTCTGCTTGGCTTGCATGACTTCACCCAGCGCGGATTCGACTTCTTCGCGCACGGTCTTGTTCGGGTCGAGCTGCGGCTCCTGCGGCAGGTAGCCGATGCTCATGTTTGGCTGCCATTGCACCTCTCCGTCATACTCCTTGTCTTCGCCGGCCATGATGCGCAGCACGGTGGATTTGCCCGAGCCGTTGAGGCCGAGCAGGCCGATCTTGGCGCCGGGAAAGAAGGAGAGGGAGATGTCTTTGATGATCTGACGCTTGGGCGGAACAACCTTGTTCACGCGCAGCATCGACATGACGTACTGGGCCATAGTGCAGAGTCCGGAAAGGAGTGGGAATTTTTGGGAGTCGGGAGTTTAGCTTGTTAATCAGGACTGAGTGCTGAGGACTGAGGGCTGAGTAAAAACGCGGGGTCTTGGTTGTTTTGTGGTGCGTGCTTGAAGAGCCGCTCCTGTATTGGCTCTCCAGCTTGCATGGCTGGAGAGCCGCTTCGGGCGTATTCCATTTCCAGGTAGAGACGAGACGCGAAGACGAGCCGCAGACAGTGCTGTGGCACGGCAAGGCGAAGTCAACAATGTATCGTTTCTATCTGGAATTGGAATTAGTTCTCCAGCCGGGTCTCGCGCGTCATTAGTTGCTCGACCGCATCACGCGGTTTGAGGCGGCCGCACAGCACTTCCTGCACGGCTTCGGTGATGGGCATTTCGACGCCGAGCTGGGCGGCGCGTTGCACCACGGTTTCGGTGGTCAGTACGCCTTCGGCGACGTGGCCGAGTTCGGTGAGGATTTCAGCTAGGCTGCGACCTTCGGCCAGCGACAGGCCGACGCGGCGGTTGCGTGACAGATCGCCGGTGCAGGTCAGGATCAGATCGCCCATGCCGGCCAGGCCCATCAGGGTGTCACGGCGCCCGCCAAGGGCTTCGCTGAGGCGGGCGATTTCCGCCAGGCCGCGCGTAATCAGGGCGGCGCGGGCGTTCAGGCCGAAGCCGAGGCCATCGGAAATGCCAGCTGCAATCGCCAGAACGTTTTTCACCGCCGCGCCGATTTCGGCGCCGACGATATCGTCGTTGGCATACAGGCGCAGACGTGGGTGAATCAGCTGGGACACCCAGTAACGGGCGAAGGCCAGATCTGGCGAGGCCAGGGTAATCGCGCAGGGCAGGCCGACGGCGACTTCCTGGGCAAAGCTCGGGCCGGTCAGCGCACCACGACCGACGCCGGGAGCGAGGAATTCGGCAGCGACTTCATGCGGTAGTTTGCCCGTGCCGGCTTCGAAACCCTTGCAAACCCACAGCACAGGCAGCGCCGGATATTCGGCAGCAATGCGCTTGAGGGTCGGGCGCAGGCCGGAAACCGGGGTGGCGATCAGGGCCAGATCCGCGTTGCCACAGGCCTGGGCGAAGTCGCCCGTGATGGCGAGCTGTGCGTGCAGATCGATATCGGGCAGGTAGCGGCGATTCTGTCGCTCGGCATTCATCTCGGCGATGTGATCGGCCTCGATGCTCCATAGCGTGACGGCGTGGCCGCTGGAAGAATAGGAATTCGCCAGCGCGGTGCCCCAGGCACCTGCGCCGAGTACGGCAATACGGGACATCAGATTCCCCAGACGGATTTGATCGGAACGTAGCCGCTCTGGCCGTCCCGGTGTTTGACCTTGATCCAGGCGCCAGCGGGCTTTTCGAGCACTTCAAGGACAACGTCCTTGTCGGCGGAAAAGACCAGCGGTGCAGCATCTTCGGCGCGTTGCCGCACTTCGGCCACTGGCAGCTTGACGATAACCTGACGGGTATCGCTGAGTGAGCTGCGCTCTACGCAGCCCATGCTGCCGGATTGCTCACGCACCTTGACCCATTTATCGACAGCGACGATCACTTCGACCGGCGTGCCCTTGAGCAGGATGAACTGCGGCTGGGCCTTGGTGGAGCAGGCGTCGTAGGCGATGGCATTGTCGGCCAGCGACTTGTAATCAAGCGCGCTCGCAAGCCCGGGGGCAAGGAGCGCGGCCAGCAGGAAAGCACGCAGAGGTGTCAGACGGATCATCGCTTTCCGGCCTATGGGATTACTGGATGGGAACTTCGATGCTCGGTGTTTGAGCCGCCAGTTCTTGCTGACGCGCCTCGTACATGCCTTCGAAATTCACCGGAGCCAGCAGCACGGGCTGGAAGCCGGCGCGGGTGATCGCGTCGGAAACGGTTTCGCGCGCATACGGGAAGAGGATGTTGGCACAGCCGATCATCAGGATCGGCTCCAGCTCTTCCGCCGGGATGTTGCGGATCTGGAAGATGCCGCTCTGTGCAGCCTCAACCAGGAACACGACCTTGTCGCCTTCGGCCAGCTTGGCGGTGACGGTGACAGTGATCGTGACTTCAAAGAAGCCTTCGCCGATCGCGGTGGCTTGCGTGGCGAGTTCTACGTTGACGGCAGGTGAGGCCGGGTCAAGGAAGATGGCGGGTGCATTCGGCACTTCCAGCGACAGATCCTTGACGTAGAGTTTTTCGATCTTGAAGACGGGTTGTTCGTTTTGTTCCATTTGGTGTTGATCCAGTTGAGGATTGAAAGAAAACTTCAGCTGCCGGCCAGCAGGGTGTCAAGCTTGCCTGCGTGATCCAGCGCGTAGAGATCGTCGCAGCCGCCCACGTGGGTGCCGCCGATGAAAATCTGGGGAACGGTGCGCAAACCGGTGATGGCCATCATGTGGTCGCGCTGAGCCGGATCAAGATCGATGCGGATCTTTTCGATCTCGGTGACCCCTTTGCGGCGCAGCAAAGCTTCGGCGCGAACGCAGTAAGGGCATACGGCCGTGGCGTACATCAATATCTTGATGCTCATGCCTTTTTGCCAATCACCAAGGATTGACCGGCATCTTTCCAGCCCTTGATGCCGCCATCAAGGTTGAATACTTGTTCGAAACCGGCTTTGCGCAGGATTTCGACGCCCTTGCCGGAGCGTGCGCCGCTGGCACAGACCAGAATGACCGGACGGGTTTTGTTCTTGCCCAGCTCCGCGGCACGCTCAGCCAGACTGGCAAGCGGGATGTTCTGCGAATTCACGATATGGCCGGATGCCAGTTCTTCGGTGTCACGCACGTCAACAATCACTGCATGCTGGCGATTGATGAGCATAACGGCCTGGCCCGGTGTGATCGAATTGGCGCGCGCATCGCGCAGTACCGGGAGAAACAAGGCAAAGCCACTGACTGCGGCGATGACAATCAAAAAAATGTTCTGTGTAACAAATTCCATGGTTTCGCTTCAACAAATCGGTTCAGGATATGAACCGGATCAAAAAGGCCGCCGAAAGGCAGCTGCGAGGGCACGAGCAGCCCGACTGATCCGATACAATAACACTTTTGCCGTGACACGCGCTTGCGTCGGCTGCAGCAATCCTTTTGAACCCGTTTCTCCTTCCTTCTATAGGTTTGCGTCATGTACAGGATCGTATTCATGCGTCACGGTGAATCCACCAGGAAGTGCGAAAACCGCTTTGTCTGCGTGACAGATGTAGATCTGACCGAGCAGGGTGTCAGCGAAACCCATGCTCTTGCCATGAATGCCGCGGCTAATCAAGGCAAGGCCAAGGCTTGATAGTGCATAAGGCGGTTCTTGCGTTGTTTTTTGCAGGAGCCTGCCTGCTGTCGGCTGGGGCGTTCGCCGCGCCGGCCGATGGCAAACGCAGTGATTTGTCAGCGCTGCGTGAACAGATCCGCAGCGTGCAGGATGAAATTGCCCGCAGCGAAGAAAATCACGGCGAAGCCGCAGATGAGCTGGCAGCGTCGGACAAAAGCATCTCTGCGGCGCAGCGCCGTTTGCGTGAAATTGCCCGCCTGCGTGATGCCGCAGAGGCTGAGGTCGAACGCCTCACTGAGCAGCGCTTGGCGCTCGAGAATGAAATCGCGGTGGCACGCAAACAACTGGGCGATGCGGTTTTTCGCACCTATGTAGAAGGCGGGCAAGCCGGTACGCGACGCTTTCTGAGTGGCGATAATCCGAATCAGCTCTCGCGCGACGCTTATTACCTCGAACAGATTGCGCGCCAGCGCATGGTGGCGATTGAGCAGGCGCGTGTAGCAATGCGGGCCTTGCAGGATGTTCTGGTGGCCGCTGAGGCCCGGCATGCCGAGTTGGCTCTGCTGGAAAAACAGCGTCGTGGCGAACAGGCCGGACTGCTGATCGAGCGAAAGAAACAGCGCGAAGTGCTCAGCCAGATTTCCAGTCAGTTGCGCAGTCAGCGCAAGCAGATGGCCAATCTGCAGCGCGACGAAGCGCGCATGGAAAAACTCATCAAGGGCCTGGAGCGGATCACCCGCAACCAGGCTGTGAGGCCCGCCAAGCCGGTAGTACCTCTGGCCCCAGCCTCGGCTTCGAGTAGCAAGCCAGAGTCGGTGACGGGCAAGACCGATAGCGTCGCCGTTGCTGATACGGGCGAAGCCGCGTTCGGCGAACGTAAAGGTCGGCTGCGCTGGCCGGTGAAAGGCGAAATTACCGGACGCTTTGGCGCCCAAAGGGCTGAGGGCGTGACAAACTGGCGTGGAGTTTTCATTCGTGCCAGCAATGGTGCGGAAGTGCGTGCGGTTGCGGGCGGCAAGGTGGTGTTTTCAGACTGGCTGCGTGGCTTTGGTAATCTCGTCATCATCGATCATGGCGATGGTTACATGACGGTCTATGGCAACAACGAAGCCATCTTCAAAAATCCGGGTGACAATGTTAAGGCCACTGAGGTGATCGCCAGCGTAGGCGTCAGCGGTGGGCAGGAAGAATCAGGTTTATACTTCGAAATACGATATCGCGGTCAGCCGCAGGATCCTGTGCGCTGGGTTGCCGCTAAATAGTGGAATCTCTGGAGAAGTAATGAGCAGACTGAAGCAGGTTGGGCTGGTACTGAGTGGCGTGTGTCTGGGCATTCTGGTCAGTCTGCATTACGCGGCAAATGCCAACAAAGATAGCGTCACCACTGGGCAATTGCCGGTTGAAGAGGTGCGCAACCTTGCCGACGTGTTCAATGCGGTCAAGCAGTTTTACGTTGAACCGGTTGAAGACAAGAAGCTCATCAATGACGCGATCACCGGCATGGTTGCCGGTCTGGATCCGCACTCCACCTATCTTGATGAAGATGCCTACAAGGATCTGCAGGTTTCGATCAAGGGCGAGTTTGGCGGCCTGGGGATAGAAGTCAGCATGGAAGACGGCTTGGTCAAGGTTGTCAGCCCGATTGAAGACACGCCCGCTTTCCGCGCGGGGGTTAAATCTGGCGATTTGATCTTCAAGATTGATGAAACCTCGGTCAAAGGCCTGACTATCTCCGAGGCAGTCAAGCTGATGCGCGGCGCCCCCAAGACTTCCGTCGTACTGAATATCTTCCGCAAGGGAGAGAGCCGGCCTGTCGTGGTCAAGCTGGTGCGCGAAATCATCAAGGTGCGCAGTGTGAAATCCAAGATGATCGAGCCGGGCTTGGGGTATGTGCGGATTACCCAGTTCCAGGAGCAGACCACCGCTGATCTGGCCCGTCACCTTGAGCAACTCAACAAGGAGTCTCCGCTCAAAGGCCTGGTGCTGGATCTGCGCAACAATCCGGGCGGCTTGATTGATGCCGCCGTGGGCGTTTCGGCGGCTTTCCTGCCGCAAAAGAGTCTGGTGGTGTATTCCGAAGGCCGCACGCCGGACGCCAAGCGCAAATATCTGGCAATTCCGGATGACTATTCACGCGATGCCGGTGATCAACTCAAGTCGCTGCCAAAGAATTTCAAATCGATCCCGATGGTGGTGATTCTGAATGGCGGCTCGGCCTCGGCTTCGGAAATTGTTGCGGGCGCATTGCAGGATTACAAGCGCGCCAAGCTTCTCGGGATTCGCAGCTTCGGCAAGGGCTCTGTGCAATCAATCATTCCGATCGTGCCCGGCAAGTCCGGCGTGAAGATCACGGTGGCCAAGTATTTCACGCCGAATGGGCGCTCGATCCAGGCAAAAGGCATCGATCCGGATTATGTGGTGGATGAAACCGCGAACGGTTCTTCCGAGCCCTTCATGCGCGAAGCCGATCTGACTCGCCATTTGTCTAATCCGAATGAACAGTCTGCGCCAGCAGCATCGGCTCCGGTGGCTGCGCCGAAGGCCATCAAGGCGCGTCAGGTGGATGATGACGGCAATGAGATGCCGCGTTTCGAGCTTGCTGGCAAAGGCGATCTGCAATACGAACAGGCAATCAATCTGCTCAAAGGTTTGCCGGTTGCCGTGCGTAAAGTTGTCGATCAGAGTGCGCCAGGTGCGGGCGCTTCGGAGCCGTGATCTAGAACACAGCAAAGGCGTACCGCTCTGTCGAGCGCGGTGCGCCATTACTCAGGAGGCCACATGATGCGTCGTGAAACAGCTTACAAACTGGCCGGCCGCAAACACCAGCACGACAACGTGCTGGATGAGGCGCACTGCCATCACATCATGAGTTTTGCTTCTGAGCCCGCTGGCCAGACTGAGCGGGCCCTGCTGGCCTTGCAACAGATCGCCTATCTGAAAGCCGAGCTTGGCCGCCATCCGGATACGCTGAGTGTGCGCTACGAGTTGTCACACCACACGCTGCGCGAACTGGAGGCCTATCTGGCCGAGCAAGGCTTCGTGCTCGATCAAACTTGGGGCGCGCGCCTTCGTCGCGCATTCGCACATTTCTGCGAAGACACCCAGACCCGCAATGCGTCCTCGCCACAAAGGCTGATCAAGCAGTCCAATCAGGTCTATGTCAAAGCCTGGGAGCATCATCCGCACGGTGATCACGACGACACGCCGGTGGAGCTTCGCGAGATCAAATAGGTCGCGGGGCCAGCCTCCCCGCCAGTGCCTCAATGCACCGTCGGCCCCTCCGGCCCGAACAGGGCTCGTGCCTCTTCCACGCTGAAGTGGTATTCGTGGTTTGACAGTTCATCGTTGATCAGCACTTCGCCGTGTTCGGCAAGGATGTGCTCGATTTCTGCAGAGCCCAGCCCGCGCAGCATGGTGGCGATTTTGTCGCGATCGGGCGGGAAGTCATGACTCACGATTCGCGGCTCATACACCCGCACCGTTTCTTCGCCAAACAGGCGGTCAAGCACTTCAAATGCGTCCAGCTCGAAGAGTTCTTCGCGCTTGATGGTGGAGGCCAGATGCGCAGCGCGGTTCCAGCCGTCCGCGTCCTTGAGATCGGCACCGGGTAGTTTCTGCAGAAACAGGCCGACGGCGTGTTCGCCATTTGCAGCGAGGAAGAGGCTGGCGGGCTGTTGTTCGGATTGCGATAGATAGTGCTGGAAAATCTCGGCGATGGACTCACCTTCGACCGGCACGTGGCTCTGGTAGGGCTGACGGGCTTCGGGCATTTCCAGCGACATGAGCATTTGCCCGTCGGCGAACAGGCTGGAGAGGGGCGCTGTGCTTGCTTCTTCAAGGGTGTGCCGTGCATAGCCGCGCAGATTAAGGCTCTCCGAGCAGTCAATCACCAGCAATGAAACTGGTCCTTGCCCGGTAAGTTGAAAGGTCAGGCGGGCGGCTTGTTTCAGATTGGCTCCGATGATCGCAGAAACTGCGCACATTTCGCCCAGCACCGCTGTGACGGTTGCCGGATCTTTGCGGCGAGCACTGATAGCTTGCCAGACGCTGTCGAGCTGGACGATGGCGCCACGGATATCGAGGTTTTCAAGCAGAAAACGCGTCACGGTATTGTGCATCATTGGCCTCCCAGAATTTGTGCGTAGCGTGCGGCATCGAAGCCGAGCAAGGCTTCCTTGCCGCCGAGGACCAGCGGGCGTTTGATCAGGCTCGGGTTGGCGATCATCAGGCGGATGGCTTTGGCCTGGTCGAGGTCGGTGCGATCTGCTTCGTCAAGCTTGCGCCAAGTGGTGCCGCGCGTATTGACCAGAGCTTGCCAGCCCAGTTCGGAGCACCAGAGGGCGAGTGTCTCGGCGTCGATTCCGAGTTTTTTATAATCATGAAACTCGTAGGCGAGGGGCTGCGCCTCCAGCCAGGCAAATGCTTTTTGCATGGTGCTGCACTGTTTGATGCCGAATACCTTGATCATTTTAAGTTTCTGCTGCTTTCTGAAGAAGGTGATTTTCGCATTGCCGGCACGATAGCGCACGCATTTGCGTGCGCGTGTCGGGCTGAACAGTGCGAAAATGGAACACTTCTGTAATGGCTGAACGAGACGAATTGCTGATGAAGAATTTGATGCATAGTTTGTGTGCCCTGATGCTGGGCTGTGCCGTACTGGTGTCCGCGCCTGCGCAAGCGGCTACGCCCCAGAAAAAAGTGGTGCGCACGACGCAGGCAAAAAAAGCTGTGCGTACGACGCAGGCAAAAAAAACTTCGACCAGCAAGAAGGCAGCAGTCAGATCCGGGGCTTCGCAATGTCGGGTACTCAAGCTCAAAGGCGGCAAGACACGCCGTCTATGCAAGGCTGCGCCGGCTGATCCCGTGCTGAACAGCCCGATTCAAAGTAACGCTTTGAACAAGACGGCTTCTGATGATAAAACGCCGGAAGTGAAGGTGCGTAGTGCGCCGGATCGCGCCTATGCCGTGGATGGAGAGGTCTTTTTTTTCCAGGGCCGCAAGTATCGCGTTGCGGGCCTGGAGGGGGCCGGCAATAGCGATATGGCCAAGCAGCGCCTGCAGAAGGCGCTGGAAAGCGGCAGTCTCGCCATTGACCCGCAGAGCGCTGACGATGCGGGAGTTTTGACGGCGACGGTGCGCGTGAATGGCCGTAATCTGGTCGAATCCTTGCGCTGAATATCAGCTGCACAAACAAGCAAAAAGCCCGTCTCGACGGGCTTTTTGCTTGTTCTCGGGGGCTTAATGCAGGTGCTTGGGGACTTGCTCGGCCTTGTCTTCGGGCAACTCGGCGTGCACGACTTCGCCTTCTGGCGACGGGTACATCGGCGCGCCGCAATCGTCGCAGTATTCAAGCTGAAAACGGTTGTCGATGTGCTCGATGCGGGTAATGCCGTTTTCTTTCAGCGCGGTGTCGATCTGCGCGGGCACATCTGCGGCATCGTCTTCCGGCCCGAGCAGCGGCCACACCAGTCCATGCACCACCGCATTGCTCTTGAGCGTGGTAAAGCCGATCCGGAACTCCTCGATTTCATTCTCGTAGAAGGGCGCGACGATAGCGCGCAGTTCTGCAGGCTCGACTTCCAGCGTGGTGCTCAAAAAAGCCACGGAGGCGCGGATCGAATAAGCCCGTGAGGCGCGATCAGCTGCGCGACAGGCTGAAAAATAGGCGTCCGGCAGTACGGTTTCCATCGCACAACCGGCCAGCAGCGGGGCCAGGCAGGCGCCACCTTGCTTTTGCCATTGCTCGGCCGCCTGTTCGCGGCTGCCGCCTTCTTCCTGCCAGCGGAAAATCGGTGCACCCGGCTGGACGTGAACAGCGGCCAGCACATAACGCAGATCGGACAGAAAACGTGAGGTCTCGGGCAAGTTGGCTGGATCAAAGAGCAGCACGCCTTCATTCAGCGTGGCGTCGGTCATTTGCTCGGCAAAGTGCGCGGTGTCGCAGTAGCCCTGCGGCAATTGATCCGGGCTGAAGAGCATGTTGGCAATGCCCAGCTTCACATCTTTGGCCAGGATATGCGCCTGCAGATGGACGCGCAGGTCGGCGATCAGACTGGGCGGAAGTTTGGTGGCCGGAATCGTGAAGCGCGACCAAGCCAGGATGGGCGCGGCAATCAGCAGGATTTCACCGCGTTTGCCGGTGTGTTGTTCGGAACGAGTTTCGATGGCGTCGGCGAGCACGTCGTAGGCCGGCTGTTGCGTCTCATTGAGCTGATCGAGGGTGCTGCTCAGCAGCTCTTCGCTGTCCGATTGGAGTAACTCATCGACCGCCGCATTCAGACGCTGCTCCCAGAACGTGTCCTCGGCACGGCTACCCGATGCAGCCAGGCCATTGGCCAGCCACAAAAGATCGTCAGTGTCGCGGGGAGTGCCGCTGCGGCGGCTGGTACGGGAACGCTTCATGGTGTGAAATCGGATTTTTCGGAAGGCGTGGAGTCTAGCATCGCAGGGCTTGGGCCGGCCGATTAAGGTCAATCAGTCTGCCTGCCTGTAGAGCCGCTCGCAGCTTGCCTTTTCAGATGGTGTGCTTGTAGAAGTCCGTCCGGAGCGGATCTTGAGGCAGGGTATTCAGGAAACCTTGAGGAAGGCCGCTGCGCGTGCGGGATCGCCGTCAGCGATGTGTGGCAATACCCCAAGACAGGGGGCTGGCAGTAGTTCGCGCAGGGTTTGCAGGTTTTCCGCCAGTCGGATCATTTCAGGCTGCAAGGTGTTACCGATCCAGCCAACCAGACTCAGGCCGCGCGCGGCGATGGCCTCAAAGCTGAGCAGGGCGTGATTGATGCAGCCCAGACGCAGGCCGACGACGAGGATAACCGGCAAGCCCAGTTCGAGCGCCAGATCGGCGCTGTCGAAATCCTTGCCAAGCGGCACGCGGAAACCGCCGACGCCTTCGACCACGATCCGCTCAGCCTGCGGGCGCAACTGGGCAAAGCCTTGCAGGATTGGCGCCAGGGTAATGGGACGGGCTTCAAGCTGCGCGGCCAGATGCGGCGCGATGGCTGCGCGCAGGCACAGCGGGTTGATCTGGGTCAGGCTGAAGCCAGGGCTGCTGGCGCTTTGCAGCTGGCGCGCGTCTGCATTACTCCATGTGCCATCGAGCAGTTCCGCGCCGGCCGCAACCGGTTTGTAGCCGACGGCGCTGAGGCCCTGCGCACGCCAGGCGTGGAGCAGGGCGCAGCTGGCGAAGGTCTTGCCGATTTCGGTGTCGGTGCCGGTCAGAAAATAAGCGGAGTTCATGCGGCGGAGCGCGTAGCGCAAAGGGTGATCACATCATAACTGGCGGGCAGACCTTCGGCCTCGCGGAAGTTTTCGTAAGCTGCCTGCAAATAGATCCAGGCGTGGCGTCCGAGCAGTCCGGGGCGGCGCGCCTGACCCAGTTCATGGGCGCCCAGACTGCGAATGTCGCGCAGCAAATTGGGCAGATCGGGCGCGAAAGTGCGTTCGATACGCTGCTCGACCTGGATGGCGTGAAAGCCATTGGCGGCGAGCAGGTCGGCATGTAGTTCGGCGTACTGAAAATCGCGTACATGCGGATGCGCATCCACGCTGGCGAAGGCCGTGCGTAATTCGTGCAAGGTAGCCGGGCCGAGGGTGGCGACCCGCAGCAGGCCGCCGGGCTTGAGCACGCGGGCGGCTTCGGCAATCGCCCGCGCGGCTTGCGTCCATTGCCAGGCGAGGCTGGACCAGTAGAGATTCAGACTGGCGTCGGCGACGGGCAGCGCTTCGATGTCGCCGCAAGCAACAAGTGGTGTGCCGCTTTGCTGGCACATGGCATAGGCGGCGTCGAGGGTGAAAACTGTCGAGCCGACGCACTGCTGGCGCAACAAGCTCGCACCAAAACCGGTGCCACAGCCGGCATCGAGAATGGTCGCGGTACTGAGGGGCGGGGTACGCTCAAGCAGGGAGCGGGCAATGCGGCGCTGGACTTCGGCAACCCGGTCGTATTGGCCGGCGGCGCGTCCAAAGGCGGCGCGGATGGCTTGTTTGTCGACTTTAGAGGGCATCGCTGAAAGCCTGAATGTGCCTGGCCAATGCGGCGGGCTGGCTGAGCAGGGGCGCGTGGCCGGCGTCTTCTATGATGTGCAGGCGTGCGCCGGCATGGTGGCTTTGCAGATATTCGGCTGCCGCTACCGGCATCAGCGCGTCCTGACGGCCATGGAGTAGCAGCACCGGTAGGCCGGGGGGGAGTTCAAGCGAGCGCAAATCGGCTTCGGCCAGGATTTGTAGTCCCGCCTCCAGTGCTGTGGCGTGCTCAGCGGGATCGGCGAGGGCGTTTTCAAGCAGCGGCGCGAGCGCATGGCGCTGGCTGTCGCCGAGCACTTGCAAGGCAACGAAACGCTGCTGCGTACGTGCCGGGTTGCGCCTGAAACCTGCCCGGAACGCCGTCACGGTATTGGCTTCCAGGCCATGTGCCCAAGCCTCGTGCGCAACAAAGCACGGGCTGGCGCCGATCAGGAACAGGCCGCGCACTTTGGCCGGGTGGCGCGCGGCCAGATTCATGGCCAGCATGGCGCCCAGTGACCAGCCGATCAGGATGGCGTCATCCGGCAGGCTGGCGGTGAGTTCATCAGCCCAAGTGGCAAGATTGGCGCAGGGTGGCAGGAGCAAGGGTGTGCAGAGTTCAAAGTTGCTGAGTTCGGCGCGCAAGCCGTCCCAGATTTTTGGTGTGTAGCCCCAGCCGTGCAGTAGAACCAGCGTCTGATTCATGCGCAATCCAGCGAACGCAAGGCGGCGCACAGGCGTTCAACATCCGCCAAAGAGTGCGCTGCAGACAGCGAGATGCGCAGACGCGAAGTGCCTTGTGGCACGGTCGGCGGGCGGATTGCCGGCACCTGGATGCCCAGCGCTTCGAGCTGCTGCGCCACACGGAGCGTGAGTGCGTTGTCGCCAATCAGGATTGGCTGGATGGCGGTGCGTGAGCTTTGCAGCTGCCAGCGTGTATCCGCCAACCCGGCTTGCAAGGCCGTGATCATGGCTTGCAGATGCTCGCGGCGTGCGTCGCCATGCTCGACCAAGCCGAGTGCGCGCAGCAGCGTGGCGGCGAGCATGGGCGGTGGCGCGGTGGTGAAAATATATGGCCGGGCGGTTTGCAGCAGCCAGTCGATAAGGGTTTGCGAGCCCGCGACAAAGGCCCCTGCGACGCCTGCAGCCTTGCCCAGCGTGGCCATCAGGATCAGGCGCGGCGAGCTGAGTTGGGCCTCGGCCAGTGCCCCGCGCCCTTGTGGGCCGAGCACACCAAAGCCGTGGGCGTCATCCACCAGCAGCCAGGCGTCGTAGCGTTCGGCCAGTGCCAGTAATGCCGGGAGTGGAGCAGTGTCGCCGTCCATGCTGAAGACGCTGTCGGTGACAATCAGCTTGCGTTTGGCCTTGGAAGCTGCCAGCTGCTTTTCCAGCATGACCAGATCCAGATGTGTATACCGTAGTAATTGGGCGCGGCTGAGCAAGGCGCCATCGACGAGTGAGGCGTGGTTCAGGCGGTCCGCAAAAATCGCATCGCCGCGTCCCAGCAGCGCAGGCATTACAGCCAGATTGGCGAGATAGCCAGTGGAAAAACTCAGCGCCGCTTGGCAGCCAACGAAACGGGCGAGCGCGTGGTCCAGTGCTTCGTGGGCTTCGGTGTGGCCGCTGACCAGGGCCGAGGCGCCGGAGCCAACGCCCCAGCGCGCGACGGCTTCCTGAGCGGCCGCAATTAGCTCGGGCGCATTCGCCAGACCCAGATAATCATTGCTCGTGAAGGCCAGCAACGGCTTGCCATCGCTCAGTGTGGCCGGGCCGCAAGGGCGCGATTGCACGCGGCGGCGGCGCGTGAGGGCGCGGGCGTCAAGTTCGGCGAGTTGCTGTTGCAAGGCTTGATGCGCAGGAAAGGCGCTGGACATGGCGTTCAGGACAAGAGGCGGGTCACAATTCTAGCGTGAAAGTCGCAGAGCGACTTCTCGAAGCTCCCCTCTCCCATTTGGGAGAGGGGTTGGGGGAGAGGGAAACGGGCATGACTTCCATGCTCAGGGTGTGGCTTTCAAAGTCACGACCGTTAGGCGATGTGCCCGCCGGTGGTGGGATTCAGTTTGCGCTGATCAGTTCGTGCCGGCGCAGCCAGTCAATACAGGCGGCTGGCCAGGCGGCAAAAGTGCAGGTATCCGGTGAGCGCAAAGCGAAGCCGTGACCGCCGTCATCAAAAATCTGCAGCTGTGCCGGCACACCCGCTTGGTGAAGGGCCAGGAATAGAGCTGTGCTATTTTCCGGGCTGACGCGATCGTCATTGCCGGCGGCAATCAGGAGGGCTGGCGGCGTGTCTGCGCTAACTTGCGCGCTGGGGATGAATTCCGCGTAAAGACGATTTTTGACGGCCTCGGGAAAAAACAGCTGTTCGCCGCTGGCATGGTTGAAGGCCATGTTGCCGGTGTAAGCGCCGTAGAGCAGTAACATGAAATCCGGCCGTGCGCTGAAGCTATCTATTTGATCTACAGGCGTATAGCACTGGCTGGAGAAGCGCGTGCCTGCTGTGGCTGCGAGGTGCCCCCCTGAAGACGCTCCAAGGACGCCGATCTTCGAGGCATCAAGCCCAAGATCCTTGCTGTGCGCTCTTGTCAGGCGAATGGCTCGTTGCACATCCTGCAGGGCCACAAGATAGTCGTCGGCATGCCCTTCAACCGGCAGGCGGTGTTTCAATACAAAAGCCGTGATGCCGTACTGATTGAGCCAGAGGGCGATTTCACTGCCTTCCTTGTCGAACACCAGTTGTGAATAGGCGCCGCCCGGGATCACTATGATCGAGCTGCCGTTTGGATGTTCTGGCAGAAAGGGGGTTAGCGTCGGGATGCTGACGCCGCGTACTGAAAGGATATTGCCGGGTTTTTGACTGGCACTTTCCTGCAATTGACTCGGCTGGCCGCCGGGCGGCGCATCCGGCCAGATCGGGAAAGCCGCTGGCAGGGCATCAAGCAAACGGGTGGGCATGAGAGGTTTTCCAGAGGGAGGGCACAGCGGTGCAGGTGCCATGAAGACAGATTGTGCCAAAGAAAAAGCCGGCACGCGGCCGGCTTTTTCATAGAACTGCGATCTGCTTACTTTGCAGACGGCATGACTTCAATGCGCATGCCGTAGAAGCTGCGATAGACGAAGAACATGTTGATCAGCAAACACACGCCGGCCAGCACATAGGCCAGGGTTTGTTGGCCGTTGGCCACCATGCCGACGCCCATTTCCACTGCCAGCAAGCCGAACAGGGTGGTGAACTTGATGATCGGGTTCATCGCGACAGACGAGGTGTCCTTGAACGGATCGCCCACGGTGTCGCCAATCACGACAGCTGCGTGCAGATCCGTGCCCTTGGCGCGCAGTTCAGTTTCGACGATCTTCTTGGCGTTGTCCCAGGCGCCGCCGGCGTTCGCCATGAACACGGCTTGATACAGACCGATGATGGCGAGCGAGACGAGGTAGCCAATGAAGAAGAAGGGCTCAACGAAAGCACAAGCCAGCGTGCCGAAGAACACGGCCAGGAAGATGTTGAACATGCCCTTCTGCGCGTACTCGGTACAGATGGCGACGACTTTCTTGCTGTCTTCCAGCGATGCCTTGGTCGAGCCTTCATCCAGTTTCATGTTCTGCTTGATGTATTCCACGGCACGATAGGCACCGGTCGACACGGCCTGCATGGAAGCGCCGGAGAACCAGAAAATCGTTGCGCCGCCAGAGATCAGGCCGAGCAGGAAGGGCGGGTAAAGCATCGACAGGTTCTGAACGTTGGTATTCAAACCGTCGGTGAGCAGGAAGATGATGGAGAACACCATCGTTGCTGCGCCAACCACGGCCGTGCCGATCAGCACCGGCTTGGCGGTTGCCTTGAAGGTGTTACCCGCGCCGTCGTTCTCTTCCAGCAAATCCTTGGCCTTGCTGAAGTCCAGGGCGATGCCGAAATCTTTCTTCACTTCGGCTTCGATGCCAGGAATGGTTTCGATCATCGACAGCTCATAGACTGACTGAGCGTTGTCTGTAACGGGGCCATAGCTATCAACAGCAATGGTGACCGGGCCCATGCCGAGGAAGCCGAAAGCCACCAGACCAAAGGAGAACACCGCGGCCATTGTCGAACCATGGTCAGGGTTGATCACCTGGGCCAGCTCACCTTGCGACACCAGATAAGCACCGGTCATCAGGGCAACAATGATTACGCCCATCCAGAAGGCCGAGAAGTTACCGGCGGTCAGGCCGGCCAGAATGTTCAGGCTGGCACCGCCTTCGCGGGAAGCCGTCACAACTTCGCGCACGTGGCGCGAATGAACGGAGGTAAAGACTTTCACTACTTCAGGAATGATGGCGCCGGCCAGCGTGCCGAAGGTGATGATCACGGACAGCTGCCACCACAAGTCGGCGTAAACAACACCGTTGATGGCGATGCTGCCGATCAAGGCCTTCGAAACGATGAAGGTCAGGATCAAGGAAACGATGGAAGTCACCCAGACCAGCGAGGTCAGCGGGGCTTCAAAGTTGAAACGCTCCTTGGCGCCATAAATGGCTTTCATCACCGTTTCGTTGCCGATATAGGAAATGCCGGAAGCAATGATCATCATCACGCGCATCACGAACAACCAGACCAGCAGCTGAACTTGTACGGTGGCTTCAGGTACGGCCAGCATGATGAAGCTGATCAGGGCAACGCCCGTCACGCCATAGGTTTCGAAACCGTCAGCCGTCGGGCCAACCGAGTCGCCAGCGTTGTCGCCCACGCAATCGGCGATCACGCCGGGGTTGCGTGCGTCGTCTTCCTTGATACCGAAAACGATCTTCATCAGGTCGGAACCGATGTCAGCGATCTTGGTGAAGATGCCGCCAGCGATACGCAATGCAGCCGCGCCCAGGGATTCACCAATGGCGAAGCCGATGAAACACTTGCCAGCCAGGCTTTCCGGGATGAACAACAGGATGCACAGCATGATCAGCAGCTCGGTGGAGATCAGCAGCATGCCGATGGAGATGCCCGATTTCATCGGGATCGCGTACACCGGGAAGGCTTTGCCTTCAAGCGAGGCGAAAGCCGTGCGGCTGTTGGCCAGGGTATTGATGCGGATGCCGAACCAGGCCACGCCGTAAGAGCCGGCGATACCGATCAGCGAGAATGCGAGGATCAGCGCGACTTCGCTTGCCGGCAAACCAGCGCCGCCTTGGGCGTTTTGTGCCACGAAGCCAAAGTAGATCACGATGACGACGGCGATGAAGGCTTCGAGGATCAGCAGGAATTTGCCCTGGGTGATCATGTAGGTCTTGCAGGTTTCGTAGATTAGTTCGCTGACTTCGGCCATCGAACGATGTACGGGCATTTTTTTGACTTGCGCGTAAATCACGGCGCCGAACACGAGGCCCAGGACACAGATGATCAGGCCATAGCTCAGGAGGGTGCTACCGGTCATGCCACCAAAAAAGGTGGCCAGAGCCGGGTCATTCAGGTTTGGCAGAACAAGATTCGCCTCACCACCATTTGCAAAGGATGGAAGGGATACGGTGCCGAGAGCCAATGCCAATAGGCATTTCAAACGACTAAGGGCCTTGCCGCCTTGCGCAAAACTGGATGCGCAGGCACTACGGGCCATGCTTGCAAATGACATAACTGCCTCCTGATAGGTACTTCAATCAACAAAAATACTCTGTGTTTTACGGAGGCGTTGACTCATGCAAAAAACAAGTCAACGTTCCGGGCCATCGCATTGTTCTGAGCTAGTCGCCTATTAGGGTTGACGACGCTCAAACTCTGCCCGGTAGTGCACTGCACAAACGAAAAAAGCGTGTTCCGGCGCAACAGAACACGCTTTTGTATGACCAGCAGGCATCAATAGCCAATATGAGGGATACGGATTTCTTGGAGAATTTTGGCCGAAATCTCTTCAATCGAGCGTGAGGTGGACTCGATGAAAGGAATTCCTTCGCGCCGCATCAGACGTTGAGCCGCGTCAATTTCGTAGAGGCAGTTTTCGATAGCCGCGTACTTGCTGTTCGGGCGGCGCTCCTGGCGGATCTGGCTCAGGCGTTCTGGCGTGATCGTCAGACCATAAAGCTTGGTGCGATACCGGATCAGATCGGGCGGTAGCTTGTTGCGTTCGAAGTCTTCCGGAATCAATGGGTAATTCGCGGCTTTGACGCCGAATTGCATGGCCAGATAAAGGCTGGTGGGTGTCTTGCCTGAGCGCGAAACGCCGACCAGGATGACGTTGCTCTCATCAAGCTTTTCGTTGCTCTGCCCGTCGTCATGGGCCAGCGTGAAGTTGATGGCCTCGATACGCGCTTTGTAGTCCTCGCTCTCGGCAATGCCGTGAAATCGTCCTGCGGTATGTGTGGATTTTGTTCCCAGTTCGGCTTCAAGCGGGCCGATGAATTGCTCAAACAGATCCAGAAACTGTGCGTCGGCCTGGCGCAGTGTTGCAACAATTGCGCTGTTCACCAGTGTACTGACCACTATCGGACGGAAGCCGTCGTGCGTTGCCGCATCACGGATCTGGCGTACACAGGCCTGCGCCTTGTCGATGTTGTCTACGAATGGCGCGCGGACTTGCCTGAAGCGACAATCCGGGAATTGCGCGAGCAGACTGTGCCCGAGCGCTTCTGCGGTAATTCCTGTGCCGTCAGAGATAAAAAAAACAGTTCTGCGCTGTGTGCTGGACATAAACAAACCCCCTTATTTACAAACACTTGACTGCGTAGTCGGTCGTACGGGTTGTTTCTGATGCGATGCAGCATATTGCTCTATAGAATGACTCGCAAAAGATCAACAATCAACCGCAGAGAGGTGTTCCTATGTCCCAATATGTGATCCCGTTCGAAGCCTTGCGCATGAGTGATGTGGCAAGTGTAGGCGGGAAAAACGCTTCTTTAGGTGAAATGATCAGCCAGTTGCAAGCTGCGGGGGTGCGTGTTCCCGGCGGCTTTGCGACCACGGCTGAAGCCTACCGGGATTTTCTGGCACACATGGGGCTGGCCGGAAAAATCCAGGCAGAGCTTGCTCGTCTGGATATCGAAGATGTGATTGCCTTGGCCCGGGCGGGTGCCCAGATCCGTCGATGGATTGTCGAGACGCCTTTGCCTGAAGCGCTTGAGCGCGATGTTCGTACACATTACGAGCGTCTGGTCGCGGAAGGCGAGGGCAGTTTTGCTGTCCGGTCTTCGGCAACCGCTGAAGATTTGCCGGATGCGTCTTTTGCCGGGCAACAAGAGTCCTTCCTGAATATCCGGGGGTTTGACAATCTGCTGCACGCAATCCGCGAGGTATTTGCTTCGCTCTATAACGATCGGGCTATTGCTTATCGGGTACACAAGGGGTTTGCGCATGCAGATGTAGCCTTGTCGGTCGGGGTGCAGCGGATGGTGCGCTCCGATCTGGGGGCTGCCGGGGTGATGTTTACGATGGATACCGAGTCAGGTTTCAAGGATGTTGTGTTCATCACTTCATCCTATGGCTTGGGCGAAACCGTTGTGCAAGGGGCGGTTAATCCTGACGAGTTTTTTGTACATAAAGCCATGTTGGCCGCAGGCAAGCACGCAGTCATCCGGCGCAGCCTTGGTTCCAAATTGATCAAGATGGTGTTTGCGGATGTTACGGCGGTTGGTCGTTCTACCCGGATGCTGGATGTGGTCGACGGCGAGCGGCATCAGTTTTCATTGTCTGATGCAGAGGTGCTGGAGCTTGCACGCTACGCCTGCATTATCGAGAAACACTATGGTCGCTCGATGGACATCGAGTGGGGGCGCGACGGGCAGGATGGCAAGATTTATATTCTTCAGGCGCGACCGGAAACGGTGAAGTCGCAAATTAAAGATGTGCTGGTAATGGAGAAATATCGCCTCAAACAGCACGGTCGGGTTTTGTCGACCGGACGGGCGATTGGCCAGAAAATTGGTGAAGGACCTGTGCGGATTGTGGCCAACGCCTCTGAAATGCATCGGGTGCAGGATGGCGATATTCTGGTGACGGACATGACCGATCCCAATTGGGAGCCGGTGATGAAACGCGCCTCGGCCATCGTAACCAATCGTGGAGGCCGGACCTGTCATGCGGCGATTATTGCCCGGGAGTTGGGCATTCCGGCCATTGTTGGCTGTGGTGATGCTACTCAGGTGCTGCTGGAAGGCGGCTCGGTGACTGTCTCGTGCGCCGAAGGCGATACCGGCTATGTCTATCGTGGCCGTCTGGAATATGAGGTTATTACGACCGACATGGGTAATCTGCCCGAGATTCCGGTAAAAATCATGATGAATGTCGGCAATCCAGAGTTGGCTTTCGAATTTGCGCAGATCCCGAATGCCGGAGTCGGTTTGGCACGGCTGGAATTCGTGATCAACAACATGATCGGGATTCATCCCAAGGCCTTGCTGGAGTTTGAGCAGATGCCGGTCAGCGTGCAGGAGGAAATTCACAGACGCGCTCGCGGTTACGCGAATCCCCGTGATTTTTTCATTGAGCGCCTGACTGAAGGTGTGGCTACGATTGCTGCATCGTTCTGGCCAAAACCGGTCATTGTGCGTCTGTCGGATTTCAAATCGAACGAATATCGAAAGTTGCTGGGCGGCGAAATTTACGAGCCGGAAGAGGAGAATCCGATGCTCGGATTTCGCGGGGCGTCACGCTACATTGCCCACAGTTTTCGGGATTGTTTCGAACTGGAGTGCCTGGCAATGAAGAAAGTACGTGGCGAGATGGGGCTCAGCAACGTGCAATTGATGGTGCCTTTTGTGCGAACAACGGAAGAGGCGCGTGAGGTGGTGCGCTTGCTTGCAGAGAATGGTCTGGAGCGGGGCAAGGATGGTTTGAAACTGATCATGATGTGCGAGATCCCATCAAATGCGTTGCTGGCTGAACAGTTCCTTGAGTATTTTGATGGATTTTCGATCGGCTCTAACGATCTGACCCAGCTGACGTTGGGGCTGGATCGCGATTCTGGTCTGGTTGCGCATGCATTTGATGAGCGCGATCCGGCAGTAAAAGCTTTGCTTTCTGCGGCAATCAAGGCTGCCAATCGTCTGGGAAAATATATTGGCATCTGCGGGCAAGGCCCTTCCGATCATGCCGATTTTGCAGAGTGGCTGATGGATGAAGGCATTCAGACCATCTCTCTCAATCCAGATACCGTGATTGATACCTGGTTGAAGCTGGCTCAGCATCGCTCGCAGTAGCACTTTGTTCGGACCGTTGATTCGCCGTGTCCTCTCCTTCTGGAAGGTGGCGCTTGCCGAAAACCTCTTCTTAGGTGTTAGTATTCGTTCGATTTGCCTATATCAGTTTTGTGTTGTTCGCAAGGAAATATCTGGCCTCCTTGTGAAAATATACAATTTGGCATAAACCGGACAGGTGGGCGCAAGTAGTTGCAGCCCCCGCCAAGAGGAGACCCGATGGCCTTCATTTTGCATACGACACGCTCGATTTCGAGATCGGGTGTGCGCATGATCTCGTTACGACAATTGTTGTTCGCTGGCGTATCGGGAGTCGCTCTTTTTGGAATGCTGACATTTGGTGCTGGAATTTTCGTTGGGCGGTATTTCAACCTTGCACAGAGTGAAATGCAGGTTTCCGCACCAACTGATCCTGTAAAGGAACGATTTGCATTTGATCGTTTGGGGGATATGGCGGGGCGCTTGGTCAAGCTTGAAAACGACGCCCGCTCATTGGTAAAGAAAATCTCTGCGCTGGAGGCTCTCGAAAGCCGTCTGGGGGATTTGAAGGCAGGTCGAGTGTCCGTGCCGCCGAGTGCCGTTGGTGCTGGAAAAGCCTCGGCAGCAGGGGGTAAAGCACTTGCGCCGCAAGGGTGTACGGCTGATGAATTGAATAAAGGCCTGACGGGGCCTCAGGTGGCGCGTACCGAACAGTCACTGGCGTGCATTCAGGATCTGCTTGGAAAAATCGAGGCTGCCACGATACAGCGCAGCGTTGCATACATGCCAATGCCAATTCAGTCGCCGATATTGGTGCCTAAAGTAGGTTCGCCGTTTGGGAATCGTTTGGATCCGTTGAATGGAAATCTGGCTTTTCACTCAGGGCTGGATTTCGAGGCGCCGACCGGGACACAGATTCGCGCGGCAGGAGGTGGTGTGATAAAGACCGCCAGTTGGGTTTCCGAACTTGGCTTGCTGGTTGAGATTGATCATGGGAACGGCCTCCTTACGCGTTATGCCCATACCTCGAAAGTCTATGTAAAGCTGGGTGATATTGTCACCCCGGGGCAATTGCTTGCTGAAGTCGGCTCGACTGGCCGTTCAACAGGCCCACATCTGCATTTCGAAATCCTTCACAATGGGCGTTTCGTGGATCCCAAACTCTATTTGAGCATCGGAGCCCAACTCCCTAATGTTTAAGCGCAACAAATCCTCCATCACACAGACGCTTTCGGGCGCTTCATATTCACTTTCGGTTTCCGGCAAACGCAGCAAGCTGGGGATTGTTCTGGTGATTTCCATTCTTGCCGGCCTTGCGTTTTTTGTGTTGTCGTTCAAGCAGGTTTCACCGGAAGTGGCTTTACGTGCCCATGTGGAGGCGCTGGGGCGAGACAATCAGCGTCTCGCTGATGAGCTGAAGCAGCAGACCATGAGCTTTCAGCACGAGCAGGCGACGCGTGAAGCACTGGAGCGTCAGCTTGCGACACAGGCTGAAGAATTGAAAAAGGCGCGCAAGGACCTGTCTTTCTATCGCGGAAGTGCCGTCAGCCAAGTGCAATGACGATTTTTGGAGGCTATCGAAATGTTTGGCAAGAAAAAAGATACTCAGATTGAACTCACCAAGCTGTCCAGCTTGATTGCCAGCAATATGGAGTTGAGCGGCGATGTGCATTTCCTCGATGGCTTGCGCGTAGACGGCCATATCAAAGGCAATGTTCTGTCCAAGCCGGGCACCAAAAGTCTGTTGGTGTTGAGTGATCAGGGCAGCATTTCCGGCAATGTCAGCGCCTATGATGCAGTCATCAACGGCGAGATCGTTGGCGACCTGGAGGTCGCGCATTTTCTTGAGCTTCAAGGCAATGCCCGTGTTACCGGCAATATCAGCTATCACCAGTTGCGTATGGATTGTGGCGCAAGCGTGGATGGCAAACTTACCCGCTTGGGTGAAATCAGCGAACACTCGAATGTGGTTGAGCTGACAGCAACGGCTGGCAGCAAGTAAATTCTCGGAGCGGCAATATGAACATGCAGTGGTGGCACTGGATTGTCATCGGCTTTGCGCTGTGCATTTGCGAGCTTTTTGTACCGGCTTTCGTACTGGTCTGGCTGGGGCTCGCGGCTTTGGTGTTGGGATTGTTGCTGCTGCTATTTCCTTTGTCCTTAACGGCCCAATTGCTGACTTGGGCCGTTTTGTCGTCGGCACTGGTTGTCCTTTGGTTGCGTGTGTTTCGCAGCAAGGACAAGAGCACGCGCGTCGGGACCTCCGATGAGGCCTTGGGTGAAGTGGGCTTGCTGGTGCGTGATGTCATGCCGTTCCAGTCGGGTGAAATCCTGTTTCAGCGCCCACTGATGGGCTCCGATCGCTGGGCTTGCGTCTCTGATGTGAAGCTAAGTGGTGGCAGCCGTGCGCGTGTCATCGGCGTTGAGGGGCATTCCCTCAAAGTTGAATCGGCCTGAACGCCTCCTTTCGGTTTATTGAATGCCCAAGCGGAGACCCGTGTCCTGCTTCAGCGGAATTTGGTCTTGAATAGGCGTGCTTGCAGAGCCGCGCCCAGCTTGGCTGAGCGGATAGGTCGCCTGTAAAGCAAGTGTGGGTGCGGGTCTGCAGCAAGGGGGTTGAGTTTTCCCCCTCGCTGCTTTTCCTTTGTTTTTGCCCGAATTAATCCGACTGCAGTTTTCCCTTTGCGAGCAGGTCCTGGATGATGGTCTGATCACTAAGTGTGCCGTTACTGGTGAGATCAACGCCGCTGAGTACGATCTGCTGATCGACGGCCGCAGCCGAGAATCCACTGGAGAACGCGCCGCCACTGCTGATCTGCACGGTGGTATTGCCGCCCGAACTGGTGAAGTGCAAGTAGTTGCCGAGTGAGCCCGCGTCGTTGCCTGTATGGTATTCGCCTTGCAGCAGATCGCGAAGGTCGAGTACGTCGCCGCCTGCAGCGGCGGAGCCGTTGTCGTAGGAGTTGATCGTATCCACGGCCGGGGAGCCGGTCGCGCCACGATCCGCCAGACTCCAGACGAATACGTCAGAGCCTGCGCCGCCAGTGAGTGCATCGTTACCACCGCCACCGGTGAGGCGATCACTGCCATCTCCGCCGGATAGCGTGTCATTGCCCTGACCACCGAAGAGCTGGTCGTTGCCGGCGTCGCCGTTCAGTACGTCGTTGCCGGTGTTGCCGGACAGTAGGTCGTGGCCAGCACCGCCACTGAGGGTGTCATTGCCAGTCTGGCCGAAAATCTGGTCGTTGATGGCCGAACCGGTGTAGGCCGTGCTGCTGGCGTCGATGGTGATGGCGTTGTTGTAGCTCGACAGGGTGAGCGTGGAGCTGCTGGTGTCGCCGTCGGCATCAGTCAGGGTGTAGCCGATGTTGATCGGGGCAATGACGGTGGTCGACGAATCTTCGAGCACGGACTGGAAACTTACTCCGCTGATGCGGGCGTAGGTGTCCGAGGCCGCCTGGACTTCGATCCAGCCGACATTGCTGAACTGCGCAGGCAGGGTGACAGTGCCTTCGGCAGTGCTGACGAAGCTGCCCAGCAGGTGTCCGTCGATGTGATAGACGTTGTAGCTCAAGGAACTTGAGCCACCCACCCCGATACGGTCGCCGAGATTGCTGCTCCCCCCACTGATGGTAAAACTGATGTTTTCCACGCCGCGCGGATGGGTGGTCGTGTTGAAACTGAACTGCATGGTCTCCAGCCCATCCAGATAGCGAGCGGGGTTGGTGTTTACGTCGGCGGCCATTGCCGAGCTGGCGACGCCTTGGCCAGTAACGCCAGCCCCATCGTTGGCGGTGCCCGTCGGGTTGTAGAAGGTGATGCCGGCACTGGCTCCGTTCTCGTCGCGGCCGCTGATGGTGAGGCCTGTCGTTGCGACCGGTGCTGTTGTCAGGGTGACATTGACGAGAGTGTCAATCGGGGGATTCGGCAGGCTGGCGGTGGGCGGGGTATAGCTGTAGTAGCCCTCGTTGTTGAAGGTGAGGGTGGAGCCTGTGGCTGAAGCGCTTGTCGCAGTCCAGTTCAAGGTGCCATTTGTATCGACGGTGTAACTGCCGTTGGTGGTGTTGCCAGTGGATGTGGCTGTGAGACTAATCGTCTGGCCGTCGAAGGTGATGCTGCTCACCTTTGCATTGTCAGCCGCTGTGTCAGCACCTGCACCGCGCGCGGTGAAGTCCGTGACCAAGGTGTTTTCAGCCAGTCCGGAGTCGGTGCCCAGACCGGTGATGACATTGCCGGCGAAACTGGTGTTGTTGGGCGTGAGGCTGTCGAAGTCGGGTCGGGCAACGGGTTTGCCGTCAACAACCTCAAAATTCAGGGTAGTGCTTGGCGTAATGTCTCCATCGGAATCGCGGGCTGCAAATGAGATGGCAAACGTCGTGCCTTCGGTGGCGCTGCCGCCAGCGTAGTAAGTGTAGTCTCCGCTGGCGAAATTGAAGTTTAGCGTCCCGAGAACAAAGCCGTTGCTGCTGCCCAAGGTGAGCGTGTCGCCGGTGATAGGAGAGCCACTCGGGAAGCCGCCGCTCCAGCTGATCTGGCTGCCGTTGTAAGTGAAGGTGACGTTGATCGGGGCGGTTGCGCTGTTGTTGTCCGTATCGAGCGGTACAAGCAGTGTCTGGATGTAGCCACCGTCTGCGCCCAGCGCGCTGCCAACTGAACTGGCGCCTCCACCGACGACATTGCCGCCGTAGGAAACCGGAACCGAATTGGTCAGCGTTGCCGAAAGGTCGTTCAGATCCGGGACGATGACTGCAGCGTCACGGGTGCCGCTGGCATCAGCGTCAATATTATGGATGGTATTCAGTGCCGCTGAAGCCGTTACCCCCGTACCGATGCCGATGGCGTAGGACTGGATGGCGTTGTTAGCCGTGAAGGTGTTCCAGGTGTTGGTGGCTGTGGTGGTGTTGCCGGCCGTTGGTGTGCCATCGGAGATGAAGTAGGCAATAGTTTGACCGCTGGTGTTGTCGAGCACGCCATTGCCATTCGTGTCCAGGGCGCTGAGTGTCGTGGTAAGGCCTGCTTCGTAATTGGTGCCACCAGTGTCTGATACGGCAATGCTGTCGATGGCGGCTAGTGCCCCGGCTTTGCTGGTGAAGGTGGTGGCACCGCCGTAGTTGACCAGTACTCCACCCGGCGCGAATGTGACCAGCTGCACCGTGACAGTCGAAGCCTGATCAAAGTACTGGCTGACCAGATCCTTCATGGCCTGTTTGGCCAGATCAAGGCGAGTGGTCAAACTGACCGAACCGTTGTCGGCTTCGTCCTGAATTGCGCCGCCGGCTTCCGGTAGGGTCATCGAGCGAGAATTGTCCAGGATCAGCATCAGCTTGTAGTTGGGCATCGCGGTTTCGGTGATCTGCACCGTGCGGCTGAATGTCTGCGGACGATCATCAACAATGTTGACCTGCAGGTTGGCGCCCGTGCCGGTGCCGCCTGTCGTGGTGTAGGTAATCGCCGAGCTCAGGCTGTTGTTGTTGGCCGCCGCGCTGTGATCTGCGTTGTCGAGCAGGGTGTAGGTGTAATTGCCGATTCCTGCGCCCGTGCAGTCCACCACGACGTTGCCGACGGTGACTCCGCCGACGACATGGTTGACGCCGATGTAGCCGCTGCGTGCATCTGTGTCGTTGGTGCTGCCATCCGTGACGCCGCCCACGCTATTGACTGCTGTGATGCCGGCACTTCCTGGATCGTTGCTTAGCAGGTTGCCGCTGACGAGGGCAACTCCGCCTCCCGTTCCATTACTGAGCGCGCTTTCGTTGACCGTGATGACGTCGTCGCTGGTGGCATAGACACGTACGGAAACCGTGGCGGTGCTGGTCTGGCCCTGATCATCGGTCAGTGTGTAAGTGAAGCTGGGTGTTGTTCCGGCCGTGCCGGCTGGTGGAGTGTAGGTCCAGGTTCCATTGCCGTTGTTGACCAGCCCAGTCAGCGTACTGTTGGCGGTGATCTGGGCGCGATCAAAGAGGCTGTCATTGGCCATCAGCTGGGCGGTCGTGATGATGATCGGGCTGCCTTGGATGGCGACAAAACTGTCGCCCACCGCGACCGGCGTGCCGTCATTCATCGGTGTGACGGTGATAGTGGTTGTGGCGGGGGTGGCATCCACGGCGCCCGAATTGTCCTGCGCGGCGTACTGGAAGCTGGTGTTGCCATTCCAGTTGATGCTCGGGCGGAAATACACAGGGCCGCTGACGGTGTTGCCTGCGGTGATTGCGGTTGTGCCGGCCGCATCGCTGTATAGCGTGCCATTCGCTGGCAAACTGGAGATGACGAATCCGGTGACCGTTCCGTCCGTATCCGTGCCGGCGAGCGCAACAGTGATCAGGCTGTCTTCTGCGCCACTGATCGTGAGGGTGGTGGTGCTGGGTACATCATTAGTCGGCTGCACGGCGATGGTTGAGGTGGCCGTGTTGGCGTTGTTGTCGCCGTCGAACACGGTAACCGTGATGATGCGATTGGTGGTATTGGGCGTATTACTGGTGTTGCTGAAGGTGATGCTGCGGATCGCCGCTTCGTAGTCTGCCTGACTGGCAGAACCACTCAGGGTGATGGTGTTGCCGGACACGGTGGAAGTGATGCCGCCGGCGAGGGTGCCGAGCGTGAGGACATCGCCTGCCTGTGCATTGGTTAGCGTGATGGTGGCCAATGTCATGTTGGCCGAATCGCTGTCGATGATGTCGGCCGTGCTCGCCGCGATGCTGACTGCCGGGCCATCTTCGGTAAAGGTGTTGCTGAAGTTGTATGTGCCGGTGGATGCCTTGATCTGGAAATCGTCCCAATACACCGTGCCTGCCGTGGCGTCGTAAAGATAGGAGCGCACCTCGTAGGTGGTTCCGGCAGCCAGTTGGTAAGGCGTGAGAAGGTTGCTGAACACCGACGTGTAGTAATCCCCGCCGGCTGTGACGGCCTGGCGATCCACGATCAGGGTGGTGGAGGTGACGAAATTGTCGTTGGAGATGAGCACGGCGACCTTGTAGCCGGCTTCCAGGCCATTGTTGTACTTGTCCCAGTCAGCATTGTAGATCTGGGTGATGGTCGTGTCGGCGGGCAGGCCAGCAACGGTCGTGAAGCTGTAGGAGAGGTAGTCGTTGTTGGCGATGGCTTGATTCAGAGTGCTCGTATCCGCTCCGACAATCACGGCCAGCGTGTCGTCGAAAGTGCGGGTCAGGCCGGCCCCTACGGTTTCTGCTGTGGTGCTGCTGATCAGCGTGCCGTTGATCATGTCCGCGTTAACGGTGTTGGCCGGCGTGTTGTGGTTCCAGCCCACCAGCGTGATGTCGTCCAGCGGCGGGCCGCTCAGGTCGATGATCGGTGCAACGTCGTCGTTGAGGATGCTGCCGACGCCTGTTGCGTCGGCAATCGTGGCATTGACAGGAGTGGCGAGCGTGACCGTGAAGGTTTCGGTGGGTTCGACCCGAGCATCGTTGGTGATCGCGATGGTGATGGTCTTGCTGGTTTCGCCCGGAGCGAAAGAAATCGTGCCGGACCCTGCCGTGTAGTCACTACCGGCGATGGCGCTGCCATTGCTGGTGCTGTAGCCCACGCTGACGGTCTGCCCGGAAGCTGCAGACAGGCTGACCGTGAAGGTGGCCGTGCCAGCGGACTCGTTCACGCTCACGTCATTGATCGACAGAGCGGGGGCCGGATCATTGTCGGTGATCGTGGTGGTGATGCTGTTGTTGGTCGGGTGCGCAGCGATGGCTTCAAAGCCGCCGCCAGTGACTGAACCCAGTGTGACGACGACGGCTTCGTTCGTTTCGTCCAGTGTGTCGTTTGTGGTCGGCAAGGTGAAGGTGGCGCTGCTTGCCCCTGCCGGGATTGTGACGCTGACAACACCGGTGTAGTCGCTGCCGTTGGTGGCCGTGCCGGAGTAAGTCAGATTGACGGTGACTGGCGTGACAGCCGCCTGGCCCAGCGAGACGGTGTAATTGGTGGTCGTGCTGCCTTCAATCACGCTGCCGGGGCCGGCGATGCTGACGAGCACCGTGTCGGGCACAGCCTCGTCACTGATGGTCGTCGTGACCGTATTGTTGGTCGGATGAGCCGCGATGGCTTCAAAGCCACCACCAGTGATCGTGCCCAGCGAGACGATGAGGGTTTCGCCGGAGTCAGCTAGTGCGTCGTCGAGGGTGGCGAGGTTGAAGGTCGCGCTGCTGGCGCCAGCAGGAACCGTGACGCTGACCACGCCCGTGTAGTCGGCGCCGTTGCCAGCGGTGCCGGTGTAAGTCAGGTTGACTGTGACAGCGGTTGCTGCAGCCTGGCCCAAGGAGATGGTGTAGTTGCCAGTCGCGTTGCCTTCAGTGACGGTGGCTGGGCCGGTCAGGCTGACCAGTACCGTATCGGGAGTGGTCTCGTCGCTGATTGTCGTGGTGACGTTGTTGTTGGTCGGATGCGCCGCAATCGCTTCGAAGCCGCCGCCAGTGATTGAGCCTAGCGTAACGATGACCGTTTCGCCGGAGTCGGCGCGTGCGTCGTCGAGAGTGGCGAGATTGAAGGTGGCGCTCGTCGCACCTGCCGGGATGGTGACTGTCGCAATACCTGTGTAGTCGGCGCCGTTGGTGGCCGTGCCGGTGTAGCTCAGGTTGACCATAACGGGCGTGAATGCCGCTTGCGCAAGCGACACGGTGAAGTTGCCGGTGGCGTTGCCTTCGATGACTGTCGCCGGGCCCGTGATGCTGACCAGTACCGTGTCAGGCGTGGCTTCATCCGAAATGGTCGTGGTGACGCTGTTGTTGGTCGGGTGCGCCGCAATGGCTTCGAAGCCGCCGCCGGTGATCGAGCCGAGCGAGACGATGACCGTCTCGCCGGAGTCAGCGCGTGCATCGTCGATGGTCGGGATCGTGAAAGTCGCGCTGGTCGCACCGGCCGGCACGGTGACGCTGACAACGCCGGTGTAATCCGTGCCGTTGGTGGCCGTGCCGGTATAAGTCAGATTGACGGTGACCGGTGTGACAGCGGCCTGACCTAGTGTCACGGTGTAGTTGGTGGTCGTGGCACCTTCGATGACGGTACCGGGGCCAGCGATGCTGACCAGCACGGTGTCGGGCGTGGCTTCGTCACTGATGGTCGTGGTGACGCTGTTGTTGGTCGGGTGCGCCGCAATGGCTTCGAAGCCTCCGCCCGTGATCGTGCCGAGCGTGACGATGACTGTTTCGCCGGAGTCGGCGCGTGCATCGTCGATGGTCGGGATCGTGAAGGTCGTGCTGGTCGAACCGGCCGGGACGGTGACGCTGACAACGCCGGTGTAATCCGTGCCGTTGGTGGCGGTTCCGGTGTAGGTCAGATTGACGGTGACCGGTGTGACAGCGGCCTGGCCCAGCGAGACTGTGTAGTTGGTGGTCGTGCTGCCTTCCACCACGCTGCCGGGACCGGCGATGCTGACCAGTACCGTGTCCGGCGTGGCTTCGTCATTGATGGTCGTGGTGACGCTGTTGTTGGTCGGGTGCGCCGCGATGGCTTCGAAGCCACCACCGGTGATCGAGCCGAGCGCGACGATGACCGTCTCGCCGGAGTCAGCGCGTGCATCGTCGATGGTCGGGATCGTGAAGGTCGCGCTGGACGAACCGGCCGGGACCGTGACGCTGACGACGCCGGTGTAGTCGCTGCCGTTGGTGGCCGTGCCGGTGTAGGTTAGATTGACGGTGACCGGTGTGACGGCAGCCTGGTCCAGCGAGACGGTGTAATTGGTGGTGGTGTTGCCTTCCACCACGGCACCCGGGCCGTCGATGCTGACCAGTACGGTGTCTGGCGTAGCTTCATCGGTGATGGTCGTCGTGACGCTGTTCGCCGAGCCGGAGACTGTGAGGTTTTCAAAATTGCCGCCGCTTGCGGAGCTGACGTTGACCGTAAAGCTTTCGCTGCCTTCGGCGAAAGCATCGTCCAGCGTGGCGATGTTGAAGTTCACGCTGCTGCTGCCAGCCGGGATGGTGACGGTCGCGACGCTGGTGTAGTCCGTGCCGTTGGCCGCCGTTCCGCTGTAGCTGAGGTTTACTGTGACTGCCGTCTGTGCCGGGCTGGTGAGCGAGAGCGTGTAAACGCCAGAGCTACCTTCAACAATGTTTGCTGCACCGGTGAGGCTTAGCATAGTGGTGTTGATGGTGTCGCTGACGGTCGTATTTGCAGCCGTCGGCGAGACGACGAGGTTCTCGAAGTTGCCACCGCTCGTGGCGGTGATGCTGCGACTGACGCTGCCGGCATCGATATAAACGTCTTCACTCGGTGCGGCCACGCTGACCGTGCCGGTGGTGGCGCCGGCGGCAATCGTGATCGTTGTGCCACCCGTGATGGTGACCGTCATGGCCGTGCCGGTTGGGTTGCTCAGGGTGGCGGTGTAGACGATGGAGCCACCTTCGGCCACCGATGGGGTTGCCGTGAGTGACAGGTTGGTGCTGTCGCTGTCGTCGGTAATCGTCGTGGCTGCCGGTGTGCTGCTGGCGACGAGGTTCTCGTAGTTACCGCCCGAGATGCTGCTGATGGTGGCCGAGGTTGAGCCGCCACCGACGTAGACATTGTCTGCAGCCGTGACGGTTGTGGTGCCACTGGAGGCGCCAACCGGGATGGTGATTGTCGAACCGTTCGACAGCGTGACGGAGACCGGCGTGCTGGTGACGGGGTTGGGCAGATTGACCGTGTAGGTGATGCTGCCGCCTTCGACGACGCTGGGCGTTGCGCTCAGCGTGGCCGTGACTGTGTTGATGGTGTCGGTGATGCTGGTGACGGCCGGTGTCGGGTTGACCGTCACGAGGATGCCGCCGCCCGAGGTGCTGCTGATGCTGGCGGAGACCGAAGTGGGATCCACATACACGTCGTCCGACGCGGCGAGCGGCACATTGACCGTACCTGTTGTGCTGCCGGCCGGGATGGTGATCGTCGAGCCGTTGGAGAGCGTGACGGTCAGCGCGCTGACCGGTGCCTGGGTGATGGTGGCGGTGTAGACGAGGGTGCCACCGGCTTCAGTCAATGTCGGTGTGGCCGACAGCGAGACCGTGGCGACGTCGTCGTCGATTATGTTGGTGGTGACGGCGCCGGAAGTACCCGAGAGAACGAGACTCTCGAAGTTGCCACCGGAAGCAGAGGCCAGAGCGACCGTGAAGTTCTCGTTGCCTTCTGCCAGCACATCGTTGATCGCGCTGATCGTGAAGTTTGCCGACGAGGTGCCTGCGGGGATGGTGACTGTCGTCGTGCCCGTGAAATCAGACCCGTTGGCTGCCGTGCCGCTGTAGGCCAGCGTGACGGTGACAGCGGTCTGCGCCAGGCTGGTAAGCGAGACTGTGTAGCTGCCGTTGGCGCCTTCGGCGATGCTGGTCGCTCCGGTGAGGGACAGCGTGGTCGTGTTGATCGTGTCGGTGATGCTGGTCGCAGCGGCTGCGGGGATGACGACGAGGTTCTCGAAGTTGCCGCCAGTGGTTGAGGCGATGGTGGCTGATACCGAGCCGGCGTCGACATAGACGTCGTCCGTCGGCGCAGCGACCGAGACGCTGCCGCTGGATGCGCCGGCAGCGATGCTGATGACAGTGCCATTCGACAGCGTGACGCTCATTGCCGTGCCGGCCGGGTTCGTCAGAGAAGCGGTGTAAACAATCGAACCACCTTCAGCCACGCTGGCACTGGCAGACAGCGACAGGTTGGTGTTGTTGATGGTGTCGGTAATAGTAGTCGTGGCGGCCGTGGGGCTGACGACAAGGCTCTCAAATCCGCCGCCGGTGGCGGTGCTGATGGTGGCCGAGACGGAGCCGGCGTCGACGTACACATCGTCCGTTGGCGCGGCGACAGAAACGGTGCCTGTGCTGCTGCCGGCGGCGATGGTGATGGTCGAACCGTTCGACAGCGTGACCGTGACAGGCGAGGCGGCCGGGCTGGTCAGCGAGGCGGTGTAGATGATGCTGCCGCCTTCGGCGACCGACGGGGTCGCCGTCAGCGAGACCGTGGTGACATCGGAGTCGTCGGTGATCGTGGTCATTGCCGGGGTGCTGCTGGCAACGAGGTTCTCGAAGTTGCCACCGGACAGTGTGGCGATGGTGGCAGATGCCGAGCCACCTCCGCTGTAGACGTTGTCGGCAGCTGTGACCGTTGCTGTGCCGCTTGATGCGCCGACCGGGATGCTGATCGTTGAGCCATTGCTCAGCGTGACCGACACCGGCGAGCCGGTAACCGGATTGGGCAGCGAGACGGTATAGGTGATGCTGCCGCCTTCGACAACGCTGGCGGTTGCCGTCAGCGTGGCGGTGACAGTGTTGATGGTGTCGCTGACGGTCGTGCTGGCGGCAGTCGGGCTGATCGTCACTGCCTCGAAATTTCCTCCCGTGGTGGACGCAATCGTGGCCGAGACCGAGCCTGCGTCGATGTAGACATCGTCAGTTGGAGCTGCGACGGAAACAGTGCCGGTCGATGCCCCTGCAGCGATGTTGATGACGGCGCCGGTCGACAGCGTGACCGTCATCGCCGTGCCAGCCGGATTGGTCAGCGAGGCGGTGTAAACAATCGAGCCACCTTCAGCTACAGACGGGGTGGCTGTCAGCGAGACGGTCGTATTGTCGCTGTCGTCGGTGATCGTTGTTGTCGCGGGCGTGCTGCTGGCAACGAGGTTCTCGAAGTTGCCGCCGGAGATCGTGCTGATGGTGGCGGATGCCGAGCCACCGCCTGCGTAGGCATTGTCGGCAGCGGTGACGACGGCGGTGCCGCTGGATGCGCCAACCGGGATGTTGATTGTCGAACCATTGGAGAGCACAACCGACACAGCCGAGCCGGTGACCGGGTTGGGCAGGGAAACGGTGTAGGAAATGGCGCCACCTTCAACCACTGAAGCCGTGGCAGTGAGTGTGGCGGTGACGGTGTTGATGGTGTCGCTGACGGTCGTGCTGGCAGCAGTCGGGCTGATCGTTACTGCCTCGAAGTTGCCGCCCGATGTCGACGTGATGGTGGCCGAAACGGAACCGGCGTCGATATAGACATCGTCAGTCGGAGCTGCGACGGAAACAGTGCCGGTCGATGCGCCTGCCGCGATATTGATGACAGAGCCGTTCGATAGCGTGACGCTCATGGCCGTGCCGGCCGGATTGGTCAGCGAGGCGGTGTAAATAATCGAACCACCTTCGGCCACCGACGGGGTGGCAGTCAGCGAGACGGTCGTACTGTCGCTGTCATCGGTGATGGTCGTTGTGGCAGGCGTGTTGCTGGCAACGAGATTCTCGAAGTTGCCACCCGACAACGTGGTGATGGTGGCCGAGGCCGAACCACCGCCGACGTAGACGTTGTCGGCAGCGGTCACGACGGCAGTGCCGCTGGATGCGCCGACCGGGATGGTGACGGTGGCGCCATTCGACAGCGTGACGACAACCTGCGAGCTGGTAACAGGATTGGGCAGCGAGACGGTGTAGGTGATCGCGCCGCCTTCGACGACGCTGGCCGTTGCCGTCAGTGTGGCGGTGACGGTGTTGATGGTGTCGGTGACGGAGGTGGTGGCAGCCGCCGGCGAGACGACCAAGGCTTCGAAATTGCCGCCCGTGGTGGAAGCTATCGTGGCCGAGACCGAACCGGCATCGATGTAGACATCGTCAGTCGGAGCTGCGACGGAAACAGTGCCGGTCGATGCGCCCGCCGCGATGTTGATGACAGCGCCGTTCGACAGCGTGATGGCCATGGCCGTGCCAGCCGGGTTGCTCAGGGTGGCGGTGTAAACAATCGAACCGCCTTCGGCCACCGAAGCAGTGGCGGAGAGCGACAGGTTGCTTGCGTTGTTGGTGTCGGTGACGGTTGTCGTGGCGGCCGTAGGGCTGACGACGAGGTTCTCGAAGTTGCCGCCGGCGGTAGAGGTAATTGTGGCGGACAAGCTGCCTGCGTCGACATACACGTCGTCAGTCGGCGCAGCGACAGACACCGTGCCGTTGGAAGCGCCTGCAGCGATGTTGATGACGGCGCCATTGCTGAGCGTGACGCTCATGGCCGTGCCGGCCGGGTTGGTCAGCGAGGCGGTGTAGACAATCGAACCGCCTTCGGCCACCGACGGTGTGGCGACCAGTGAGACCGTGGTGTTGTCGATGGTGTCGGTGATGCTGGTGACGGCGGCGGTCGGGCTGATCGACAGCGGAATGCCGCCGCCCGAGGTGCTGCTGATGGTGGCGGAGACCGAAGACGGGTCGGCATACACGTCGTCGGACGCGGCCAGCGGCACATTGACCGTGCCTGTGGTGCTGCCCGCCGCGATGGTGATCGTCGCGCCGTTGGACAGCGTGATGGTCAGCGCGCTGGTGGGAGCCTGCGTGATGCTAGCGGTGTAGACGAGGGTGCCGCCGGCTTCGCTCAGCGTCGGCGTCGCTGACAGCGAGACGGTGGCGACGTCGTCGTCGACGATGTTGGTGGTGATGGAGCCACCAACGCCGCCAGCGATGGCGAGGTTCTCGAAGTTACCGCCGTTGGCCGAGACCAGGGTGATGGTGAAGTTCTCGGTGCCTTCGGCCAGCGCGTCGTTGATGGTGCTGATCGTGAAGTTCGCGCTGGAGGCGCCGGCAGGAATCGTGACCGTGGTCGTGCCGCTGAAGTCGGTGCCGCTGCCGGTGGCCATGCCACTGTAGCTGAGCGTGACGGTGACTGCCGTCTGCGCCGGGCTGGTCAGCGAGACGGTGTAGCCGCCGCTGGCGCCTTCGGCAACGCTGGCCGTGCCGGTGATCGACACGGTGGTGGCGTCGAGCGTATCGGCGATGCTGGTCGTGGCGGCTGCCGGGTTGATGGCAAGGGTTTCGAAGTTGCCACCGGTGGCGGTGCTGATGGTGGCCGACACCGAGATGGCGTCGAGGTACACATC
The DNA here is from genome assembly GCF_040566545.1 of Uliginosibacterium flavum. Classification (NCBI taxonomy): domain Bacteria; kingdom Pseudomonadati; phylum Pseudomonadota; class Betaproteobacteria; order Rhodocyclales; family Zoogloeaceae; genus Uliginosibacterium; species Uliginosibacterium flavum. The sequence goes on from NZ_JBEWZI010000005.1 coordinate 37,677, forward strand.
GTCAGTCGGTGCGGCGACCGACACGGTGCCGGCGCTGCTGCCGGCGGCGATGCTGATCGTCGCGCCATTACTGAGCGTGACGGTGACAGGGGTGGCGGCCGGGCTGGTCAGCGAGGCGGTGTAGACGATGCTGCCGCCTTCGGCAATCGCGGCGCTGGCTGTGAGCGAGACGGTAGTGGTGTTGTTGGTGTCGGTGACCGTCGTCGTGGCTGCAGTCGGCGAGACGACGAGGGCTTCGAAGTTGCCGCCGCTGGTCGATGTGATGGTGGCCAAGACCGAGCCTGCGTCGATGTAGACGTCGTCGGCCGGTGCGGCGACGGAAACCGTGCCGGTCGATGCGCCTGCGGCGATGTTGATGACAGCGCCATTGCTGAGCGTAACGCTCATCGCCGTGCCAGCCGGGCTTGTCAGCGCGGCGGTGTAAACGATGGAGCCACCTTCGGCCACGGACGGGGTGGCCGTGAGCGAGAGCGTAGTGCTGTCGCTGTCGTCAGTGATCGTTGTTGTCGCGGGCGTGCTGCTGGCGACGAGGTTTTCGAAGTTGCCGCCTGACAGGGCAGTGATGGTGACCGAAGCCGAACCGCCACCGGCGTAGACGTTATCGGTAGCGGTCACGATGGCCGTGCCGCTGGAAGCACCGACCGGGATCGTGATCGTCGAGCCATTGCTGAGCGTGACCGACACAGCCGAACCGGTGACCGGGTTGGGCAGCGAGACTGTGTAGGTGATGGCGCCGCCTTCCACCACGGAAGCGGTGGCGGTAAGTGTCGCCGTAACGGTGTTGAGGGTGTCGCTGACCGTGGTCGTGGCAGCGGTCGGACTGATCTTCATCGCCTCAAAGTTGCCACCACTGGTCGAAGCGATGGTGGCCGATACGGAGCCTGCGTCGATATAGACATCGTCAGTCGGTGCAGCGACAGAGACCGTGCCGGTCGAGGCGCCTGCAGCGATGTTGACAACAGCACCATTCGACAGCGTGACGGTCATCGCTGTGCCGGCCGGGTTGGTCAGCGCGGCGGTGTAAACGATGGAGCCGCCTTCTGCCACGGACGGGGTAGCAGTCAGCGAGACGGTGGTGCTGTCGCTGTCGTCGGTGATGGTGGTGGTTGCCGGCGTGCTGCTGGCGACGAGGTTCTCGAAGTTGCCACCGCTGAGCGTGGTGATGGTGACCGAAGCCGAGCCGCCACCGGCATAGACGTTGTCGGCAGCCGTCACGATGGCCGTGCCGCTTGATGCGCCGACCGGGATGCTGATCGTAGAACCATTGCTGAGCGTGACCGACACCGCCGAACCAGTAACCGGGTTGGGCAGCGAGACGGTGTAGGTGATGGCGCCGCCTTCCTCCACGGAAGCGGTGGCGCTGAGTGTGGCCGTGACCGTGTCGATGGTGTCGGTGATGCTGGTGACGGCCGGAGCCGGATTGACCGACACCAGGATGCCGCCGCCCGAGGTGCTGCTGATGCTGGCCGAGACCGAAGTGGGATCCACATACACGTCGTCCGACGCGGCGAGCGGCACATTGAGCGTGCCCGTTGTGCCGCCGGCCGGGATGGTGATCGTCGAGCCGTTGGACAGCGTCACGGTCAGTGCGCTGACCGGTGCCTGGGTGATGGTGGCAGTGTAGACGATGGTGCCGCCGGCTTCGCTCAGCGTCGGCGTGGCCGACAGCGAGACTGTGGCGACGTCGTCGTCGATGATGTTGGTGGTGACAGCGCTGGAGGAACCCGAAAGTGCGAGGTTCTCGAAGTTGCCGCCGCTGGCCGAGACCAGGGCGACCGTGAAGCTCTCGGTGCCCTCGGCGGCGACGTCGTTGATCGTGTTGATCGTGAAGTTCGCGCTGGAGGCGCCAGCAGGAATCGTGACCGTCGTCGTGCCCGTGAAGTCGGATCCGTTGGCCGCCGTGCCGCTGTATGACAGCGTGACGGTGACTGCAGTCTGTGCCGGGCTGGTGAGCGAGACGGTGTAGTTGCCGTTGCTGCCTTCGTTGATCGTGGTCGCACCGATGAGGGACAGCGTGGTGAGATCGGTCGTGTCGCTGATGGCGGTGGTGGCTGCGGCCGGGTTGATCGTGACGGCCTCGAAGTTGCCACCGCTGGTCGATGCGATGGTGGCGGACACGGAGCCGGCGTCGACATACACGTCGTCAGTCGGCGCAGCGACCGACACGCTGCCCGTGCTGCTGCCGGCTGCGATGTTGATCGTGCTGCCATTCGAGAGCGTGACCGTCATGGCCGTGCCGGCCGGATTGGTCAGTGTGGCGGTGTAGACGATGCTGCCGCCTTCGCTGACTGCCGGCGTGGCGCTCAGCGAGACGCTGGTGGCATCGGAGTCGTCGGTGATGGTCGTCGTTGCAGGCGCGCTGCTGGCGACCAGGTTCTCGAAGTTGCCACCCGACAGTGTGGTGATGGTGGCCGAAGCTGAACCACCACCGCTGTAGACGTTGTCTGCCGCAGTGACCGTAGTCGTACCGCTGGAAGCGCCGACCGGGATGCTGATCGTCGAGCCGTTGCTGAGCGTGACCGACACCGCCGAACCGGTAACCGGATTGGGCAGGGAAACGGTGTAGGCAATGCTGCCGCCTTCGACAACGCTGGCCGTTGCTGTCAGTGTGGCGGTGACGGTGTTGATGGTGTCGCTGACGGTCGTGCTGGCAGCAGTCGGGCTGATCGTTACTGCCTCGAAATTGCCGCCGGTGGTGGAGGCAATCGTGGCCGAGACGCTGCCAGCATCGATGTAGACATCGTCGGTCGGTGCGGCGACGGAAACCGTGCCGGCCGATGCGCCCGCAGCGATGTTGATGACTGCGCCGTTCGATAGCGTGACGGTCATGCCTGTGCCGGCCGGGTTGGTCAGCGCGGCGGTGTAAACGATGGAGCCACCTTCGGCCACGGACGGTGTCGCTGTTAGCGAGACAGTCGTACTGTCGCTGTCATCGGTGATCGTGGTGGTGGCCGGTGTGCTGCTGGCAACGAGGTTCTCGAAGTTGCCGCCGGAGATCGTGCTGATGGTGGCGGATGCCGAGCCACCGCCTGCGTAGGCATTGTCGGCAGCGGTGACGACGGCGGTACCGCTGGATGCGCCAGCCGGGATGTTGATCGTCGAACCATTGGAGAGCACAACCGACACCGCCGAGCCGGTAACCGGGTTGGGCAGGGAAACGGTGTAGGTGATGGCGCCACCTTCGACCACCGAAGCCGTGGCTGTGAGTGTGGCGGTGACGGTGTTGATGGTGTCGGTGACGGTCGTGCTGGCAGCAGTCGGGCTGATCGTCACTGCCTCGAAGTTGCCACCACTGGTTGATGCAATGGTGGCCGAGACCGAGCCTGCGTCGATGTAGACATCGTCAGTCGGTGCGGCGACCGAGACCGTGCCGGTCGAGGCGCCTGCAGCGATGTTGATAACAGCACCATTCGACAGGGTGACGGTCATGCCTGTGCCAGCCGGGTTGGTCAGTGCGGCGGTGTAAACGATGGAACCACCCTCGGCCACGGACGGCGTGGCAGTGAGCGAGACGGTCGTACTGTCGCTGTCGTCGGTGATCGTGGTGGTGGCCGGTGTGCTGCTGGCGACAAGGCTCTCGAAGTTGCCGCCGGAGATCGTGGTGATGGTGGCGGATGCCGAGCCACCGCCTGCGTAGGCATTGTCGGCAGCGGTGACGACGGCTGTGCCGCTGGATGCGCCAACCGGGATGTTGATCGTCGAGCCGTTTGATAGCGTGACTGACACTGGTGAACCGGTGACCAAGTTGGGCAGGGAAACGGTGTAGGTGATGGCGCCACCTTCGACTACAGAAGCGTAGGCAGTCAGCGTGGCGGTGACGGTGTCGATGGTGTCGCTGACCGTCGTGCTCGCTGCTGCCGGACTGACGATGAGGTTCTCGAAATTGCCGCCGGTGGTGGAGGCAATCGTGGCCGAGACGCTGCCAGCATCGATGTAGACATCGTCGGTCGGTGCGGCGACGGAAACCGCGCCGGTCGATGCGCCCGCAGCGATGTTGATGACTGCGCCGTTCGATAGCGTGACGGTCATGGCCGTGCCGGTCGGGTTGGTCAGCGAGGCGGTATAGACGATGCTGCCACCTTCGGCCACGGATGGGGTGGCAGTCAGCGAGACGGTCGTATTGTCAGCCGGCGTTTCGTCGTTGATGGTGGCGTTGCCGCTGGCCGACGGGTTTGCCGTGAGGCCGCTGGTAACGGAGGCTGTGAGAGTGAAGATTTCGCCGCTGTCGGCAAGCGGGTCGTCGAGCGTGGCAACGCGCACCTGCACGCTGGTGGCGCCTGCGGCGATGGTGACGCCGGCTGCAGGGACGGGCACCCAGCTGCTGCCGTTGAAGTATTCGAGGGCGTTGGCGGTGTCGCTGCCGACCGTGGCGCTGCCCGATGTGAGCGCGGGGGTGAACACGACAGCCGTGGTGCTGGGGTTGGACAGGCTGACGGTGAAGACGGCCTGGTTGCCCTCGGTGACGACGACATCGCTGATGCTGAGGGTTGGCGTGTCGTTGTCGACGAGGGTGGTGGTGACGCTGTTGCTGCTGCCCGAGACGGTGAGGTTCTCGAAGTTGCCGCCCGTGGCGGAAACCAGATTGACGGTGAAGCTCTCGCTGCCTTCGGCGAGCACATCGTCGATAGCGCTGATGCTGAAGCTGGCCGAGCTGGCACCAACCGGGATGGTGACGGAGGTGGTGCCGGTGAAGTCCGTGCCGTTGGCGGCGACGCCGCTGTAGGTGAGGGTTAGGGAGACGGGCGCGCTGCCGGCCGGGCTGGAGAGCGAGACGGTGTAGCTGCCGCTGGCGCCTTCGGTGATGCTGGATGAACCGGTGAGCGAGGCGGTGACGGTATCGATGGTGTCGCTGACTGTCGTACTTGCCGCCGTCGGCGAGACGGTGAGGGACTCGAAGTTGCCACCGCTGGTGCTGGCGATGGTGGCGGAGACTGAGCCGGCATCGAGGTAGACGTCGTCGCTCGGTGCGGTGAAGGAGACAGTACCGCTGGAAGCGCCTGCGGCGATGTTGATGACGGCGCCGTTCGACAGAGTGACGGCCATGGCCGTGCCAGCCGGGTTGGTCAGCGTGGCGGTGTAGACGATGCTGCCGCCTTCAGCGACTGACGGCGTGGCGGAGAGCGAAACGGTCGTGCTGTCACCATCGTCGGTGATGGTGGTGGTGGCGGGCGGGCCGCTGGCAACGAGGTTCTCGAAGTTGCCGCCGGAGATCGTGCTGATGGTGGCGGATGCCGAACCACCGCCCGCGTAGACGTTGTCGGCTGCCGTGACACTGGCCGTGCCGCTGGAAGCTCCGACGGGGATGTTGATCGTTGAACCATTCGAGAGCACAACTGACACGGGTGAACCGGTGACGGGCTGGGTCAGCGAGACGGTGTAGGTGATGCTGCCGCCTTCGACAACGCTGGGCGTTGCGGTCAGCGTGGCGGTGGTGGTGTCGATGGTGTCGCTGACGGTGGTGGTCGCAGCGGTCGGACTGAGGATGAGGTTTTCGAAGTTGCCGCCGGTGGTGTTGGCAATCGTGGCCGACACCGAACCGGCATCGATATAGACATCGTCGGTGGGAGCAGCGAAGGAGACGGTGCCGCTGGAAGCGCCAGCGGCGATGTTGATGATCGCGCCGTTCGACAGGGTGACGGACATCGCCGTGCCGGCGGGTTTGGTCAGTGAGGCTGTGTAGACGATGCTGCCGCCTTCGGCGACTGACGGCGTGGCAGTGAGCGAGACGGTGGTGCTGTCGCTGTCGTCAGTGATCGTCGTTCTCGCCGGCGTGCTGCTGGCGACGAGGTTCTCGAAGTTGCCGCCCGACAGACTGCTGATGGTGGCCGATGCGGAGCCGCCGCCGGCATAGACGTTGTCGACAGCGGTGACGACGGCCGTGCCGCTGGATGCGCCGACAGGGATGCTGATCGTCGAACCATTCGAGAGCACAACTGACACGGGCGAACCGGTGACGGGCTGGGTCAGCGAGACGGTGTAGGTGATGCTGCCGCCTTCGGTAACGCTGGGCGTGGCGGTCAGCGTGGCGGTGGTGGTGTCGATGGTGTCGCTGACGCTGGTCGTGGCGGCCGTAGGGCTGACGAGCAGATTTTCGAAGCCGCCGCCAGTGGCGGTGCTGATGGTCGTTGAGACCGGGCCGGCATCAACGTAAACATCGTCACTGGGCGCTGCGACCGATACCGTGCCCGTGCTGCTGCCGGTAGCGATGCTGATGGTCGCGCCGTTCGACAGCGTGACGGTGACCGCCGAGGCGGCCGGGCTGGTCAGCGAGGCGGTGTAGACGATGCTGCCGCCTTCGGCGACTGCTGGCGTGGCAGTCAGCGAGACGGTGGTGCTGTCGGAGTCGTCGGTGATCGTGGTCGTTGCTGGCGTGCCGCTGGCGACGAGGTTCTCGAAGTTGCCGCCAGACAGATTGCTGATGCTGGCGGTGGCCGAGCCACCTCCGCTGTAGAGGTTGTCGGCAGCCGTAACGGCGGTCGTGCCAGAGGAGGCACCGACCGGGATCGTGACGGTCGAGCCATTCGACAGCGTGACGACGACAGGCGAGCCGGTGACCGGATTGGGCAGGGAAACGGTGTAGGTGATGGCGCCACCTTCAACCACCGAAGCCGTGGCTGTGAGCGTGGCGGTGACGGTGTTGATGGTGTCGGTGACGGCGGTCGTCGCCGGAGCAGTGCTGGGCTGCAGGCTTTCGAAGCCGCCGCCAGTGGCGCTGCTGATGCTGGCGGAAACACTGCCGGAATCGACATAGACATCATCGCCGGGTGCCGCAACAGATACGCTGCCCGAGCTGCTGCCGGCGGCGATGGTGATGACGGCGCCATTCGACAGGGTAAGCGTGACCGGGCTGGCAGCAGGGTTGGAGAGCGTGGCCGTGTAAACGATGCTGCCGCCTTCGGCAACGCTGGGGGTCGCGCTGAGTGAGGCGGTGGTGACGTCGCCGTCGTCACGGACCGTGCTGCTGACCGGATCGGGCAGCTCGTAGGCCGGGAAGGCTCCGCCGCTGGCGCTGGTGACGCTCACGGTGAGGGTGTCGGTGCCCTGCAGGTAGGCATCGTCGGCGCGCACGCTGACGGGTGCGCTGCTGGCACTGCTGGCACCGACCGGGATGGTCAGGGTGAGGCCGTTGCTGAGGCTGACGAGGAGTGGGGTGCCGCTGACGAAGGAGCCTGCCGTGACGGTATAGACCAGGCTGCCACCTTCGCTGACCGAGCCGCTGGAGGCGCTCAGGGCCAGGGCGTCAGGTGAGAGGGGGATGATGACGGCCGCAGGCTCTTCTTCGCGAGGAGCCTCTGCGGTGGCAGGATTGATCAGGATGTCTTCCGCAGCCAGCGCGTTGCTACGGAAGGAGAAGCTCAGTGGGTCCACGCCTTCGACAATCCGCAGCAGACGCACAAAACCATGGCCGCCGTCGGCTGCGCCGCCTGCATTCAAGCCGGCCTCTGGCGCGGCGAGGTTGGCAAAGGGGTCCAGACCGGAGTCCAGGGCGTTGATGACGCTTTGAACTTCGGCTGAATTGCCTGGCTGGATCGCCGCTTCGCTGCGGTCTGTGCTGGCTTGGCTCAATAACTCTTCATTAACTGTGACGGTGCGGCCCCCGCCGATGTCCAGCAATTGACCGTCAGCCAATTGAAGGAATAGATGTCCTTTCGGGTCAATGCTGACTTGTTGCCCCTGCTCAACCTGGTCACCTGGCTTGAGTGCGACCAGTTGTCCCTGTTCGTTCCGGAGATAGGCTTTGCCTTCGATGCGGACGATGGTGGCAGTGTTGGCGGCGGTATTGGAGGTGGCCATGGGGACGCTCTCTTGTGAGGATTAGGGGCAATGACAGGGACTCTACGGCCGGGATTGGGGGCGCCGTATCGTACTCAGGTACTAGATAGATGCTGCAGTGTGGCGCACGTCACGAAAAGCGAGGGTTTCGTGACCAGGGCAGGGCGTTGTGGTGTTTGCAGGAGGGTAGCTGAAGAGCCTTTCCTGGCTTGCCTTTGCCGCATGCATGCCTGAAGATTCCCGTCAGTGGCGGCTCTTCGGCTATGTCATTTTGAATTCTGAAGCGGCAGCGGAGCTGCCGTGTTTACATCAGTGAATGCCGTGCACTTTGAGCGCCAGTTGCAGACGGTCGTTGACGCCCAGCTTCTCAAAAACGGCGGTGAGGTGAGACTTGACGGTGCGCTCGGTGATGCCCAGTGCCTGGGCAATCTCGAGGTTGGAATCCCCTTCGGCGGCGATGCGTGCGACTTCGCGCTCGCGCTCGGTGAGCGGTGCGGCCCAGTTGCGCGCATGGGTGCTGCGCCGGGCGCCGATGCCTTTGAGCAGGCGACTCATCAGGCTGCGACCAACCCAAAGCTCTCCGCTGGCAACGACTTCCAGCACCTGGCGCAGGGTGGCTTCGGCGGCGTAGGCGTGGCAATAGCCGGTTGCGCCCAGATCCAGCCAGGCGAGACCTTCTTCATCCTCAGGCTGGCTGCTGGCGATGACAATGCGGTGCTGCTGGCAGGACGCTCTCCAGATTTTCTCCGGGATCGCGGCCAGATCGCGTGTCGCGGTGTCGACCACGATCAGACTGTGTGGGGGCAGCTCGTCGATGGCCTTGCCATTGCCCAGACGATAAACCGCCCAGTCGCTGGCGAGGCCGCGAAAGCGCGCAAACAGGGTTTCATCATCAGTCAGAACCGAGAAAGCAGGGCGACTCATGAATCAGCGTTCTCGCAAGGCATTGGCGTGGGCACGCAGGACGGGCTTGATCAGGTAGGAGAGGATGCTTTTCTTGCCGGTGATGATGTCGACTTCGGCCACCATGCCGGGGATGATGGGCAGATTGTTGTCGCCGATGGTGGGGCGGTGCGTGCGCACCTTGACGAGATAGAAGGCATTGCCTTTGTCATCGACGATGGAGTCGGCACTGATGTTTTCGAGCGTGCCTTCCAGCCCGCCATACACCGAAAAATCATAGGCGGTGAATTTGACCAAGGCCTTTTGCCCCGGGCGCAGGAAAGCGATGTCACGCGGCGAAACGCGGGCTTCGAGCAGCAAAGCGTCGTCACTCGGCACGATCTCGATCATCTCCTTGCCCGGCTGGACGACGCCGCCCACAGTATTGAATTGCAAGCGTTTGACCGTGCCATTGACTGGTGAGCGGATCTCCGCCTGCTTGACACGATCGGCCAGCGCCACACTACCTTCGGTGAGGCGGCCGAGACGTGAATTCACCTCCGATAGCTCGGTTCGCGCCTTGTTGCGGATGGTCAGTTCCACTTCCTGAATCTTGCGTTGGGCTTCGTTGATGGCCGATTCGACACGCGGGATCTGTGCGGCAGTCATGTCGCGTTCGCCCCGGTAGCGGGAGACTTCCCGTTCCAGGCGTAATAACTCGACGTCCGAAATTGCGCCAGTGCGCGCGAGTGGGCGGGTTTTTTCCAGCTCCTGCTGAGTGAACTCGTAGCCTTGCAGGGCCGCGTCGCGGCGTGCCCGGATCTCCTTGAGCTCCTGCCCGCGTTGCATCAGTTGTTGCTGGGCGATACCGATATTGGCATTCATCTCGGCAAGCGTGGATTGGAACAATGCCTTTTCCTGCTCGGCGATTTCCGGCGCCTCGGCGATGACTTCGACCGGCGGAATGAAGGGTTTGCTGTCGGCCAGCGCTTGCAGGCGCTCGGCCTTGGCGAGCAGAGACAGGTATTCGGAGCGGTTTTCCTTGAGGTTGGAAATGAAGCGCGTTGGATCGATCTTGAGTAGAAGTTGCCCAGTCCGCACCTGCTCACCCTCGCGCACGAGGATTTCCGAGACGATGCCTCCATCCAGACTCTGGATGATCTGGATCTGCCGCGAGGGAATAACCTTGCCTTCGCCTTTGGTGATTTCATCGAGCTGCGCCAGGGCTGTCCAGATGATCAGACCGATCAAGGCAATGCCCGTCGTCCATAAGGCGGCGCGGGCGCCACGCGGCGATTGTTCGCTGATCGCCCAGTCGGCATCGGCGATGAAATCGCTTTCTTCGTGGAGTTCGTCGCGTTCGATGTAGTCCATCGCGCGGTTGTAGAGCGAGGAGAGGCGGGCAAACAGTGTCATCTCAGTTCGCCTTTCCGATGCGCCCGTGCTGCAGGGCTTCAACAACCTGCGCCTTGGGGCCGTCGGCGACAATGCTGCCGCCGTCGATGACGATCAGGCGATCAACCAATTCCAGCAGCGAGGTGCGGTGGGTCACGATCAGCATGGTTTTGTTGGCGGAGTAGTCGCGCAGGCGACGTTTGAGCTGCTCTTCGCTCTGGTGATCCATGCTGCTGCTCGGCTCATCCAGAATCAGGATGGGCGGGTCGTTGAGCAGGGCGCGGGCAATCGCCACGGCCTGACGCTGACCGCCGGAAAGGGACTCGCCACGTTCGCCAATCGGCATGTCGAAGCCATTGGGGTGGGCGTTGGCGAATTCCGTAACGCCGGCCAGTTCGGCGGCGGCAAGGATGGCCGCATCGTCTGCAAGGGGAGAGCCCATGGCGATATTCTGCTTGAGGGTGCCAAAGAACAGGGTGATGTCCTGCGGCACGAAGCCGATGGCACGGCGCAGCTCTGCCGGGTCGATCTGGCGCGCATCCACGCCGTCAATCAGGATCGAACCTTCGCTGGGCTCGTATAGCCCGAGGATGAGTTTTTCAAAGGTGGTTTTGCCCGAGCCGATGCGCCCGATGATGCCGACCTTCTCGCCCGCACGCAGTTTCAGCGAGACGCGTTTCAGCACTTTCTGCTCGGTTTGCGGATAGCTGAAGCTGACTTCCTTGAATTCGATTTCCCCACGGAAGTGGGCGCGATGCAGGAAGTTGCTGTTCTCTGGACGCTCGACTGGCAATGTCATTTGCTGGTCAACCGATGTCAGACCTGTGCGGGCGTGCTGAAACTGCATCATCAAACCGGCGACTTGCCCCAGGGGCGCCAGCGCCCGGCCGGAAATCATGCTGGCTGCAATGATGGCGCCCATGGAGATCTGGTTATCGGTGAGCAGATACACGCCAAGAATGATCGTGCTGATGTTGACCGCTTGCTGAATGCTCTGGGCGAATCCCGTCGTGGTGGAGGAGAGCAGGCGAGTGCGCGCGCTGACCTGAGCGATGAATTGCGTGGCACGTTCCCAGCGGCGTTGGATTTCACCTTCGGCACCCAGGGTTTTGATGGTCTCCAGGCCCACCAGACTTTCGATCAGCACGGAATTGCGTTGAGCCGAGGCGCGGTAGCTCGTCTCTGTCAGTTCGTGCATCTTGCTCTGGGTGAACAGCGCCGCACCGATCACCAGCAGCATGCCGATGATCGCCGGCAGAATCATCCAGGGCGAAATCCACATCAGCACCAGTAGAAAGATCAATACGAAAGGCAGGTCGATCAGTGCGGTCACAGTGGCCGATGCAATGAAGTCACGTACGCCTTCAAACGCGCGCAGATTGGCGGCGAACGAGCCGACGGAGATCGGACGTGAAGAAAGTTTGACGCCCAGCACCCGTTCCATGATGCGTGCCGACAGGGTGATGTCCACGCGTTTGCTGGCCGTGTCGATGATGAAGGCACGAATTGTGCGCAGCATGAAGTCGAAGCCCAGCACCAGCAGGGCGCCGATGGAGAGTACCCACAGGGTTTCGATGGCGTGATTCGGCACCACTCGGTCATACACATTCATCGAGTAGAGCGGGATGGCCAGGGCGAAGATGTTGATCAGCAAGGCGGCGACTAGCGTGTCGCGATACAGGCGCCAGTTGCCGAAAATCGCGCTCCAGAACCAGTGCTGGCTGCGGATCTTGCGGACTTCGGTGGTGCGTGCATCGAAGCGGAACTGCGGTTGAACGATGGCAAGCAAGCCGGTGTAGTCGGCCTCCAGCGCGGCCGCATCGATCTGGGTGGATGTCTCCGGCATCTCCGGCGTGCTGATACGCAAGCGTCCATTTGGCAGACGTTCCAGCAGCAGGCAGGCGCGTTTGTCTTGCAACAGCAGAACGACCGGCAGGCTTTTGTTCGGAATCTCGGCCAGTGATTTCCGCAACAACCGGGCCGACAGGCCTGCACGCGCCGCGGCGCGTACGAATTGTGAAGGCGGCAGCAGGTGGTCGATGCGTGACAGGCCAGCGCCCAGCGCTTCGGCCGTCCACGGGTTGCCGTGAATGCGGGTGAGCTGAACCAGACATTCGAGCAGCGGGTCGACGTGCGTGCTGTGGTTGTTGATCGACCAGTTGTCCTTGCCCGGCAGCGGAAGCTCAGATGACATCTTCGCCCCCCAGCAGATCCAGCGCGCCTGCCATCCTGCGGCGCATGTCCTTGCGTGCCAGCAGTTTGCGCTGTGCCTGCGGCGGCAGGTCGGTCAGGCGCAGCAAACCCTTTGCGAGCATCACGTCGAGCAGATCTTCCATCACGCGAATGAAGTCCGCGTCCAGACCGACGAAGTTGTTGATCGTCGGCAGGCCGAGGAACTCGCAAACCTCTGGCTCCGTCGCCGGCAGGAATTCCTGTGCATCCGGAGCTGGATCGTTCAAGAGGGCGACGATAGCGCCTGCAGCAGATCGGCGGATATAGGGCATGGGGGCTTGCTCTCCATCGGGGGCCTTACTTTACAAGGCTTGTGTGCAAATGGCACGCGTGGCCGGGCTTTGACATGCTGCAATGCGTGAGCAATGTGAAACGCATCACACTTGACAAGAAAAACCCCGGCCATCCCGATGAATTACGGCAGTTTGGTCTGCCGCCTGAAGCCTGGCCTTAAATCACCCCTGGAATGAAGCGCCTGCGCACTTTCTGTGCGTATTCCGCGTAGCCGTTGTTGGCCCTGCGCAGGTGACGTTCCTCGGTGATGGCGCGCATCGCATAGATGAAACTCCAGGCGCAGCGACAGAAGAGCACCCACATGCCTTCCTTGAAACTGTGGGAAAAGCCCAGATAGATGAATGGCATGGAGCCGATCCACCATGCCATGTTCTTCGCAACATAGGCCGGATGGCGGATGAAGCGGTAGGGGCCGGTAGTGACGATGCCGCGGTTGGTCAGATTGCTGGCGCGGAAACCCAGCGCTACAGAAGCCCAGGAATAGACACCCATCAGCACCAGAATGCTGCAGTTCATGACCAGATGAATCTCGTCATTGGTGAAGGACGGGAAGTCCGTGCTGTTCCAGTCCAGCATGACGCTGGTGCCTTTGTTGAAATCCGGATAACAGGCCAGGCAGAAGAACCAGCCGAGAAAAGTCGGCTCCACCGAGACGATGCGATTCTTCAGGGCCGGTGTTTCGATGATGTAGCCCAGCGTGAACAACAGGGTGTCGATGAACAGGATGGCCTGGAACAGCGCCCAGAACAGGTGCTGATCAAACAGGATGCGCCCGCTCATGTTGCCGACGATGCCGTCAATCCACACATTGGAGGAGCTGTTGGCCATGTCAGCTACGTGGCCCAGACACCAGTTGATCATCAACGGGGCGAAGAAGAACTTCAGTAACAGAGCCAGACCTGCCTGTTTGGTTTGTGTGCTGATTTTTTCCTTGCCCGGGAATACGCGTTTTTTCTTGCCCGTGCGGACTTTCTCGGGATCGCGCGACATGCCCAGCCAGACGCCACGCACAAAAATCATGGCCTTCGAATGGATCCAGGGGTACTTGAGATAGAAGCGGATCAGGATCACTGCGTAAGCCAGTACCAGCACCTTGAACAGGAAGGGGGCGGTCAGCGTAACGGTTTCGCCGAGGGCTGCTGCGGTGAGAACGCCCGCGAGTGGATCCGGGATGGTGTCCAGGATGCCTGATGGAACGACGCTGACAATCCAGTCGTGAAACGGGCCGAGCAGGTTCTCAACCAGAAAGTCCCGGGTTGAGTTGAAAATCGGCATCCGCAGCGAACTGCCCAGCATGCCCTGATGCCAGCTCGAGATATAGAAGCAGTAGTACCAGCCGCCGGTAATGAAGAGCATGGTGCTCAGGTAGTTTTTCAGAAAGCGCGGCTTGAAAACATTCTGGAACATGGCAACGTGCACCGGGTTGAAAGGGTGAGTGCAGCAAAAGGATGGCGGATGGTGCCGCGTTGCCGGGCCTGTGGTCAAGCTTGTCGCGACGCAGGGCTGCGCTGGATCATGTATGCAATTGGTATTTTAGCGTTTGTGCGCAGCAGCATCGGCGTATAATCCGCCCTCCAGTGCGCGGCGCTGCTTGGAGATCTGCATGCAAGCCTCCCTTAAGCCAGAAACCGAACAATTTCGTTTTGTCGATTTGCCACGCGCGCTGTGGTATTTCCTGGCAGAGGAACGCTGGACCTACCTGTTCTTTCTGGGTTTGCTGCTGCTGGTGATGTTTTACACCATGGTGCCGCCCTATCTGATTGGGCTGATTGCCAATTTCCTGATTGATTACGTCCAGGCCGACGCGAGCGCCAAGCCGGCGGTGACGCAATTGCTGTGGCTGGTCGGTATCCTCGCCGGCAGCCATGCCGCCGTGTCGATGGTGCGCTTGTCGAGCAAGCGCATGCTCGGCGGGATCAGCCTGAATGCACGCTATCGCGCCAAGGTCTGGGGCTTCGAGCGCCTGCTGGACTATTCCCTGGCCTGGCATCAGCAGGAGAGCACGGGCAACAAGGCTCAGCGCATTCTCACCGGTTCGGAATCGGTGCGTGAATGGACCGGCGATATGATCAACAGCCTGACTTCGGCTGTGGCGGCCTTTGTCGGTTCACTTGTCGCCTGCATGTTTCTGCACCCGGCCTTCATCCTGTTTTTTGTCTACTTCCTTGGTGTGCTGATGAGCATTGAGGCGTACTTTGATTACCGCATCGCCAAGCTCTCGGACCGCATCAACAAATCGATGGAAAATTCGAGCGGCAGCTTTGTCGAGAGCGCCTCGAACATCCTCGCCGTGAAGGCCATGGGCGCGGCGGGCAGCATGACCAGCAATATTGCCCAGCGCGAGGAACTGGCGCGCACGCTGTCTTACGAACGCCTGCGCCTGTCGAACACCAAGTGGATGTGCTTCCAGATTCACAATTCGCTGTCCTGGGGCTTCTTCCTGATCGTGATCGGCCTAATGGTGATGCACGATCATTTGCTGCCGGGTTTCTTCCTGACCTACGCGGCCTATTTCGACCGACTGCGCGAATCCTCGATCGAATTCACGGACAAGATCCAGTTGATGATCGAGCGCAAATCTAATCTCGGCCGGATGATGTCGATCTTCTGGGGCACGAATCCGCTCTCCAAGGGCAAGCGCAAATTTCCGGCCGAGTGGGATGGGATCCACCTCAAGGATGCTGTCTTCCGCTACGGCGATAAACCCGCTGTCGGGCCGCTGTCACTGGAGATCGCGCGCGGCGAGATTGTCGGCATTGCCGGCCATTCCGGTTCGGGCAAGTCGACCCTGATCAAGCTGATGCTGGGCCTCTATCATCTTGAGCACGGTGAGTTGAGGATTGGCGACGCGCCGATCAGCGAAATCCGCCATGAAGATCTGACGCCGAATGTCGCGGTGGTGCTGCAGGAAACCGAGCTGTTCAATTTCTCGCTCAAGGAAAACCTCAGCATGATGCGTGAGGTGGCGCCCGCGTTGCTGCAGCGCGCCTGCGAAATCGCCTGTCTCGAAGACCTGATCGCGCGCCTGCCGGAAGGGCTGGACACGATGGTGGGCGAACGTGGCTACGCGCTCTCCGGCGGCGAGCGCCAGCGCGTTGGCATCGCCCGGGCAATCTGCCGCGATGCACCGATCCTGCTGCTGGATGAGGCGACCTCAGCGCTCGATTCCGCGACCGAGCAGAGTGTGATGGCGGGGCTGATGGGCGATTTTGCGAGCGGGCGTACCATGATCATCGTCGCGCACCGGATCAGTACCTTGAAGGATGCCGACAAGATTGTCGTCTTCGAGCACGGACAGATCGTGGAGCAGGGCGGTTTCGCTGCGCTGGCCGCGAATCCGGCGACGCACTTTGGCAAGATGGTGGCGATTCAGGCGGCAGGCTGAAGAGCCGCATGGGACGGACTTCTTCAGCCTGCCCGCTTGTACAATGAATATTGACGGTCGTATACGGCATGCCTGCTTGAAGAGGCAGGATGGATGCGGCTCTTCGGCAGGGCTGAATTAAAAAGGCGTGATCACAAGATCACGCCTTTTTTGTATGCGGCACCAGACTTTCAGAGGATCTGGTGTCCGATCCACCACGCTGCTGCGGAAATCAGCGCGGTGCACGGAATAGTCAGCACCCAGGCCCACACGATCTTGCCGGCCAGACCCCAGCGCACTGCGGAGAAGCGGTGCGAAGAACCTACTCCGACGATGGCGCCGGTAATGGTGTGCGTGGTGGAGACCGGAATGCCCAGCGCGGTGGCGAAGAAGAGCGTCAAGGCGCCACCGGTTTCAGCGCAGAAGCCGCCGACTGGTTTGAGCTTGGTGATGCCTTCGCCCATGGTCTTGACGATGCGCCAGCCGCCGAACAGGGTGCCCAAGCCAATTGCCGTGTAGCAGCAGATGACCACCCAGGTGGCAACGGATTCGCCGGGGTTGGCATAGCCCGATGAGAGCAGCAACAACCAGATGATGCCGATGGTTTTCTGCGCATCATTGCCGCCGTGGCCCAGACTATAGGCGCCAGCGGAAACCAGTTGCAGGCGGCGGAACCAGCGGTCAACCCGGGTCGGAGTCTTGTGCACACACAGCCAGGATACGGCGAGCATCATCAGCGAGCCCAGCAGCATGCCCAGCAGCGGGGAAATCACGATGAAGGCAACGGTCTTGCCGATGCCGGACCAGATCAGCGGTCCGGTGCCGGCTTTGGCCATCGTCGCACCGACAATCCCGCCGATCAGCGCATGGGATGAGCTGGACGGGATGCCGAAGTACCAGGTCAGGATGTTCCAGCTGATTGCGCCAATCAAGGCGCCAAACACCACGAAATGATCCACCGCGCTGGGGTCGACAATGCCCTTGCCGATGGTGGCGGCCACGCTGAGGTGAAATACGAAAATCGCGATGACGTTGAAAAAAGCAGCGAAGGCGACGGCCTGGTGGGGCTTGAGAACGCCGGTCGACACCACCGTGGCGATGGAATTGGCCGCGTCGTGAAAGCCGTTGAAGAAGTCAAAAACCAAAGCCAGCAGCACCAAAGCGGCGACCACCAGCAGACTCAGTTGCACGGTTTCCATAGTGATCAGGCGTTTTCGAGGACGAGGCCTTCGACGATTTTGCTGACGTCTTCGCAGTGGTCGGTGATTTTCTCCAGACCTTCGTAGATGGCTTTCATCTTGATCACTTGCAGGGGATCGCGTTCGTCGCGGAACACGCGCGACAGAGCGCTGCGCATGACGCGGTCGCAATCGGATTCGAGTTGTTCGATCTCGCGGCAGGTGCGCAGGATGTCGGAGGCGTGATCCATGTTGCCGATCAGCTTGACGATCTGTCTGACGCGCTCGGTGCAGGACAGGGTCAGCTCGGCCATTTGCACGGCATCCGGCGTCATGCGGCGGATGTTGTACAGGCTGATACCTTCGGCCACGTCCTGGATGGAGTCGGCAATGTCGTCCAGATTGTTGATCAGTGCGTGGATGGCATCGCGATCAAAAGGCGTGATGAAGGTGGTATGGAGCAGGGCTGAGGTGTCGTGTGCGATCTTGTCGGCACGTGTCTCGATCTCATCGATCGTTGAAACAATCGCCGGCATGTCGTCAGCGCTGGCCGATGTCAAGGCAACCAGTTGCTGGGCGGCAAGCACGACCTGTTCGGCGTGGGCGTTGAAAAATTCAAAAAAGCGGCCCTCGCGGGGCATGAATCGTCCGAACATGGCGTGGCTAACCTTCAGTAAAAGTGGCGCGATGATAACAGTGCAAAAGGGGAGGCGTCTTGCCTTGCCCCAACTGGCTCAAGACTAGGCTTGCAGCTCCTTGGGGATGGGAAAGGTGATGTTTTCGATCGCTCCGTCCAGGGTGCGTACCGAGCCTGCGCCCAGTTCCTTGAGGCGCGTGACGACTTCGCTGACCAGTACTTCCGGGGCCGAGGCACCCGCACTGACACCAATCCGGCGCTTGCCGACGAACCAGGCCGGATCGAGACTGGCGGCGTTATCCACCAGATAGGCCGGCACGTTGCGCAGGGCGGCCACTTCACGCAGACGATTGGAGTTCGAGCTGTTCTGCGAGCCCACCACGATCACCACATCAACCTGGGGCGCCATGAACTTGATGGCGTCCTGACGGTTCTGGGTCGCGTAACAGATGTCGTCCTTCTTCGGCCCGACAATCGCCGGAAAACGGGCTTTGAGGGCATCCACGATCACTTGGGCGTCATCAACTGACAGCGTGGTCTGGGTGACGTAAGCAAGTTTGCTTTCGTCGCGTACGCCCAGACCAGCAACATCTTCGACGCTTTCAACCAGATACATGCCGGATTCGGTCTGGCCCATGGTGCCCTCGACTTCAGGGTGGCCTTTGTGGCCAATCATCACGATTTCACGGCCGGCTTCGCGCATTTTGGCGACTTCGACGTGTACCTTGGTGACCAGCGGACAAGTCGCGTCGAATACGCGCAAGCCCAGCGCTTCGGCCTGCCGGCGTACGTCCAGTGGCACGCCATGGGCGGAAAAAATCAGGGTGGCGCCAGCGGGAACTTCAGCCAGGTCTTCGATGAAGACGGCGCCTTTGGCGCGCAGGTCTTCCACCACGAACTTGTTGTGCACGACCTCATGGCGCACATAGATCGGTGCGCCGTGGATCTTGATGGCGCGCTCGACGATCTCGATGGCACGTTCCACGCCTGCGCAGAAACCGCGTGGGCTAGCGAGAAGAATTTCAGTGTTGCTCATGATTTGCTCAGTTCCTGGATCAAATTACGCCAATGATTTCGACTTCCACCGTCACGGCTTTACCTGCCAGCGGGTGGTTGAAATCGATCCTTGCGTAGTCGTCGGTCAACTCGCGCACCAGGCCGGGATAGCTGCTGCCGTCCGGGGCGGGGAAGGAGTAAACCGTGTCCTGCGCCAGTTGCAGTTCGGGTGGAATGTGTGTGCGTGCGACTTTTTCGACCAACTCTTCGCTGTACGGCCCGAAGGCTTCGCCTTCCGCAAACTGCAGAGTCTCACGCGCGCCAGCCAGCATGCCGAGCAAGCGTGCTTCAAGGGCAGGCATCAGCTCGCCCGCACCCATCTGCATGGTCATCGGGGTGGCGTCGAAACTGGAAAACATCACCACGCCGTTGTCGGCCTGGGCGATGCGGAAATTCAGGGTGATGAGGCTGTTGGGCTGGATGCTGCTCATTTTGACGAGTTCTCTGTTTGTTTCTTTTGGGAACGGCTTTCACGCAACTGGGCCAGAATCATCAGGCCCACACCGAGGCAGATGGCCGAGTCGGCCAGGTTAAATGCTGGCCAGTGCTGCAGACCGACGTGAACATCAAGGAAGTCGACAACCTTGCCGTAGGCGATGCGGTCAATCACGTTGCCGATGGCTCCGCCTACGACCAGTGAAAAGGCAGCGGGTTGCAGTGTTTCGCTGCGGTGTTGCCAGATCAGGCGCAGCAGCCAGCTGCAGATGACGACAGCAAGGCTCACGAAGAACCAGCGTTGCCAGCCGGCATGATCGGCCAGGAAGCTGAAGGCCGCGCCCGGGTTGTAAACCAGCACGAGATTGAAGTACTCGCTCACTTGCAGCGACTCATACTCGGCAAAGCGCGCCAGTACGGCCAGCTTGCTCCACTGATCCAGCCCGATGACGATACCTGCCAGTGCGAGCCAGCCGAGAAAGCGCTTCATGCCAGACTCCGGGTTTCACCCGCGCCGTGCAGGTTGTCATCGCAACGCCCACACAGTTCTGGATGATCCGCATTGCGGCCCACATCGGCACGGTAATGCCAGCAACGCCCGCACTTCTGGTGGCTGCTGGGGGTGACGACAATCTTCTCGTCGGCCTCCGTCTCGACCTTGCTGACGCTGACGGCCGAGGTGATGAAGACGAAACGCAGATCATCCCCCAGAGCGGCCAGTGCGTCATATTTCGCGCCGCTGGCGTGCACCGTAACCTCTGCTTGCAGTGAGGAGCCGACCTGGCCGGACGTGCGCACGGTTTCGATTTCCTTCATGACTTCGGCGCGGACGGCGCGCACAGCGGCCCAGCGGGTCGTCAGGGCTTCGTCGAGGGCGATTTCGGGCAATTTGTGGAAGCTGTGCAGCATCACACTATCTTCGGCGTTGCCGCCCATCACGCCCCAAGCCTCTTCGGCCGTGAAGGACAGGATCGGTGCCATCAGCTTCACCAGCGTCTGGCTGATGTGCCACAGCGCGGTTTGGGCCGAGCGACGTGCGTCCGACTTGGTGGCGCTGGTGTACAGGCGATCCTTGAGGATGTCGAGGTAGAAACCGCCCAGGTCTTCAGAGCAGAACAGCTGCAGGGCTTGCACGATGCGATGGAATTCATACTTGGCGTAATCGGCTTCCGCATTGCTCGCGAGCTGGCGCGTCAGGCCCAGAGCGTAGCGGTCGATCTCGAACCAGTCTTCGACCGGCAGTGCATCCGTAGCCGGATCGAAGTCGGCCGTGTTGGCCAGCAGGAAGCGCAGGGTGTTGCGCACGCGGCGGTATACCTCGATTACGCGGTCAAGGATTTCTTTGCCGATGGAGACTTCACCCGAGTAATCGGTGCTGGCGGCCCACAGACGCAGGATTTCAGCGCCGAGCTTGTCGGTGACTTCCTGCGGTACGACCGTATTGCCCAGCGACTTGCTCATCTTGCGGCCATTCGCGTCGACCACGAAACCGTGAGTCAGAAGTGCCTTGTAGGGCGCGCGGCCATCGATGGTGCAGCCCGTCAGCAGGCTGGAGTGGAACCAGCCGCGATGCTGGTCGGAGCCTTCCAGGTACAAATCAGCCGGATAGCCGTGCTGATCCGGGTGCGAGCCGCGCATGACGTGCGCGTGCGTCGTGCCGGAGTCGAACCACACATCCAGTGTGTCGCTGATCTTGTCGTACTGGGCGGCTTCATCGCCAAGCAGATCGGCGGCATCCAGCCTGAACCAGGCTTCGATGCCTTCTCGTTCGACGCGTTGAGCGACTTCTTCCATCAATTCGACCGTGCGCGGATGCAGATCGCCCGTTTCCTTGTGCAGGAAGAAGGGAATCGGCACCCCCCAGTTGCGCTGGCGCGAGATGCACCAGTCCGGGCGGTTGGCAATCATCGCGTGCAGGCGCGGCTTGCCCCAGGCAGGGAAAAATTCCGTGTCTTCCACGGCCTGCAGGGCGCGTTCGCGCAGGCTGGTCGTGCCATCAGGCTTGTTATCCATGCCGACAAACCACTGCGCTGTGGCGCGATAGATGATTGGCGTTTTGTGGCGCCAGCAATGCATGTAGCTGTGCGTGATGACTTCGTGCTTGAGCAGAGCGCCGACTTCCTCGAGCTTGGCGACGATGTTCGGGTTGGCCTTCCAGATGAACTGGCCGCCGAAGAATTCCAGGCTCGGCACATACACGCCATTGCCTTGTACCGGGCTGAGGATTTCATCGAAGCTGCGACCGTTGGCACGCCAGATCGTGAAGTCGTCCGCGCCGTAAGCGGGCGCGCAGTGCACGATGCCCGTGCCGGTATCCACGCCCACGTAGTCGGCCATGTAGACTGGCGAGAGCCGCTCGTAGAAAGGATGCTGGAAGGGGATGCCGCAGAGCCGCGCCCCTTCTGCCTCTCCGAGCACCTCGCCATGCAGCTTGTAGCGCTTCAGGCAGTCCTTGACCAGATCCGCGGCCAGTACCAGCAGTTTGTCGCCAACATCGACCAGCGCGTATTTCACTTCCGGATGGATGTTCAGCGCTTGATTGGCCGGAATGGTCCATGGCGTGGTGGTCCAGATCACCGCATAGGCGGGTTTGCTCAGGCCGTCCTGGCGGAAGGCAATCGACAGCAGTTCCGGCTCGGCACAGCGGAAGGCTACGTCGATGGCGTCGGACTTCTTGTCTTCGTACTCGACTTCGGCTTCGGCTAAGGCCGAGCCGCAATCGAAGCACCAGTTCACCGGCTTGAGGCCCTTGAAGACCCAGCCCTTCTTGACCATGGTGCCGAGTGCGCGGATCTCGCCGGCTTCGTTGCCGAAGTCCATGGTGCGGTAAGGATTGTCCCATTCGCCCAGCACGCCCAGACGGATAAAGTCCTGCTTCTGGCCTTCCACCTGTTCGGCGGCGTAGCTGCGGCACAGTTCGCGCACCTTGTCGGCGAGCAGCTTCTTTCCATGGGTGACTTCGATCTTGTGTTCGATCGGCAGACCATGGCAGTCCCAGCCCGGCACGTAGGGCGCGTCAAAACCCGCAAGGGTCTTGGAGCGGATGATGATGTCCTTGAGGATCTTGTTCAGCGCGTGGCCGATGTGGATGTTGCCGTTGGCGTAGGGCGGGCCGTCATGCAGGATGAAGCGCGGCCGACCGGCAGAAGCCTTGCGGATCTTCTGATAGAGATTTTTCTGCTGCCACTGTTGCACCCAGCCCGGCTCGCGCTTGGGCAGATCGCCGCGCATCGGAAAAGGGGTGTCCGGCATGTTCAGGGTGGGTTTGTAATCAGCCATTTTGTTCTCGCACGCTCAAATATTCGGGATGCGCGGCAAACCACGCCCGCACCGCATCACAATCCTTGCCGATCGCCGTGGTCAGGGCGTCCAGCGAATCAAATTTCATTTCGTCGCGCACCTTGTGGTGAAAACGCAGCGAGAGCCTTTCTCCATACAGATCGCCGGAATAATCCAGCACAAACACCTCTACGCGTAGCGCCAGCCCGGCGCCGATCGTTGGCCGGTAACCGATGCTGGCCGCGCCGATGGCGTTTTTCAGTGGTCCCCCATCGACCGTGACTGCGAAGATGCCCGACAGTGGCAGGGTGTGCTGGCGCATGCGGATGTTGGCCGTCGGATAGCCGATGGTGCGGCCGATCTTGTCGCCATGCACGACCCAGCCCTCCACTGCAAAAGGTTCGCCAAGGAGACGCGAGGCATGCTCCATATCGCCGGCCAGCAGGGCTTCGCGCACCGCCGAACTGGAAACGCGCTCACCTGCAACGGTTTGCGTGTGCATGGCCTCCACGCCAAAGCCATAGTGCTCGCCTGCCGCCTTCAGGGCAGCAAAGTCGCCATCGCGCCCGCGCCCGAATCGGAAGTCGTCGCCAATCATCAAATGGCGTACCTGTAAACCGTCGACCAGCACCTGCTTGATGAAAGCATCCGCGCCCAGTGCAGAAAAATCGGCATCAAAGCGCTGCACCCAAATCTGATCCACGCCCCCCGCCTGCAGCAAGGCCAACTTGCGCCACACGCTGCAAAGGCGCGGAGGGGCGCTGTCTGGCGCAAAAAATTCACGGGGATGCGGCTCGAAACACAACACGGTCGCCGGCAGGCCCAGCTCAGCGGCTTTTGCGCGCAACTGTGCCAGCAGAGCCTTGTGGCCAAGGTGCACGCCATCGAAATTGCCGATGGTCAGCACGCAAGGCTGCTTACCCAGTGGTGGAATGCTCCGGAAAACCCGCATGAAAGCTGCTGAAAAAAGGGGGCAATTATAGCGCGAAGCGCGTCGGCTTCGACTTTTTTGGCTGATAGCCTGAAAACCTGAACGTAAAAAAGCCCAGCCTTTTGCAAGGCCGGGCCTGGATTTGCCGTTTGAGGCTTATTTCAACTGGGCCGCCAGCGGCAGCTTGGCTTCCTTGATGCCTTGGGCGACCAGACCGCCGACGGCTTCCGCCCCCCTTTCCTGCAGGTGGGTGTTGTCCGGCTTGCTGCGGCTACCTGTGTTTTTCACGTAGTACGGATATTTGATCGGATCGACGGCCAGGTAGTAGTCCAGCGAGGCCTCTTCGCCCATCTTGTTGAAGAAGGCCATGCTCTTGGCGTCAATGTCGATCAGCGCAACCTTGTTGGCGGCGGCCGTGTCGCGGATGGTTTGCGAATAATCGCCGGGGAACTTGCCCTTGCCCCAGGTGTGGGTGGTGGAGGCGATGATGGCGCCCTTGAAGCTGCGGCGGGTCAATGGTGTGACCAGCACCGGGGTTGCGCCGGCTTTCTTGGCGATGCCGATGTATTTTTCCAGGCTCTTCTGGAAGGACATGTCGGCAGGGATGCCTGCGGCTGTGCCCGGATAGGTGCATAGATTGGCGATGTCGATTATGTCGCGTGCCGGGGCGGGGCGTGCCGGCTCTTCACCGCACTTCTCGTCGTTGTGGCCGAACTGGACGAACAGATAGTCGCCCTTGCGAATGTCGGCGGCAATCATGTCGAACCAGCCTTCGGTGATGAAGCTGCGCGAACTGCGACCGGACTGAGCGACGTTCACGACCTGAACCTTCTTGCTGTCCTTGAACTGACGATTGAAAATCTGGCCCCAGCCGTTGCGCGGGGTGACGTCCACATCGTAGTTGCTGGCGGTGGAGTCGCCCGCTACGAAGACGCGAGTTACACCAGCTGCTGCGATGGCTTTCTGTTCAGCTTGTGCCTTGGCCAGATTGAGCGGCGAAAGCTTGCTGATCTCGTGGTAGTTGCTGTCAAACAGGCTGGTTTCGCCGAGCACGCCTTTGGAGGACAGGTAGCCGCGGTTGTGACGGATCACCTTGAGTACATCTACCACGCCGGCGCTCTTGCTGGCGACGGGATCAAAGCTGTCTGCGTCGGCCAGCTTGGCTTCCTTCAGTGCGCCACCCACCAGCGCCTGCAGGCTGGCGTTTTTGGCCTTGACGGCGTCGGCCGTCACCGCTGGGGCTTTACCGGACTGGACCATGCCGACCGGGCCCAGGAACTTGGTGTCAATCGCGACGGCCGAGGCGACATAGTCGGTCAGGGCATTGATGTTGGCGGTCGTAGCGCCTGCCGGGCTGGCGACGATGGCAACAAATTGCTGGTTACCCACCTGGGCGACGAGCATCAGCGGCGCGACCAGACCATCGGCGACCAGGCTGTAGCTGCCCTTGTCGTCAGTGGTGAGTGATTTGCGGTTGCCCTGCGCGTCAAACACGGTGACGGTGGCTTTGGTGTTGGCGGCGACGATGCCGCTGAGGGTGACGCCGTTCAGCGGGGTGACCTTGATGACCGCTGGTGCAGCGGCAACGGGCGCCGAGGCGGTGGCTGCAGGCGCTGTGGCAACGGGCGCATTGCTGGCACAGCCGGCGACGGTGGCGGCGCTGACGGCCAGAACTGATAAACGCAGGGCAAAAGTCTTCATGCTGTCTCCTGAGGTGAAAGAAGCGAGTCGTGACTGTGCGCGGGAATAAGTTTGCACAGCACGGCCGACGCGCGATTGTGAGTGTTGAACAGCGAGGCTGGCTTGATCGGAATTGCGCAATTTAACCTGGAAACCTCAGTTGGACGTCCCCGAGTGAGCCGCGATGCGGTGCGTTGGCAAGGCGCGCCGACGAAGCGGGCCTTTGCCCGCAAGGAGAAGCAACGCCGCCAGCGTGCGGCGGCGTGGTTCAATCGGGGGCGTAGCGCCATCACCCAAATGGTGAGTGCTGCCAAGGCGGAAAATCCTGCACCCGCCTGAATTTCCTCATGAATCGAAGCGGTCAACTGAGGTTTCCAGGTTCAAGCCGCGACAGGTACGTAAAGATCGAATTGCCGTTCGAAGCCGGCGGGCAGGTAGGCCGAATTGTGGAAGCAGCGCAGCAGGGGGGCGTCGGGCAGTATTTTCCAGCTGGTTTCGGCCGCGATGCGCGCACCCAGATCTGCGTGGGCCGGAATGCCAAAGCCGCCGCTCACGCGCAACACGGCATAGTGTCCGTCAGGCAGTTGGCCTTGCTCCAGCCCGGGGATGTGCTGGCCCAGCTTGTCCGATTGCAGCGCGGCCTGAAGTTCAACTTCGCTGCCGCTGTCATTCATGTCGCCGGACAGTTGCACGCACCAGCCCTTGCGGCGCTCGCGCGGGATGCCGGCAATCAGGGCATGCGCTCGCAACTCGTCGAAGGGGGTGATGCCGCAGCCGAGTTGGCCGCGAAAGGGGATGTACTGGATGGCTTGGCCTTGCAGGAATTCAATGCGGATTGGACTGGGCGTTTGCGCTTGTGGGCGTACGGCCGAGGGCGGCAAGCCGTGTGCAGCGCGGAAGGCGCGCGAGAAGGCTTCGGCCGAGTTGTAGCCACTGTCAAACGCCAGGTCCAGCAAACTGCCAACGCCGCCAGCCTCGATGCGTTGCCGGGCCAGTGCCAGACGCAGGCGACGCACACGGGCGACTGGCGTTTCTCCCGAATACTCGTTGAAGACGCGTTCGAAGTGAAAGCGCGACATGTGGGCGATGCCGGCAAGTTCATCCAGACACATGGATTCACCCAGATGCGCGTCGACATGACTCGCCACCTTGCGCAGGCGCGTCAGTTTGCGAGTGTAGGTGTCGACTTTCATGGGGCGTTTTCGGGGCGGCTTTCCTTGAAACAGTCGAGAGTGTGCCACCAAAAGGATCGACAGAGATAGCCTTCCGTTTCCCGTAACAAACGTTTTTTACGAGCGTTGTGATCGATACCATTCGAGGTCGGATGCGGGGGACGGGTTTCTTGCGCCGATGGCCGCGAGCGCCGGTTCCTGCGCGGACGCAATCGCTTGCGGCAGGCATGCTGCAGAGCCGCACTGGCCGGCCTTGTGCAGGCAGCCATGCGGCAGAGCCTTGCCCATGGCTGCTGAACAGCCATGCATGCGAAAAACGCCCATCCCTTTGCAGGCCGTCCTTATTGATTGCGTACCTTCACTTCCGTCCACATGCGCGAGAGGATGCGGCGGTGCCGGGCTTCATGGTCGCGCAGCATTTCCAGATTTCTGAAGCCCGCGGCGGTCGGGAAGATCGACGGGTCGGCTGCGATGTCCGGGCGGATCAGGGCTTGCGCGGCAGCATTCGGATTGCCGGCGCCGATCAGGTTCGACAGTTCGGCTGCATTATCGCCTTCGAGCATGAAATCGATGAACCGCAGCGCCAGATCGGGGCGCGGGCCATCCTTGTGGATCACCCAGTTGTCCAGCGCCAGCACCGCGCCCTCTTGCGGTGTGGCAAAGCCGATTTCAAAGGGCCGCTTTGCCTCGCGCGCATCCTCGCGTGCCCGGAACATGTCGCTCGAATAGCCGTGGGCAACCCACAGATTGCCGATGGCCAGATCCTTGATATAGGTGCTGTTGGAAAAGGTTGCCCAGTAGGGCTTGGCGCGCAGGATCAGTTGTTTAGCTTTCTCCCATTGCTGTGGGTCGGTGGTCTGAACGGAATAGCCGAGATAGCGCAGCGCGGCGCCGAAGAGTTCGCGCTGGCTGTTGAGGACGCTGACCTTGCCGCGCATTTTTTCGAGGTATTCCGGCTCGAAGATCAGCGCCCAGCTGTTCGTCGGCAGCTTCAGCTCGGCCAGGCGGGTGGCGTTGTAGCCGAGCAAGGTGACGGTATAGGCGTAGGGCACGGAGTAGCGGTTGGCCGGATCGAACCAGGTGTTCAGGTACTCCGGCTTTATGTTGGTCAGGTGCGGCAGTTTCGTGTGATCTATCGGGCGCAGTGCGCCCCTGCGGATCAGGGATTCGACCGCGTTGCCGGTGGGCACCAGGATGTCGTAACCGGTGGCACCGGCTTCAAGCTTGGCGAGCATCTCCTCGTTGTCCGAGTAGTAGTCCTGTTTCACCTTGCACTTGCAGCGCTCTTCGAAGCGCGCTAGCGCGGACTCGGACAGATAGGTGTTCCAGTTGTAGAGATGCAGGACGTCTTCGGCGCGAGCTGTTGTCCCGAGAAGGGCGAGCAGTAAGGCTGTCAGGGTAGGCAGGCTGGAGAGTTGCATCATTGCTTGCTCTTCAGGAGGTCAGGCGCAAGCCTGAGTGCCAGCGTGATCAGGCTCAGGGTCAGGGCCATGAGTAATGTGGATACGGCATTCACCTCGGGCGAGACTGCTACCTTGATCATTGAGTAGATCTGCAGCGGCAAGGTCGTCACACCCACGCCAGCGGTGAAGAAGGTGATGACGAAGTCGTCGATGGAGAGCGTGAAGCTCATCAGGAAACCTGCCAGCACGCCCGGCAGGATCAGCGGGAAAGTGATGAAGCGGAAGCCTTCCCATTGGGTCGCGCCCAGATCCCGCGCGGCCTCGAAGATGCTCTCGTCCATGCCGGCCAGACGTGCGCGCACGATGATGGCGACGAAGCCGATGGAGAAGGTGATGTGGGCGATCAGGATTGAGGCCAGACCCAGGGTCAGATCCAGTGCTTGACGAAAGAACAGCAGCAGCGATACACCGAGCAGGATCTCTGGCATAGCCACCGGTGTCAGTACGAGGAAGGGCAGCAGACGGATGTGCCAACGGTGCATCGCTATGCCGGCCATCGTGCCCAGCACGGTGGCGATGCAACTGGCTGTGAGCGCGATGACCAGCGAGTTGGCCGCGGCGGCAAGCATGGCTTCATCTTCGAGCAGCACGCGATACCAGCGCGTGGTAAAGCCCACCCACTCGGCGTTGAGCAGTGAGTCGTTGAAGGAAAAGAGTACGACCACCGCCAACGGTACATACAGAAAGGCGTACACGGCCAGCGAGGCAATCCACAGAAAGAGAGGCGGGCGGCGCATCAGATCAGCTCCCGTCGCGTCTTGCCTGCCCAGGCTGCAATGGCCGCCAGTGTCAGCACCATCATGGTCAGCAGGATCGACAAGGTGGCGCCCAGCGGCCAGTCACGATTGTCCAGAAACTGTTCCTTGATCAGGTTGCCGATCAGGATGTCGCCAGTGCCGCCCAGCAGTTCCGGGATGGCGAACATGCCCAGCACCGGAATGAAGACCAGCGCCGAACCGGACCATACGCCCGGCAGCGAGAGCGGAAAGGTGATGCGCCAGAAGCGTGTCCATGCGTTCGCGCCCAGATCCTGTGCAGCCTCCAGCAAAGCCGGGTCGTGTTTTTCGAGGTTGGTGTAGAGCGGCAATACCATGAAAGGCAGGTGCACATAGACCATGCCGGCGATCACTGCGGTGCTGGAGTAGAGCAGATTCAGCGGCCCCAGCAGGATGATCCAGGCATAGATGCGGATCAGGAAGTTGGCGGCGAAGGGCAGAATCACCAAGAGCACCAGAAAATCGCGCCTACCCTTGGGGCTGCGGGCGATCAGCCAGGCGAGTGGATATGCCATCAGCAGACACAGCAGGGTAGTCGACAACGCAACGCCGAAGGAACGCAGAAAAATCCGCGCATACACCGTGTCACTGAAAAAGAAACCGTAGGCTTCCATATTCACGGAGTGGCGTCCGTCAGGCAGCAGCAGCGGCGCCAGCCCGCCGAACTCCCCGGGTTGGCGGAAAGAGGCGGCCACCATGATGAGGGCCGGCAGCAGGAAGAAGGCCAGCAGGAAAAGCATCGGTGGTGCGGCGACCAGCCACTTGGCGAATGCAGGAGAGCTGCGGGGCGTTGTCATGGTTGTCTCACTCGTGCAGGAACAGGCCCGCATCCTGGCGCCAGCACACTTGTACGGTTTGGCCAGGTTCGAAGAAGCGTGCGCGACCCGGCGCCGAGTTGGCCATCAGTGCTTCAATTGTCTTTTCCGTGCCGTTGTCGCCCAGCTGGATGCGGTAGACCGTCACGTCGCCGCGATACAGCAGCTCCCGCACCCGGCCAGAAAAATGGTTGCGCAACTCCGGCACGTGATCAGGCCCGATGACGCGAACGTGCTCGGGGCGGATCGCGAAGCTGCCGTGTGTGCCAGCAGCTATGCCCATGCCGGGTGCAAGAATCTCGCCTAAGCCGCACAGTTTCAGGTGCAGCTGGTCGCGATCCTGACTTCGGCCGGCCGGTAGGACTTCAGCGGCCATGAAGTTGCTGGTGCCGATGAAATCCGTCACGAAGCGATTGGCCGGTGCCGTGTACAGCCGGTCCGGCTCGTCCACCTGTTCAATGCGCCCCGCATTCATGACGGCGATGCGGTGGGATAGCGCCAGTGCTTCGACCTGCGCGTGGGTGACGAACACGAAGGTCACGCCCACCTCGCGCTGCAGCCGGATCAGCTCGATCTGCATCTCCAGACGCAGCTTGGCGTCCAGCGCCCCCAGCGGTTCGTCGAGTAGCAGCACGCGCGGCTTGCCGACCAGACCGCGGGCCAGTGCCACCCGTTGCTTCTGGCCACCTGAAAGCTCGTGCGGATAGGCGCGGTCCTTGTCTTCCAGATGCACCTGCGCCAGCGTGGCGCGCACGCGTTCGCGCAGCTCATCGGGCATTGCGCCCGCCATGCGCAGCGGGAAGGCTACGTTCTGTGCAACCGTCATATGGGGGAAGAGCGCGTAGCTCTGGAATACCGTATGCACCGGTCGGCGCTCTGGCGGAATGCCGGCCAGCGGTGCGCCATCAAGCCACAGCGAGCCTGCGTCCGGTTCATCAAAACCGGCGATCAGACGTAACAGGGTAGTTTTTCCGCAACCGGAAGGGCCGAGCAGGGTGAAAAATTCGCCGGCCTCAATACTCAGACTCACCTGATCCAGTGCGAGCAGATCGCCGAAGCGGCGCGACACATCGCGAATCTCCAGCAAGGCCATGAGGTTTTGCTCCCGGATGACGTTCCGATGAAGCGGCAGAAAGCAAACATCCCCTCGTCGGCGCCCGCCCCCGGATATCTTCAGGGAAGATCGGCAGGCAAAAGCAGGCGCCAAAGGGATATTTGAATAATGGCTGTTGAGAGGCAAATCTCAAGAGAAATTTGCGCAGCGCAGCATTTGTGGTGAGTGGCGTCTGTCGAGGGGTGGCCGCTGGCATGCCGGAAGAACCGCGGGGGTATTGGTTCTCGCGCATGCCCGCCCGCACAGGCCCAAGCAGCGAGGCTCTTCAGATACTCACTTCGTTATTGGCGTTTATGGGGGCCGGATTATCCGTGGGAAATCCGACAACGCGGTTGCGCCCGCTGTTTTTGGCTTGATACAGCGCAGTGTCAGCGCGGGCGATAAAGCTGTCCAGCGTTTCGCCGGCCAGGCGCTGGGCAAATCCGGCGCTGAGGGTGATTGTCAGCGCGTTGGCGTCGGCCAGAATCGGGCTGGCCGCCAGTGCCGTGCGCAGACGCTCGGCGGCAAAGAGGGCTTCGGCCGCGTCGGTGTGGGGCAACAATACGACGAATTCCTCGCCGCCCCAGCGACCGGCTATGTCTGATTTGCGCAGGCAACTGTTGATACGGCTGACGGTTTCCAGCAGCACCTGATCGCCAGCCTGGTGGCCGTAGCTGTCATTGACGTGCTTGAAGTGGTCAAGATCCAGCATGACCAGAGAGAGCGGCTCGCCGTAGCGTTCGGCGCGGTCAATGGCACGATCAGCCTCTTCGCGGAAGTGGCGGCGATTGGCGATCCCGGTCAGGGCGTCCTGCTGAGCCAGGCGTTGCAATTCGCGCTCGGCGACTCTCCAGCGGGTGATGTGATGGTCGATACCGATGATCACGGGTTCGTTGTCGAAATAGATGCTGTGTCGCTTGCACACGATGCGAAAGACCTCCTCGCCCGTGGCTTTGCGGATGACATGTTCTTCCTTGAGAATTTCGCCGCCAACGAGAACGCTGTTGTCCTCCTCGATCGAGGCTTGGCGCGTCAGTACGTCGACCGGCGCGGGCGGCGGCGGATAAGCGCTGCTGACGATGTAGCTTTTGTCGAGATGGCGGTATTCGGCGAAAGCATCATTGACCATCACATAGCGTCCGCCGGTTTTCTTGATGTAAACCGGATCCGGAATAACGTCGATCAGGCGTTGCACGAATTGCTGAACCTGTTCACGCAGGGCTGTTTCGCGCTCAAGGGCCTCTTGCGCCGAACGCTGGGCAATGCGCTGCTCGGTGACATAAAAGCGCACACCGACGATGACCGGTTCGCCCGTCGGGTCGCTACACGTCCCTTTGGTAATGACTCGGTAAAGTTCCTGCCCTGTGACGGCGTGGTTGCGGTGTTCTTCCTTGTAAATCGTACGCCCGGCCAACACTTCGCCGTCTTCCAGATAGTGCAGGCGGATTGCCTCCTCGCTGGAGCCGGGGGCCAGGCCGTCGCGGCCGATCAGTTGTTCGTAGGACTTGGCCTTGTCCAGCTCGAAGGCCGTATTGAAGAGCACATAGCAGCTACGCGCGTCCTTCACGTAAACCGGATAGGGGATCACGTTGATGATGCGGCGGATGAAATCCCAGGTTTCCTTCTTTTGTGTCTGTGCTTGCGTGGCAAGCGCGGCCAGCGCAGCCTGTTCGCGGTGTAGCCGCCAGAGCGGCGGCAACAGTCCGGCTAGTGCGGTGAGGAAAAGGGCCGTCGGAGTTGGCCAGGCAAAGCTCAGCGCCAGTCCTACTGTTAGTGCAGCGGGCAGGGCAAGCAAGGTAATTTCAGCCTGCTTGGGGAGCAAGGCGGACTCCAATCGTGGTTTATATGCTTACACCTATATCGGCAAAGTCCCCGCGATACTTGAAGTTTCACTCGCCGGCAATTACGACGCGATTTCGTCCCTCTTCCTTGGCGTGATACAGCGCCGCGTCGGCGCGCGAAACCAGATGATCAAGAGGCTCATCGCGCTGCCACTGCGCTGCACCGATGCTGATGGTGACGGGGACCTTGCTTGTGCTGGTAAGAATGGGCAGCTCGGCCAGATGGCGACGCAGGCGTTCAGCCACAAGCTGCGCTTCACGCATGGCAGTGTGGGGCAGCAGGACGATGAACTCTTCGCCGCCCCAGCGCGCCGGGATGTCCGTGCCGCGCAGACTGTCCTTGATGCGCTGCACGGTTTCGACCAGCACTTCATCACCGGTCTGGTGCCCCCAAGTGTCGTTGACGTGTTTGAAATGGTCGATGTCCAGCATCAGCAGCGAAAGCGCCTCGCCGTAGCGTTTGGCTCGGGCCATGGCGCTTGCTGCTTCCATGTGGAAATGACGGCGGTTGGACAATCCCGTCAGCGTGTCCTCCTGCGCCAGACGTTGCAGCTCGCGCTCGGCCACGCGCCATTGCGTGATGTGATGGTCGATGCCGATTACTACGGGCATGCCATCAAAATACACGCTGGGGCGCTTGCAAACGATGCGGAAAACTTCTTCGCCGGTCGCCTTGCGGCTAGTGTGTTCTTCCTTGAAAACCTCAATACCGGCCAGTACGGCGTTGTCTTCTTGTACAGAGATTGCGCGGGTTTTGGCGCTAGTGAGCAGTAAGGGAGATTTCGCGTTGATCAGGGCTTCTTTGCTCATCTGGTGATACTCGGCAAAAGCGTTATTGACCATGACGTAAAAGCCGCCGGCTTTTTTCACATAAACCGGGTCGGGAATCACGTCGATCAGGCGCTGGATGAATTCCTGGGTGCGCTCGCGTAACTGGACCTCGCGCTCGAAAGCAGATTTAAGCTCGCGTTCCGCCAGGCGCAGGTCTGTCAGGTCGACAATCGCACCCACGATTACGGGTTCCCCAAATGCGTTGGTGCAGGTGCCTTTCGAGATGATGCGGAAAGTTTCGCGCCCGGTATGCTGGTGCAGGCTGTTGTCTTCGCGCAGGATGCGCTGCCCGGCCAGAACCTCGCCGTCCTCTTCAAAGTGCATGCGCATCAATTCAGGCGTTGCAGATTCGGCAAGCCCCACGTGATTCAAAAGTTGGTCGCGGCGCATGAAATGGTCACGTGCCATCGCGTCGTTGACCATCAGATAGCGACTTTGCGCATCCTTCACATAGACCGGGTAGGGCAGCAGATCGAGTACGCGCTGTACGAAATCCAGCGTTTGCTGGTGGTGTTCGCGCTGTAGATCCAGGGCTGCGGTCAATTGCAATTCCGAATTGCGCAGTTCGGTAATGTCGATATTGACGCCAACAATGACCGGGCGTCCCTCCGTGTCGGAGCAGCGGCCCTTGATCACGCGTTGAAAGTAGAGTTCGCCGGATGCCGGATGCTGGCCTCCCTCTTCCTTGTGGAGGGGATAGCCTGCCAGGACGGCTTTGTCTTCCTCGATTGAACGCCGTGCCTGCGGGGTCTCCGGCGACAGATCAAAGGGCGAATTACCCAGGATCTGTTCGCGGGTGAAGCCGCGATCACGCACAAAGGCTTCATTGATGATCAGATATCGGCTTTGTGCATCGCGTATGTACATCGGGTAAGGGATCACATCAAGGATGTGCTGGATAAAGGTACGGGTGTGTTCGGCCACCTCCGTTTGCTGGGTCAGGGCAATCTGCAACTGTTTTTCGGCGGCACGCATGCTGGTAATGTCAAAGTTCGCGCCAATGATTACGCGCCGGCCTTCGGCGTTCAGACAGGAGCCTTTGGTGACGATGCGGTACTGGATTTCCCCGGTCAGCGGATTCCGGATGCGGTCTTCCTTGTAGACCGTATCGCCGGCCAGCACCCGCTGATCTTCGTCAGACACGAGCTTGACAGTGTCGGTGTCGGGGGCCAGTTCTGCGGCGGTGCGCCCGATGATGAAGCTGGCAGGCTGATTGCGGCGATGCGCGAAGGCTTCGTTAACGAAGACATAGCGCCCCTCTTCACTCTTGATGTAAACCGGCTCCGGGATTACATCGAGCAAGCGTTGAACGAAGGCTTGAGTCTGGTCCTGGCGCTGCGCCGCTTCGGTCCGCTCGCGCGCCAGGCGCAGGGCGGGTGGCAGCATGCCGATCAGCGCGCACAACAGGGCTGTGAGCGCTGCTGGCCATTGCAGGACGTGCGCCAATGCAGCACAAACGAGTGCGGTGCTGCCGTAGCTGGCGGCGATCAGTGCGTGTCGGCGGTTCAGAAGGTTCATCGAAGCCTTGTATTCAGAACTTTTCGCAGCCTAGCAGTCGGACTGTCGCGTCGGACGTGACGCGCCCGTAAGTCAGATTTGTCGCAAAGCCACGCTTCCAGACGGCTTTTTGCAACTCTTGTTGTAACGACTTGATCCGTCCATTCTTGATCTTTGCCCACCCGGTAGGCGAGGGCCGCCCGAAAGTCCATGCGTGTCCCTACAGGTTCTTCAGCAGTCCTGTTGGGCCGCTCTTCATCCTGCTGACGGGCTCTCGCTACAGATCTGGAGTAGCCTCTCAGACCTACAATGCCAGCCTGATTCTTGCGACAATCACGCCATGAAAACATTTGGTATCGCCGGTTGGTCCGGTTCGGGCAAGACTACCCTGATCGAGCAACTGATCCCGCTCTTCACCGCGCGCGGTCTGCATGTCTCGCTGATCAAGCACACCCACCACGGCTTTGACATCGATCGGCCCGGCAAGGACTCCCATCGTTTTCGCGAGGCTGGCGCCAGTCAGGTCATGCTCGCCGGCGCGGCGCGTTGGGCCCTGATGCACGAATTGCGGGATGAGGCGCAGCCCAGTCTGGTCGAGTTGCTGGCCCAGCTTTCGCCCTGCGATCTGGTGCTGGTGGAAGGCTTCAAGTCTGCCGAACTTCCCAAACTGGAAGTGCATCGCCCCTCAGTAGGCAAGCCTTTCTTTCACACGGAGTTTCCCAATGTGGTGGCAATTGCCAGCGATGAAAAACTCGAAGTGGACCTGCCCGTACTGGATCTGAACGATGTGCCGGCGCTGGCCGATTACATCCTGCGCTTCACTGAACTGGCCTGAATCAAGGCGCACGCGGCCTGCCACACGAAACAATCCTCGCCGAACAAGCCCCGGAAAAACCCATGCTGACTTACGAACAAGCCCTCGACACGCTGCTGGCCGCCGCCCAGCCCGCAGCGCACACGGAAATCCTCGACACCCTGCAGGCGCTGGGGCGTGTGCTGGCTGCGCCGCAGTTCTCCACGATCAACGTGCCGCCCGCCGACAACTCCGCCATGGATGGCTACGCCCTGCGCAGCAGCGATCTGCCTGCCCAACTCCTGCCGATCAGCCAACGCGTCCCGGCGGGCAGCGCGCCCACCGCACTGCAGCTCGGCACGGCCGCGCGCATCTTCACCGGCGCACCGATTCCGGCGGGTGCCGATGCGGTGGTGATGCAGGAAAAGTGCCTCGCCGAAGGCGAGGCTGTACGTATTGAACAAGCCCCGAAGCCGGGCGAGAACATCCGCCGTGCGGGTGAAGACATCGCCATCGGCGCCGAAGTGCTGCCGGCCGGCACGCGCCTCGGGCCGGCGCATCTGGGCCTGCTCGCCTCCATCGGCGTGGCGCAGGTCGAAGTGTTCGCACGCTTGCGTGTCGCGGTGTTTTTTACCGGCGACGAACTCGTCATGCCTGGTGCACCGCTCGGACCGGGGCAGATCTACAACTCCAATCGTTACGTGCTGCATGGCCTGCTCGGTGCGCTGGGCTGCGTCATCACCGATCTGGGCATCATCCCCGACAATCTGGCCGCCACGCGCGCCGCTCTGCGTCAGGCGGCCGAGGGCCATGATCTGGTGCTGACCTGCGGCGGCGTGTCGGTCGGTGAAGAGGATCACATCAAGGCAGCGGTACAAGCCGAGGGCGCGCTGGAAACCTGGAAAATCGCGATCAAGCCCGGCAAGCCCTTCGCTTTCGGCCGCGTTGGCGCCACCCCCTTCATTGGTCTGCCCGGCAATCCCGTTTCCAGCTTCGCCACCTTCCAGATGCTCGCCCAGCCTTACCTGCGCAAGCGTCAGGGCCTGCACGAAGTTCTGCCCAAGGCAATCCGAATGCGTGCCGATTTCAGCTGGTCCAAGGCGCCGCCGGTGCGCGAATTTTTGCGCGTGCAGCGCAACGCGGCGGGCGGCCTGGATCTGTTCCCGAAGCAGGGGAGCGGCGTGCTCAGCTCCTGCGCCTGGGCCGACGGCTTCGTCAGCAACCCGCCGGGGCAGCTGATCCAGCCCGGCGATCTGGTTGATTACATTCCTTTCGGAGACGCGCTGTGAGCATCAAGATTCTCTACTTTGCCAGCCTGCGCGAAGCCTTGGGCTGCAGTGAAGAAGTGCTGGAAGCCTTGCCGGCCGGTGTCAACACCGCTGGCGCTCTGCGTGACTGGCTGTGCGCCCGCGGCGGTGACTGGGCGGCACTGGCACCCGGCAAGTCTGTGCGTGCCGCCGTCAATCAGATTCTGGCGCAG
The DNA here is from genome assembly GCF_040566545.1 of Uliginosibacterium flavum. NCBI lineage: Bacteria > Pseudomonadati > Pseudomonadota > Betaproteobacteria > Rhodocyclales > Zoogloeaceae > Uliginosibacterium > Uliginosibacterium flavum. The sequence continues at coordinate 74,574 of NZ_JBEWZI010000005.1, forward strand.
GCGCACAGTCCAATTGTTGAAGGTGACGAAGTAGCTTTCTTTCCGCCCGTGACCGGAGGCTGAGATGACGGTGAGCGTTCAGACTGAAGACTTCGACCTCGCCGCCGAAACCGCCGCACTCTCGGTCGGGCGCAGCGATGTTGGCGCCATTGCCAGCTTTCTCGGCCTTGTGCGCGGCGAGGGCGATCTCGCCGCGATGAGCCTCGAACACTATCCCGGCATGACCGAAAAAGCCCTCGTCGATATCGTCGCGCAGGCCCAAACCCGTTGGTCGTTGCAAGCCGTTCGCGTGATTCACCGCATCGGGCGCCTGCTGCCCGGCGAGCGTATCGTCTTTGTTGGCGTCGCCAGCCGCCATCGTGGCGATGCCTTCGATGCCTGCGAATTCATCATGGATTACCTGAAAACCCGCGCGCCCTTCTGGAAGAAGGAAGAAAGCCCCGCAGGTGCGCGCTGGGTGGATGCGCGTGACAGCGACGAGGTCGCGCTGGCCAAGTGGGAGTAGGGTTCAGCTACAAGACCTGCCCCAAAAGCCTTGCCTGTATTGGCTCTGCAGCATGCCTGGTCGCAAAGCCAAAGCAGCTGCGCATCTTCAGTATGCATGCCTTAAGAGTGAATATGCATGCGGCTGTACGAGCAGGTGTCTAAAAAATCAGTCCACGATTGCCTCGATCAGGATCGCGCGGAAATCATTCACGTTGGTCAAGGTCGGCCCGGTCACCACGGCGTCGCCGAGCGCGCCGAAGAAACCGTGGCCGTCGTTATTGTCGAGCGCCTCGCGCGGACGCAGGCCCAAGGCCCAGGCGCGCGCCAGCGAATCGGGGCTGAGGATCGCGCCGGCGATTTCTTCCTGCCCATCCACGCCATCGGTATCGCCGGCCAGCGCCCACACGCCGGGCAGGCCATCGAGCGCCACGCCCAGGGCGAGCAGGAATTCAACGTTGCGCCCGCCGCGCCCGTTGCCGCGTACCGTCACCGTGGTTTCGCCGCCGGACAACAACACGCAGGGCCCACGGCAAGGATCGCCGTGCAGGGCCACACTGCGCGCGATGCCCGCCATGACTTTGCCGACGTCGCGCGCCTCGCCTTCCAGGCTATCACCCAGTATCACCGGCGTGAAACCGGCGGCCTGGGCGATTTCGGCGGCCGCCTGTAAAGCCAGACGTGGCGTGGCGATCAGGTGGGTAGTGCAGTTGGCCAGACGTGGATCATCCGGTTTGATCGACTCGCCGCGCCCGCTTTCCAGCACTTCGCGTATCGCTGGCGGAAGTTCTATGGCATAGCGACGGACGATGGCCAGCGCATCGGCGCAGCTCGTCGTGTCGCCGATAGTAGGGCCGGAAGCGATGTCACAGGGATCATCACCGGGCACATCCGAGATCAGCAGGGTGACAACCTGCGCCGGGTAACAGGCAGCCGCCAGCCGCCCGCCCTTGATGGCCGAGAGGTGACGGCGCACGCAGTTCATCTCGCTGATCGACGCGCCGGACTTGAGCAGGGCACGGTTGAGCGTCTGCTTGTCGGCCAGGCTGATGCCTTCCAGTGGCAATGCCATGAGGGATGAGCCTCCGCCGGAGATCAGGCACAGCACCGTGTCATCCGGTGTGAGGCCCTCGATCAGAGAGAGAATGCGCTGCGCCGCCGTGAGCCCGGATGCGTCCGGCACAGGATGTGCGGCCTCGACGATCTCGATGCGCTCGCAGGGCACCGCGTAGCCATAGCGCGTAACCACCAGTCCTTCGAGCGGGCCGGTCCAGTTCCTTTCAACCGTTCGCGCCATCGCCGCCGAAGCCTTGCCGGCACCGATGACAATGAGTCGTCCACGGGGCGTTTGTGGCAGGAAGAATGGAATGCAATTAGCTGCTTGAGCCGCTTCAATCGCCTCCGCAAACATCCGTCGCAGCACTTCCCGTGGAGTCATGTTCATCTGCACGCCTTTTTTATCAGATTTCTCGCTCAAGCCTTCTGGCCGATCTCGAAATTGGCCATCAGCTCCAGCGCCCGCACCATGCCGGAGTGATCCCAGGCACTGCCGCCGTGGGCTGCGCAGGAATTGAACAGCTCCTGACAGGTTGCGGTGTTCGGCAGGGAGAGCCCCAGCTTGCGCGCTACGCCCAGCGCCAGATTCAGATCCTTCTGGTGCAGTTCGATGCGGAAGCCCGGATCAAACGTGCGCTTGACCATGCGTTCGCCATGCACTTCAAGAATGCGTGAGGAAGCAAAGCCGCCCATCAAGGCCTGACGCACGCGGGCCGGATCGGCGCCGGCTTTCGAGGCAAACAGCAGCGCTTCGCCGACCGCTTCGATGGTCATTGCCACGATCATCTGGTTGGCGACCTTGGCGGTCTGGCCGTCGCCATTGGCTCCGACCAGAGTGATGTTCTTGCCCATCAACTCGAACAGCGGCTTGACGTTCTCAAACACAGCCTCATCGCCACCGACCATGATCGACAGGGTAGCGGCTTGGGCACCGACCTGGCCGCCGGAAACCGGCGCGTCCAGATAGTCGCAGCCCTGGGCGCGGATGCGCGCGGCAAATTCCTTGGTTTCAATCGGAGAGATGGAGCTCATATCCACCACGATCTTTCCCGCCGATAGGCCTTCGGCAATCCCGTTGGCATCGAAGAGGGCGGAGGCCACGTGCGGCGTGTCCGGTACCATGATGAAGATGATGTCGGCGTTCTGTGCAACTTCCTTGCCGTTGGCGCAGGCCTTGCCGCCTTGCTCGATCAGCGCGGCGGGAACGCTGGGCAGGCTGTACAGCGAGACCGCATGGCCGGCCTTGATGAGATGAGCGGCCATGGGCGTGCCCATGATGCCGAGGCCGACGAAACCGATTTTCTGCATGATCTGATCCTTTAAGAATGGGGAGAGGAAATGGGTTCAGGCTGCGCTTTTGTGCGCCGTCTTGAGTGGCTGAAAACGTGCGGCGAGCTGTTCCGAGGCGCGCGCCAGCAAGGCGATGTCGGCGCCTACAGCGGTGAAGCAGCAGCCCCATTCGATGTACTGGCGGGCTTGCGCTTCGTCGCCGGTAAGAATGCCGGCTGGCTTGCCGGCGGCGCGGATGCGTTTGATCGCGTCGGCAATCGCAGCCTGCACTTCAGGGTGACCGGGGTTGCCGATGTGGCCCAGCGCGGCCGACAGATCACCGGGGCCAATGAAGATGCCGTCGATGCCATCGACCGCCGCGATGGCTTCGATCTGGCTCAGCGCGTCGCCGGTTTCCACCTGCACGATGACGCACAACTCTTCGCTGGCGCGCTGGTGATAATCCTTGATGCGGCCGAAGCGTGAAGCGCGTGACAGGCCGGTGAAACCGCGCAGTCCACCTTCGGCCGGGTAGCGCGTGGCAGCCACCGCTTCAGCAGCTTCGGCAGCGTTCTGTACCTGAGGAATCAGCAGGGTCTGCGCGCCGATGTCTAGCACGCGCTTGATCAGCACTTTGTCATTCCACGCGACGCGCACCACCGGGCTGCTGCCACCTTCGACCAGCGCCTGCAACTGCTGATGCAGCTGGAAGGTTTCATTGGGTGAGTGTTCGGCATCGAGCACGATCCAGTCAAAGCCGGCGCCGCCGATCACTTCGGTGCTGACGTGGTTCGACAGGTGCGACCACAGGCCGATCTGCAATTCGCCGTTGCGCAGACCTTGTTTGAAACGATTGAGGATCATGTCCATGATGTCTTTTCCTTGGGTCAGGCAGCTTCGGGCGCCACGCTGTCGGCCATGTCTCGCTGGTAGTGGCGACTCGCTTCGACCAGCATGCGGGTGTAAGGATGTTCGGGAATGCAGCCGACCAGATTGGCGCTTTCGATCAGATCTACGATGCGCCCGTGCTGCATCACCGCCACGCGATCGCACAGATGCGCAACCACGCCCAGATCGTGGGTGACCAGCAGGTAGGTCAGGCCTTCGCATTCGCGCAGTTCGGCCAGCAGGTTGAGAATCTCGGCCTGCACCGACACGTCCAGCGCCGAGGTCGGCTCGTCAAGCAGCAGGATGCGTGGCTCCAGGATCAGCGCCCGGGCAATCGCCACACGCTGGCGCTGGCCGCCCGACAATTGATGCGGATAGCGATAGCGGAAACTCGTAGGCAGGCCGACCTTGGTCAGGATCGCATCAATGCGCCGGCTGGCGTCACCGATACCGTGAATCGCCAGAGGCTCGGTTAGCGCGGTCTCCACGGTGTGACGCGGGTGCAGGGAGCCGTAGGGGTCCTGGAACACCATCTGAACCTTGCGGCAACGCGCCTTCTCCAGCTTGCGGCCGAGATTCTCGCCGTTGATGGCCAGACGCCCGCTCCAGTGGTTGTACTGGCCGGCCAGACAGCGCAGCACGGTGGTCTTGCCCGAACCGGATTCACCGACCAGACCGAAAGCTTCGCCTTCCTTCACCGAGATGCTCACGTCGTGCAGCACCTGATTGGCCTGGTCGCCTTCGCCGAAGCTCAGGTTGAGTTTGTCTACTTCGATCATTGCCATCTTGTTTCTCCTCAGGCTGTCAGCCAGCTCGGGTCGCGCTGCAACACCGGCAAGCGCGGACGACGCGCATCGACGCTGGGCAGGGCGGCGAGCAGGCCACGGGTGTAGGGGTGTTGAGCCTGATCCAGATCGGCGGCGGCGATGGATTCGACCACCCTGCCGGCATACATCACGAGGACTCGGTCACAGAAGCTGCGTACCAGATTCAGGTCGTGACTGATGAAGATCAGACCGAGGCCGCGCTGGCTGACCAGATCGTCCAGCGTGGCCAGCACCTGCAGACGCACCGACACATCCAGCGCCGATGTCGGCTCGTCGGCGATGACGATTTCCGGCCCGGTGATCAGCATCATCGCGATCATGATGCGCTGGCCCATGCCGCCGGAGACCTCGTGCGGATACATGCGGAACACGCGCTGCGGATCACGGATGCGCACCGCCTCCAGCATGCTCAGCACCAGTTGATTCGCCTCCTTGCGCGGCACTTTGTGGTGTGCCAGGTAGGCTTCGGCAATCTGGTCACCGACGCGCATCACCGGGTTCAGCGAGTACTTCGGGTCCTGCATGATCATCGACATGCGTCGGCCGCGAATGCCCTGCATCTCTTTTTCGGAGCAGCTCAGCAGATCGATGTCGCCGAAATGCATCTTGCTGGCAGTAATCTGCGCGCTCTTCGGATGCAGGCGCAGCAGGGTGCGGCCGACCGTGGATTTGCCCGAGCCGGATTCGCCGACGATGGCGAGTTTCTCTTTACCGAGGCTGAAAGACACGCCGCGTACGGCATCCACCATGCCTTCACCGGTGGCGAAGCTCACGCGCAGATCTTCCACCTGCAGCTTGGGAGCCTGAATTTCCTGAGTCATTTTTCGTGCTCCTTATTCGCTGCGCGGATCGAGTACGTCGCGCATGCCATCGCCAAACAGATTGAATGCCAGACTCACCATCATGATGGCCGCGCCGGGCATGGCCACCAGCCACCAGCACTCCAGCATGTAGCGGCGTCCGGCCGAGATCATGGCGCCCCATTCGGGGATGGGCGGTTGCGCACCCAGACCGAGGAAGCCCAGACCGGCGGCAGTGAGGATGATGCCGGCCATGTTCATGGTCAGACGCACCACTACCGAGGACAGGCACATCGGCACCACATGCCGCAGCAGGATGCGCAGCGGCGAGGCGCCTTGCAGTTGCACCGCGACGATGTAGTCGGCCTTGCGCAGGCTCAGCGTTTCAGCCCGTGCCAGACGGGCGATGGGAGGCCAGGCGGTCAGCGCGATGGCGATCACGGCGTGATCCAGGCCCGGGCCGAGGGCAGCGACGAAAGCCAGCGCCAGCACCAGACCGGGAAAGGACACGAAGATATCGGTGATGCGCATGAACACCGTGTCGACCCAGCCACCGAAGTAGCCGGAGACCACGCCGACAGCCAGCCCGACCGGGCCGACGATGACCGTCACCAGCGAGATGATGTAGAGCGTGATGCGCGAGCCGAACACGAGGCGGCTGAAAATGTCGCGGCCATATTCGTCGGTGCCGAACCAGTTCGCGCCACTCGGTGCCTTGAGTGTGTTGTTCAGGTCCTGCAGCAGCGGATCATGGGTGGCGACCAGCGGGGCAAAAATCGCCAACAGCAGCAAGGCGAGGATCACGACGAGACCGGCCACGGCTAGCGGGTTGCGTAGCAGCTTGCGCCCGCTGCGTGCCAGATTCTGGCGCAGGGCCTGGGCTGAGGATTGCGGCGTGCTGTCGCAGACCGCAGCGGGGAGAGTAGTTGTCGTCATGGCGCCGGCCTTATCGAGTGCGTGGATCGAAGACTTGATACAAGGCGTCTGCGATCAGGTTGAGGGTCACGAAGATGATGCCGATCAGCAGCACACAGCCCATCACCGCGTTCATGTCACCGAGCAGCAGGCCGCCGGTGAGATAGCTGCCGAAGCCCGGCCAGGCGAACACGGTTTCGATCAGCACTGCGCCTTCGAGCAGCGAACCGTAGGCCAGCGCGACGATGGTCAGCAGCTGCACGAGGATGTTGCGGAAGGCGTGATTCCATACCACCTGCAGCTCGGACAGGCCCTTGACCCGCGCGGTGATGATGTATTCCTGCGACAGTTGCGTCAGCATGAATGAACGCGTCATGCGAGCGATGTAGGCCATCGAGTGCAGACCGAGGATGCAGGCCGGCAGGGTGATGTGCTTGAGCGCGCTGTGGAAGACTTCCCACTCGCCGGCCAGGGCTGCATCAATCAGCAGCAGACCGGTGCGGCTCTGTACCAGCCCGTCAAAGGCCAGATCGATACGTCCGGCACCACCAGCCCAGTCCAGCCAGGCGTAGAAGATGATCAGGCCCATCATGCCGAACCAGAACACCGGCACTGAATAGCCACACAGGCTGATCACGCGCACCACCTGGTCGCCGAGACGACCGCGACGGGTGGCGGCAAACACGCCCAGCGGCACACCGACGAAGGTGCCGAAGAGGATGGCAATGGTCGCCAGTTCGATGGTGGCAGGGAAGACGCGGGCGATATCGGCGGTAACCGCGTTGCCGGTCAGCATTGCACGGCCCAGATCACCGTGCAGCAGATCGCGCAGGTAATAGGCGAATTGCATGTACATCGGCTTGTCCAGCCCGAGCTGGTGATAGACCTGCTGGTAGGTGGATTGGTCGGCATCCGAGCCGACAATCGAGAGGACCGGGTCCAGCGGCATGACACGACCGATGAAGAAGGTCAGGGCCAGCAGACCCATCAGGGTAACGGCGACAATCGCCAGACGATGGCCGAAGCCCGTCGCCCGGCGCATGTGACGGCCGGTCAGGGAAAATATCGACATGAAGTACTCCGTTGCAGCGAGGGGCCGTCATCCGGGACAGGATGACGGCAGGTCAGCGGTTCAGCGTTGCTTGTAGACCTCGCGCCAGCGCGTGGTCGAAGCCGGGTGACTGTGGAAGTTGCGGATATCCTTCTGCAGCACGACGGTATCGACCATCTGCGATACCGGCTGGATCGCACCGACCTGCTGCTCGTAGAGTTTCTGGATTTCCTGATACATCGCGGTCTGCTTCTTCTCGTCCTGCTCGACCTCGGCCTTCTCGATCAGGGCGTTGATCTCCGGGCTGATGAAGGAAGTGCGCCAGCCCTGGAAGTTGGTCAGCTTGGCTTCGTCGCGGTTGTCCGGGTTGTAGACCAGCGAACGCAGGCTGCTGTGCGGATGCGGTTCGGCCCCGCCGCCGCCACGACCAACGATGATCTCGAAGCTGCGGTCACGCATCGCGCCGTACACCTGATTGCCGGTGCCCGGAATCACGCTGGCTTCGATGCCACCCAGCGCCAGCGTGGCCTGCAGGCTGGTCGCGATATTGATGAAGGGCGGATCGGAGAGCACCCGGATGGTGGTCTTGAATCCGTTCGGGAAACCGGCTTCGGTCAGCAGCTTGCGCGCTGCCGGCACGTCGAGTTTATAGCCCGGATTCGGCAGGGTGGCGGGCAGGCCCATCTGCACCGGACGCTGATGGTAGAGGCCGTAGTTCGGCATTACCGTCTTGTTGATTCCGTCATAATCGATCAGGTTGCGGATCGCCAGACGCACCCGCTTGTCGGCAAATTTCACGTCCTTTGCGCTGACCGCCACGTAGTACACGTTGCCGCGCTTGACGGCTTCGATCCCCACGTTCGGATTCTTCTTCATGGCTTCGACATCCGGCACTGACATGCCATTGGCGACATCGATGTCACCGCGCTCGAGCATCAGACGCAGGGTCTGCGATTCGGTCATGTGACGCAGCACCACGCGTTTGAGCTTGGCCTGCGGACGCCAGTAGCTTTCGTTGCGGCTCATCAGCAGCACGTCCTTCTGCCGCCACTCGTTCAGCGCGAAGGGGCCGGAGCCGGCTTCGTTGGTGGTGAGCCAGGCCTTGCCCATGTCACCATCCTTCTCGTTGGCCAGCACCTTCTTGCGATCCAGCACCATGGCGCCCACCGAGGTGCCCAGAGTATAGATCACCAGCTTCGGGTCGGTCGGCTCGGGCAGCGTGAGCACCAGCGTTTCCGCATCGGTGGCGCGGATGCTTTGCTCCACGTTCGCGGCGCTGAAGCCGTAGCTCTTCCATACCGAGGCCAGTGCGAGGTTGAGTTTGAGCACGCGCTGCAAGGACCAGGCCGCATCCTCTGCCGTCAGCGGGTTGCCGGAATGGAACTTCACGCCCTTGCGGATCTTGAAAGTGATGCTGCGGTTGTCCGCCGCGACCGTCCAGCTTTCGGCCAGACCCGGCAGGATCTTGTAGGTGTCGGCCGGATCGAGTTCGACCAGCGAGTCGTACATGTTGGCGTTGACCTCGACCACGTCATTGCCGGTGGCGCCGGCCGGGTCAAGCGACAGCAGGTTGTTCATGCTCATGCCGATGATCAGTTGATCAGTCGGTGTTTTCGCCTGCAGCGGCATCCCGATCAGCGAGATCGAGAGGGCACAGGTGGCCAGCAGATACGGCACTTTCATGACAAGTCTCCTCGGGTGATTCCGTTTTGGTTCTGCATCAGTACGTGCTTACGGTGTGGGCGGCGATGTAGTCGAAGTTGATGTCTTCGCCCAGGCCGGGTTTCTGTGACAGATGCACAAAGCCATCGGCATCCATCGGGTCGGCCAGACTGTTGAGATAGGCCGGCACCTCGTCGTATTCAAGGAAAGGATGGAGCAGGCCACGCTCGTACCACTGGCAATTCTTGATCGCCGCGCACACCGCCAGATTCGCCGCGCCGTTGCCGTGCACTTCACAGTTCATGCCGAAGGCGTCGGCCATGTAGGCCACCTTCAGGGTCGGAGTGATGCCGCCGACGCCGGGTACGCCGGCACGGGTGATTGCGGAGGCGCCGGCCTTGATCCATTCGGCGCGGGTGTGATGCTTTCCGCCCATGTATTCCGGGCCGAGGATCGGGATGTCGAGTTGTCCGGACAGCCACACGTAGGACGACATGCTCTGCTCGTCCATCATTTCCTCGAACCAGGCAAAGTTCAGCTTCTCCAGGGCACGGCCGATCTTCAGGGCCTCGGTGCGGCTGTACCAGTGGTAGCCGTCGAGCATCAGGTCAATATTCGGTCCCACGGCTTCACGCACGGCTGCACAGCACTTGATGTCCATTTCGATACTCGGCGCAAAGGCGACCGGTGGCATCCAGGTGTGCAGCTTGATCGCCTTGTAACCGCGTGCCACCAGCTTCAGTGCGAACTCTGCATATTCCTCAGGCGTAGACAGACCGCCCTTGAGTTCGTCGCCACACATGGTGCTGCCATAGGCCGGCACCTTGTCGCGGTAGCCGCCGATCAGCTGATACACCGGCACGCCCAGCTTGCGTCCGGCCAGATCCCACAGCGCCTGATCAGCGATAGCCAGGGCGCGGTCAGTCAGTTGCCCGGCGCTGCCGCGCTGCCAGTGCTCCAGGTCTTGCCAGATCTGTTCGCGCATGAAGGGATTGGCGCCGACCATGACCTTGCGGAAGAAGGCGTCCAGCACATGTTGGCGCATCACTTCAACCGGGCCGAAAGCATGACCTTCGCTGCCGTCGTCGCAGGTGATGGTCAGCATGGCCATTTTTGCGTCCTTCTCCGGCCCCGGATGGGAATGGCCAGCACTGTCGACCGAGCGGCGGGAGGGATAGGTGAATACGGTGCCGCGCAGGCTTTCAATCTTCATGGAATGCTCCTCAACCGGGTTTGGCGTGACTGTCTTTGCTCGTCAGTCATCATACGAGTTGGCTTGCATCTTAGTGAAGCGAAACGGAGCCTGTCAAACGGCCAAAACCCCTAGATGTAAACCCCTAATTTTGAAATTAACCCTTGCTATATGGGTGGTTAGCCCATTATTTCATTCAGATCCGGGCGTCTCTGTACTGTTCAGTCGCGACTTCCGTTGATATGATAAGAAACAAGTGAGGACGACTCGTCCTGTGAAATACCGAACTCGTCATACAAGTTGATTTGTCTGAAAACGGCCTGGAGCAGTTCATGCAGAAAATGCGACGCAAGGAAACCCTGACTGGGCAGCTGACCCGCACCCTGGCGGAGCGTATCAGCTCCGGTCAGTACGCCGTGGGCGCCCGCCTGCCCAGCGAACAGGACATGATTGCGGAGTTTGGCGTCAGCCGCACCGTGGTGCGCGAGACGATTGCCAACCTGCGCGCCAACGGCCGCGTCACGACCCGCCAGGGGATTGGTGCCTTTGTGATGCAACAGGACAAATCCGACGGCTTCCAGATCGACACGGCCGGCCTGTCGGCCGTACAGGAAATGGTTGCGGTGCTGGAGCTGCGCATCGCGCTCGAATCCGAAGCCGCCGTACTCGCCGCGCAGCGCCGCAGCCCCGAGCAGCTGGCGGCGATGAAGGCAGCCCTGGCCGATATGAACGAGGCCATTTCACGCGGCGAAGACGCCGTGCAGGCCGACATGAAATTTCACCGCTGCATGGCTGAGGCGGCCGGCAACGCGCATTTCCTGAACCTCTTCAATTACGTCGGCGAACTGCTGATTCCGCGTGCGCGCCTGCAGTCGGCACATCTCGACAACGTGCCGATGCCGGATTATTTGGCGCGCGTGCAACGTGAGCACGAACAGATCTGTTATGCCATTGAGCGTCAGGATCCCGAGGCCGCCCGCGCCGCACTGCGCATGCATCTGTCCGAGAGCAAGGCGCGCCTGCAACGCAGCATCGCCAAACTGGTGAGCTGAGTCTTGCCGTGCATTCGCTGCTGGCCGTGCGCCTGATCAGCGCGTCGGGCGAGCGAGCGATGCCTTTGCCACTCACAACCTGCCTGAAGACCCTTGCCAGTATTGGCTGTCAGGTTAGCTGCTCGCCAAGCCTTGACTGGTAAGCCTCTTCAGAATGCCTGCCTGAAGATGTCCGCTGGATGAGGCTGTGCGAGGTGTCGTCGACGTATTCAAGCGCATGAACTGTCGGCCGTGCGTGTTGATGCTGCGCGCAGCGTTCCGGGGCTTTACGTGAATCAGTACTCCTCGAAATGTCACGAAAAGGCGGAGTGAACGTTTTTTGCTGCTAGCATCGAAAGACATAAAAAACAGATGAAGAGAGTCGTCCCCATGAATGTCCCGAAGTTGCCGGATTGGCGTGTTTTGTGGCAGCAGCGTCGTGTGCGTGTTGGTGTGAAGTCCTTGCTGGGCGGTTTGTTGTTGCTGACCGTGACGAGCTTTTTCGCTGTGCCGCCGCTCTTGCGCTGGGCGGTGGAGAGTCAGGGCAGCAAGGCTTTGGGGCGCGTGGTGACGGTGCAGGGGGTAAGTTTCAATCCACTGACGCTAAGCGCGCGCGTCGAGGGCCTGCGCATTGCGGAGGCTGATGGCAAGGGCGAGTTCCTGAGCCTGGGACTGCTGCGTGCGAATCTGTCGATGGCGTCGATCTGGCATCTTGGGGCGGTGCTGGATGGCTTGCGCATCGAGCAGCCGGTGTTGCATGTGACGCGACTGGATGAGGCACGCTTCAATTTCAGCGACATTCTGGATCGTTTCGCGGCTGCGCCGAAGGATGCAACACCCAGCGAGCCTGCGCGTTTCTCGTTGAACAACATCGAACTGGCCGATGGGCGGATCGAGTTCGATGACCGCCCGGCCGGGCGTGTGCATAAGATCGAGCAGATCAATATCGGCGTGCCCTTCCTGTCGAGTTTGCCCACCAAGGTCGAAACCTTTGTGCAGCCCAAGCTGGAGGCGAACATCAATGGCAGTGATTTCAGTCTGCTGGGGCAGCTGAAGCCTTTTGCGGATCATCGCGAGGCGAGTCTGGATCTGGTATTTGAGTCTTTCGATGTGACTCAGTATCTGATGTATGTGCCGGGCAAACTGCCGATCAAAATCGAACGCGCCAAGCTGGCTTCTGATCTGCGTCTGGTGTGGTCCGAGGCTTCCGAGAAGACTCCGGCGTCGCTGGTGTTGAGCGGAAAACTGGGACTGAGCGAAGTGCTGTTGAAGGATGGGCAGGGTGCGGCGCTGTTTGCAGTGGATGCACTGGGCGTGGAAATCGAGCGCATCGAGCCGCTGAGCAACCCGGCGGTTGTCCGGCTGAGTACTGTGCACATTGACGCGCCGAAGTTAGACCTGTCGCGCGCCAAAAATGGCGAGCTGAATCTGTTGGCACTAGCTAACGCTGCTCCTGCCAAACCCGAGAAAGCAGCGGCTACCAAGCTTGCCGTCAGTACGAGCAAACCGCCGCTAATCTCCATCAGTAAACTGGTCGTCAGCAAGGGTGTCGTGCGTTGGCACGATGAAGCGGTGCCCGGTGGATACAGTTTTAAGTTGAGCCCTCTGGAGATTCAACTCGACAAGTTCGATCTGGCCGGTAGCCAGCCCGCAGCTCTACAGCTGAAGGCGCAGGGCGATGGGGGCGTAGCCTTGGCGCTGAGTGCGCGGCTTGGCATCAAGGACGCGCGCTATGGCGGGCACTTTGCGCTCAGTGGCGTGGATATTGAGGCTTTGCGGCCGTATTACGTCGCGGCCTTTGATCGCGCGCAGCTACGCGGGGTGGCTGCGGTCCAGGGTGATTTCGCGGTAGAACCGGGTAAGGAGGGGAATGCTGTAGGTCTGGACAAGCTGGTTCTGGATGTTAAAGATTTCTCGCTGGGTGAATTGAAGGCCAAAACGCCACTGATCAGTGTACTGGATTCGCACGCGGAAGGCGCCAGCGTGAATCTGGCCACGCGTGAAGTCAATCTGGGCAACTATTCAAACAAGGGTTTGCGCGTCAATCTGGCGCGAGACAAGGACGGGGCTCTGAATCTGGTCAGTCTGTTGCAGGCGAAGTCGAGGGCCAACGAGAAAGCCCAGGTGGTGTTGCTCGACAAGCTGGAAACGGTGGCGACTGCTGCCAAGGTCGTCGCGCCACCGATCAAGGCCGATGCACCCTGGCGGCTGAAGTTGGGAGAAGCGGTGCTGAGCGGCGGCAGCCTGCATTTCGCAGACAACTCGGGCAGCACGCCGGTGGCGCTGGATGTGGCCGAGATTGGTTTACGTGTGAAGGACTGGAACAATCAGCCCGGCGCTCAGGCGCAGACTGAATTGACGGCGCGTGTAAATAAGGCCGGAAGAGTGGCTATTGGCGGGCGTCTCGGGACGGCACCTCTGAAAGGCGCGCTGCGCCTTGATCTGCGGGCAGTCGATTTGTTGGCCGTGCAGCCGTATGTCGAGGACGTTTATCGCATTCTGATCACGCGTGGCAATCTGTCGGCGCGCGGCAATCTGGTTTTTGATCTGGCCAATGCCGACAAGCCGGATCTGCGCTACACCGGCTTGCTGGCGGTGGATGACTTCAATGCGCTGGATCGGATCAATGACAGCGACTTCATGCGCTGGAAAAGTTTCTCGTTTGACGATATCAAGCTGCAAACCCAGCCGCAGAGTTTCGCGACACGTGAAATCCGTGTTGAGAATTTCTACAGCCGCCTGATTCTGGACGCGCAAGGGCGGCTCAATGTGCGTGAACTGGCTGCGAGTGAGGCGGCGGGCGGGCCGCCAGCCGCGGCGGCCTCTGAGCCACTGGCTGCGCTGTCCGCACCGCTTGCGGCGAAGCCCGGTGCAGCCTTGCCGCAGGTGAAGATCGACAAGATCGTGCTGGTCAATGCACACGTCAATTACCTTGATCGCTTCGTCAAACCCAACTATGAAGCCAATCTGCTGGCCCTGAACGGCAGCCTGTCGGCTTTGTCGTCGGACCAGACTTCGGTCGCTGCGCTGGATCTGGCAGCCAGTCTGGATGGTGCAGCCCCCGTCAGCATCGTTGGCGAACTCAACCCCTTCCGGCAGGATGGCTTTCTTGATATCCGCGCTCAGGTGCGGGACGTGGATCTGACCGGGGTATCAACCTATACAAGCAAATTCGTCGGCTACGGGGTCGAAAAAGGCAAGCTATCGATGGCCTTGCAGTACAAGATTCGGGATCGCAAGCTGAGCGCCGAGAATCGCGTCACGCTGGATCAACTGACCTTTGGCAAGCGTGTTGACAGCCCCGAAGCGACCACGCTGCCGGTGCTCTTTGCCGTGTCGCTACTCAAGGATCGGCATGGCGTGATCGATGTCAATCTGCCGATTTCCGGCTCGCTGGACGATCCGCAATTCTCGGTGGGTGGTGTCATCCTCAAGGTAATTGTTAACTTGATCGGCAAGGCCGCCAGCGCACCTTTCGCCTTGATCGGCTCCTTGCTGGGTGGCGATGGCGAAGAGCTGGCCTGGCTGGATTTCGCGCCGGGTTCGGCCGTGATTGCGTCTGCAGGGGAAGAGAAACTGCGCACGCTGACCAAGGCCTTGCAAGATCGTCCGGCACTGAAACTGGAGATTGCCGGGCGTGCCGATCCGGCTGCGGACGTGAGCGGCCTCAAGCGAAGTCGACTGGATGGCAAGCTGCGTACGCTCAAGGCCGAGCAGATGGTCAAGCGTGGCGAAACCGTGGGGCAGGTGGATGTCTTGCGCGTCGAGACGACGGAATATCCGGTGCTGCTCAAAACTGTCTACGAGGCCGAGAAAATTGAGGCGCGCCCACGCAATGCCGTGGGTCTGCTCAAGAGCCTGCCGGTCGAAGAGATGGAGAAGATTTTGCTCGCGAGCATGGCCGTCACCGCGGCGGATTTGCAGAGCCTTGCCAGCCAGCGGGCACAAGCCGTGCGAGCGCGTCTGCTTGATCAGGGTGGTGTTGCACCCGAACGGGTCTTCCTGCTGGGCAGCGCAAATGCCTCCGAGGCGCAAGACGGCGGGCCCGCACAAGCCCGTGTGGAGTTCTCGCTGAAGTAGCGACTGTCGGGCAAATGTCCTTTGGGCCAATGGCGCTTTCTTTGTCGATCAGAGAAAGTGTTTGCCGTGAGTTTGATTTTTTGCAGCGCGCCCGAAAGTTTCGGGCGCGCGTGCCGTTAATTCCAGAGATGGCTTGCGTAGGGGCAAGCAATGCAGCAAATGATGCAACAAGCCCCGGGGACACGAGGCTCGTGACAAAAGGAGGGGGTGATGAGCCTCGTTGTTGATCAGCAATCTGGAGAGTCTGCCATGCCGGCAGAAGAGTCCTATCGGTTTGCCGAAGATCAGCCCGCAGAGCAGTCGGCTGCTGCCGATGAGTTATTGCAGCGACCATGGCGTGTGCTGGTCACCGACGATGATGAAGAAGTTCATCGTGCGACGACCTATGCCTTGCGCGGCATTGAGGTTGATGGCCGTCCGCTGGAATTGCTGCACGCGAGCAGCGCCCTCGAAGCGATTGAGCTGCTGAAAGTCGAGCGTGACATCGCGGTCGGCATGCTGGATGTCGTGATGGAAACTCCGGATGCAGGCTTGCGTCTGGTGGAGACGATCCGCAAGGATCTGGGTCTGCACTCGATGCGCATCGTGCTGCGCACCGGCCAGCCCGGCTATGCGCCCGAGCTGGAGGTGATCCAGCGGTACGACATCAACGATTACCGTACCAAATCCGAACTCAGCCAGACGCGTTTGATTACGACCCTGACAGCGGCCGTGCGCGCCTATGAACAGCTCGAACTGATCCGTGCGGCCAATCGTGGCATGGAGACTGTGGCACGAGCCTCCAATGAAATTTTCCGCTTGCGCTCAACGCAGGAGTTTTCACGCGTACTGCTGCAGCACATGGCAGAGCTGTTCAGCCGGCCAGTAGATGGCGTGGTTTGCCTGGAGCAAGGCGCTGGCGACGCACAGCGCGACCATGGTCTGTATATCGAATTCGGCACAGGCCGCTACGCCGTAATGCAGGGCTGCATGGCCGACAAGGCGCTGGACGTCGAGCTGTTGCGCGCCATCCGGCGTTGTTCCGCGGCCCGTACCTGTGTCTTTGAATCCACGCGCTTTGCGATGTGGTTGGGCAGCGGCTCACGGGATGCGGTGGTGGTGGTGGATCTGGGGCAGTCCTTGCAGGGAGTCGAGCAACGACTGGTCGAGATGTTTGCTGCGAGCCTGGCGGTGGGCTTTGAAAATGTTGATTTGATTGAGCGTCTGGATTTCTTTGCCTTCTTCGATCCCCTGACACATCTGCCTAATCGCACGCGCTTCCTGTCGGATGTGGATCAGGATTTGTATACGCGTCAGGGAGGATCCCGCTGCCTGGCGATTGCGGACATCGTGCGCTTTTCCGAGGTCAATGACGCTTTGGGGCATCGCTGCGGGGATTCGCTGCTGGTGGCTGTGGCGAAACGCCTGCGCGGGGCCATGGGCGCGGCGGTGAGCCTTTCACGGATTGCCGGTGATACTTTCGGGCTTTACGGCCCTGAAAACTCGATTGATCCTGGCGTGATCCGCAAGGCTTTCGAGCAGTCATTTTTTGTGCACGGCCATGCCTTGTCCGTGCAGATGCGCGTCGGGCTGGTGCGGGTCAGTCAGTGCAAAGGCAATGCCGTGGAACTGTTGCGCAATGCCAATCTGGCCTTGAGTCAGGCACGTCAGTCCAGTGGCAGCGCGTTCTGCGAGTTTTCCGTGATGATGTCTGAGGATGTGCAGACCCGCGTCAGCATGCTGCACAGCCTGCGCGCCGCGATCGACTTCAAGCGCGGTTTGACCCTGCATTATCAGCCGCTGATGAACGCGTCCAGCGGTGAGGTCGTCGGCGTGGAGGCGCTGCTGCGCTGGCGCAATGATTTTGGCGAGATGGTGCCGCCGCAACGTTTTATTCCCCTGGCCGAACGTACCGGCATGATCAATGAGCTGGGTTTGTGGGTGCTGGAGCAAGCGCTGGATCGATTGTCCGCCTGGCATCGCCAAGGCTATCGCCAGCTGGGGATGGCCGTGAATGTGTCTCCGGTGCAGTTACGTGCCGATGATTTTGTCATCAAGGTGCGCCAGATCATCGAGTTCTGCGATGTGCCACCAGCGCTGATCAGTTTTGATCTGACCGAATCCATCGGGCTGGAAGAACCGGTCTTGCTGGCGTCGCGCCTGATGGCTCTGCGCGAATTGGGGATTCGTCTGACACTGGACGATTTCGGTACGGGGCACTCGTCCTTGCGTCAGTTGATGGGCTTGTGCACGGACATGGTGAAGATTGATCCGGGCTATATCGAAGAGATCGTCGAGTCGGCCGACGCGCGTGCGCTGGCGGCATCGATTGTGGATCTGGCCAAGAAGCGCAGCAGCTGCGTCATTGCGGAAGGCGTGGAAACCGCAGAACAGGCGCAAGCCCTGGTGGATATGGGCTGCGTGTTGATGCAGGGCTTTCATTTCGGCCGGCCGATGGCTGCCGATCAATTCGAACACTGGTTGCGTGCCAATAAGGCGAGCCTGCTGGTGAGCAATCCCTGATTTTGTATAAGGAGCGGCTTTAGCCGCGAATTGCCGCTCCCGAAGATCCGCTCCTGTACTCCCTCTGCAACATACCTGCCCGAAGACCCAATACGGGCAAGGCTCTGCAAGCACGCCCACTCAGCACCCAGTCCTCATTGCTCAGTCCTCTGCTGCAGGCAGGCGCGCTCAGTCCTCTGCCGCAGGCAGCAGCTTCACCTCCACCAGCCCACGCAAGGCATTGCCCAGCCAGATGCGGCGGGCTTTCAACAAGTCTTCTTTGCTCAAGACGGCCTCGACGGCGCGTCCCTCGGCCAGCAGTTGCGCACGCAGCACGCCGGGCAGCAATCCGCAGAGCAGTTCCGGCGTGCGCAAGGGGCCGTCATCCAATTCCAGGAACAGGTTGCTGCGCGCGCCTTCGCAAAGTTCGCCGCGTTCATTGCAGAAAATCACGTCGAACAGGCCGGCTTCCATCGCAGCTTTGAGGGCTGTTTCGTAAAAGACACGTGCCGTACTTTTGTGGCGCAGACGCGGATCGTTCGAGTTCAGCGCAAACGGAGCCCAGGCTGTTTTCTGATCCATCGCGGGGGCTTCCAGCGCAGCCGCAAGCAGACTGGTTTTGCCGTCACGTGCCATGGAGAGGCGCACCCGTTGGGCGTGTGCAGGAAGGGTGGCTGCAAACTCAAGCAGCATGCGGCTCTGCGAGGCATGGTCAAAAACGAAGCCCAGTTCCTGCGCCGAGCGTGCCAGACGCGCCAGATGCCAGTCGAGGTCGGGATAGCTCGTCTGGGGCGTCCATTTCAGGGTTTCGATCAGCTCGAGATCCGTGCCCAGTTTGCGCACGAAATCGGCTTTGGCCAGGCACTCGCGATATTCTGCCGCGGCTTGGGAATCGGCTACGATGCCGCTGCCGACATCCAGCCGGAAGTACCCGTCGGCGCGCAGCAGCAGGGTGCGGATTGGCACATTCAGGCTGAAATCACCATCAGGGGCGAGCCAGCCGAGGGCGCCACAGTAGAGGCCGCGCGGGCCGTCTTCAAGCGCGTGAATGATCTGCATGGCGCGAATCTTCGGGGCGCCGGTAATTGAACCGCAGGGAAACAGCGCCCTCAAAACGGTCTCGAATTTTGCGTCTACCGGGGCTGCACGCACCGTTGATGTGAGCTGGAAAACGGTTTGGAAGACCTCCAGCTCGAACAGCTGCTCGACGCGCACGCCGCCCGGCGGCGCGAGGCGGCCCAGATCATTGCGGATCAGGTCCACGATCATCAGGTTTTCGGCGCGATCCTTGGTCGAGGCTTGCAGTGCGGCGGCATTGGCGGCGTCGATGCCTGGATCCTGACTGCGTTGGGCGGTGCCCTTCATCGGGCGGCAAATGAGTTCTGCGCCCCGGTGAGCGACGAAGAGTTCGGGCGAGCGTGACAGAATCCAGTCCTGCCCGTCGAAGATCAGGGCGCCGTGTGCGACCGGCTGGGTTTCGCGCAGGCGGGCAAAGAGGGCGATTGGGTGCCCGAAGGCCTGGCCGTAGAGCGGGAAGGTGAGATTGGTCTGGTAACAATCGCCTGCGTAAATCCAGGCCAGGATGCGTTCGACGGCTGTGGCGTGGCGGGCTTCGTCCCAGTCAGGCTGCAGGCTGAGGATGCCAGCTTCCTTTTCCTGCGGGCTGAGGCGGGCCAGCGCACTTTGCCAGAATGTGGCAATCGCGTCGCCGCTGATCCGGCTGCACTGTGCAAACACCCATGCCTTCAAGAGTAGCTCTGCGTGGCTGTCTTCAGGTAGTGTGTCGTGAAGAGCCGCTTCCAGAGCGGCTCCCAGCTCATAGTTCCCTGCAAAGGCAATCCAGTGGCCGCTGTTGCGGGCGGCCTCGATGGCTGCCAGTGCGCCAGGTAGCTCGGCTGGGGTGTGTGCGGAAATGCAGCACAGCAGATTCTGCAGCAGGTTTAGCTGTGCCGGATCGCCGAGATTGTCTTCAAAAACGGCGAAGGGGCGATCAAAGCGGGGTGCTGACGCAGAAGTCAAATCAGCGGATCAGCTGCGAGGCCCGGATTTGCGGGCGGCGACCGGGCGTTTCATGGCCTTGCTCAGTGCGCGCGGCGGGCTCTGCCGGACGGAAGCAATCTTGCCGGGCTTGGTTGTGGCCAGTTCGGTGTCGGTGGTCTGCGGAATGAGCAAGGTATAGCCCGCAGCCAGCCGTGCCCGTGGTGCCAGGCCGTTCGCCGAGCGTAGAACATCGCTGCTCAGGCGCAGGCGCTGGGCGACTTCCTCGACCCGAGCTGTACGCGGCACGGTGTAAGTCTTCCAGCTGATGAGGGACTGACCCGCGTGGGCAGCGAGGTTCTCGCGGAATTTGTTCGCGTTTTCAACCGGCAGCACCAGATCGGCAGAGTGGCTGCCCGGGATGACCGGACGATTGAAGGCCGGGTTAAGGGCTTGAAATTCCGATGTGGGCATTTCTGCGAAGCGCGCTGCAACGGCGACGTCCATGCCTTGCGTGCGCTCGACCGTAACAAAATAAGGCTCGTTGGGGATATTCGGCAATTTGATGCCGTAGCGCTCCGGGTGCGCCACGATCATCTTGATGGCTTGCAGTTTGGGTACGTACTGAGCCGTCTCGGCAGGCATCCTGAGGCTGTTGAAATCGGTCGGCTTGCCGGCATTGCGGTTCGAGTTGACCGCACGCAGAACGGCGTTCTCGCCCCAGTTATAGGAAGCCAGCGCCAGGTGCCAGTCGCCTTGCAATTCATACACGGCCTGCAGATAGGTTAGCGCTGCGGTGGTCGAGGCCAGCACGTCGCGGCGCTCATCCACCCACCAGTTTTGTTGTAACTGGAAGTCTTTGCCTGTCGATGGAATGAACTGCCACAGGCCTGCCGCCTTGGCAGAGGAGAAGGCCATCGGGTTGTAAGCACTCTCCACCAGTGGCAGAAGCGCCATCTCGGTCGGCATGCCGCGTTTTTCCAGCTCGACAACGATGTGATACATGTACTTGCGGCCGCGTTCAAGGATGTTGGTCACGGCTTGCGGGTGCGCAGTGAAGGCGGCGAGGTGTTTGTCGACGATGGGATTTTCCAGATTCGGCATGCCGAAGCCGCGGCGCATGCGTGTCCAGATGTCAGCACTTTGGCTGGTGAGGTCCATAGTCTGGACGTTGGCGCGTGCGCGCTGCAGTTCTGTGGCGAAGCCGGAGACGTTTGAGCTGGAGTTGTTTGAACCGGAGATATTCGAGCCAGAGATTTCCATGCGGGCTGGCGGGGCGCTGGCGGGGCTTGTGCTGGACAGGGCCGTGCTGATGGTCAGCGCATCAAAGCGCGACGTGCTAGTCGTGTCGTCTGGTGCCGCTGTCTGCTGGGCACTTAGCAGGGGTGCGCAGCCGATAAGCAGCGCGGACAAGCTGATCAGCAGAATATGCTTCATTAAGTATGCTCCGGGGTCCGGATTGGACTGAGCCCACATTTTACGGCCTCATGTTCAAAAGGGAAGGAGATGTTTTTTTATTGCAGGCAGCAGGCCAACCTGAAAACCGTTTTTGAGGTGAAGGCTGTCAAGGCGACAAAACCTTGTGCCCGCCTGAATTTTCGCGGTATTCGGTGCGTCCTGCTGTGGTTTTCAGGGTCACAGGTGCGAAAAAAAGCCACTCCGCAGAGTGGCTCTTCAGATCAGGCCTTCGCAGCACTGAAGGCGCGCTTGCGCTCGTGTTCCTTGAGGAAACGCTTGCGCAGACGGATCGATTTCGGAGTGATTTCGACCAGTTCGTCGTCGGCAATGAATTCGATGGCCGATTCCAACGTGAGCAGGATCGGCGGAACCAGACGCACAGCTTCATCGGTGCCGGACGAGCGCACGTTGGTGAGCTGCTTGCCCTTGATCGGATTGACCACCAAGTCGTTTTCGCGCGAGTGAATACCGATGATGATGCCTTCGTACACCGGGTCGTTGTGCGACACGAACATCTTGCCGCGATCCTGCAGTTTCCAGATCGCGTAAGCCACGGCAACGCCATCGTCCTGGCTGATCAGCACGCCATTGCGACGCTCTGACATGGTCGCTGCCATCGGGGCGTATTCGTCAAACACGTGACTGGCCAGGCCGGTGCCGCGTGTCAGGGTCAGGAATTCGCCCTGGAAGCCGATCAGGCCACGTGCCGGAATGCGGTATTCCAGACGCACACGACCCTTGCCGTCCGGCTGCATATCCTGCAGTTCGCCACGGCGACGGCCGAGTTCTTCCATCACGCCGCCCTGGTTGTCTTCTTCCACGTCGACGGTGAGCATTTCATATGGCTCGCACTTCACACCGTTAATTTCACGGAACACGACGCGCGGGCGGCCCACGGCCAGCTCAAAGCCTTCGCGGCGCATGGTTTCCAGCAGAATCGTCAGGTGCAACTCGCCACGGCCGGAGACTTCGAACACGTCGGAATCTTCGGTATCGACAACGCGCAGCGCGACATTCTTCAGCAATTCTTTATGCAGACGCTCGCGGATCTGGCGGCTGGTGACGAACTTGCCTTCACGGCCGGCGAGTGGCGAGGAGTTGACCTGGAAGTTCATGGTCAGCGTCGGCTCATCCACGGCGATAGGTGTCATGCCTTCGAGTTTTTCAGGCGCGCAGATCGTCACACCGATACCAACTTGATCAATGCCGCTGACCAGAATGATGTCGCCGGCTTCAGCGTAATCCGTCTGAACGCGCTCCAGACCCTTGAAGGTCAGTACCTGACCAACTTTGGATTTGCCAATTTGCTTGTCGCCCATCATGACCGCGACTTCCTGATTTGTCTTGATGCTGCCACGCTTGATGCGGCCGATACCCAGCTGGCCGATATAGGTCGAATAATCCAGCGAGCAGATCTGCACTTGCAGCGGGCCGTCAGCATTCACTTCGGGCTGCGGTACGTGCTTGAGGATGGCTTCAAAAATCGCGACCATGTCGGTGCCGGGTTTGTCTGCATCCAGCATGGCGTAGCCGTTCAGCGCGGAGGCATAAACAACCGGGAAATCGAGTTGCTCTTCGGATGCGCCGAGCTTGTCAAACAAATCGAAGGTCTGGTTGATGACCCAGTCCGGGCGTGCGCCGGGACGGTCAATCTTGTTGACGACGACGATGGGCTTGAGGCCCAGGGCCAGCGCCTTGCGCGTCACGAAACGCGTTTGCGGCATCGGGCCTTCGACGGCATCGACCAGCAGCAATACACCATCGACCATCGACAGTACGCGCTCGACTTCACCGCCGAAGTCGGCGTGTCCAGGGGTGTCGACGATATTGATGTGGGTTTCGCCATACTGAATGGCGCAGTTCTTGGCCAGAATCGTGATGCCGCGTTCTTTTTCAAGATCGTTGCTGTCCATCACGCGCTCGGTCACTGCCTGGTGGGCGGCGAAGGTGCCAGATTGGCGAAGAAGTTGGTCGACCAGCGTGGTCTTACCATGATCGACGTGGGCGATAATGGCGATGTTGCGAATGGCGCGGCTCATGGTGTCTTGGCTTGCAGGGGGAAGAGAATGGGTCGAGGAGTCAAGGCCGGTTTAAACCGGACTATGTAACTGCTTGATAGAAAAGCCCTCAATTGTAGCACGCCAACTGGGCATACTCGTGGGTAAGTGCCAAGAGAAGCGTGCTGGCGGACGTGCTAACATCGCCCGCACATCCTTATTCCGGCATTCCTGACATGATCGCAATCATCGGTGGCAGCGGCTTGAGCCAGCTTTCCAACCTTGACATTTCACGGCGCGAAGTCATGCGCACACCTTACGGCGAGCCCTCCGGCGCTTTGCAGTTCGGTCACTTGTGTGATCAGCAGACGGTGTTCATCGCCCGTCATGGCTACGGTCACACCATTCCGCCACATGCCGTCAATTACCGCGCCAATATATGGGCCTTGAAGCATGCCGGCGCCGAAGCGATTGTCTCGGTGGCGTCGGTCGGTGGCATCGCTCCGGATCTCGGCCCGGGGGTGATTCTTGTGCCCGACCAGATCATTGACTACACATGGGGACGCAACGCCACCTTTTTCGATGGTGGCGACACGCCGGTCGTACACGTTGATTTCACCGAGCCCTATGATTCCCGTTTGCGCCAGCGCATCCTTTCCGCAGCGGCCCGCGCGGGCGAAGGCGTGGTCGACGGTGGTACCTATGCCGCCACACAGGGGCCGCGCCTTGAATCAACGGCTGAGGTCAATCGTCTGGACCGTGATGGTGCCCACGTTGTCGGCATGACCGGCATGCCTGAAGCAGTGCTGGCGCGCGAACTTGGCATCCCTTACGCCGCGATTCTGGTGGTATCCAATCACGCAGCCGGGCGCGGCAGCAGTGAGCACGGCATTCAGATGGAAGAAATTGAAGCCACTCTCAAGCTGGCAATGGGGCGTGTACACAATCTTTTGCAACACTTTTGTGGCGCCTGCCCATGATTCGTCCGGTATTGCGCATGGGTGATCCGCGCCTGCTGGAGCGCGCCACAGAACTCGCCGAGTTTGATACCCCGGAACTGCACGCGCTGATCGCGGACATGCTG
This sequence comes from Uliginosibacterium flavum, assembly GCF_040566545.1. Lineage (NCBI taxonomy): Bacteria > Pseudomonadati > Pseudomonadota > Betaproteobacteria > Rhodocyclales > Zoogloeaceae > Uliginosibacterium > Uliginosibacterium flavum. The sequence goes on from NZ_JBEWZI010000005.1 coordinate 98,825, forward strand.
GAGACGATGGAGCATGAAGGCGGCGTTGGATTGGCCGCGCCGCAGATTGGCGTCGGGCTGCGTCTGGTGGTTTTCGAGGTGGACGCCTGTGAGCGCTATCCGGATGCGCCATCCGTGCCACAAACCGTGTTGATCAATCCCGAACTGGAATTCATCGGAGAGGAGATGGAGGAGGGCTGGGAAGGCTGCCTGTCAGTGCCTGGCTTGCGCGGCGTGGTGCCGCGGCATGTGAAGCTGCGGTATAGCGGCTTCGATCAGTTCGGGCGGCGCATCGAGCGTGAGGCCGAGGGCTTTCATGCGCGCGTGGTGCAGCACGAATGCGATCATCTGGATGGCACGCTCTACCCCATGCGGGTTCAGGATTTCAGACGATTTGGTTTTGTTGAAGCGCTTGCGCCAGCAAGCGAAACTGAATAATAAAAAACCGGCTCGCGAGCCGGTTTTTTATTGCTGCAGCGCAAGATTTACTTGGTCAGGAAATCTTCGCGAATCGGGGTGAAGGTGTCGAGCAAGATGCCTGCTTTCAGGCACTTGCAGCCGTGCATGATGTGCGGCTCTTTATAAAGCGTATCACCGGCTTTGACGATCTTGACGGTATCGCCAATGGTGAATTCGAATTCGCCCGACAGCACATTGGTCAGCTGTTCATGCGGATGGTTGTGCATGTAACCGATGGCGTTGTCGGCGAAATGGACTTCGACCTGCATGATTTTGCCAGCATGGGCCAGGATGCGGCGACTGACACCATTGCCCAGATCTTCGAGCGGGCAATCTTTGTTGAATACGAACATTGCGGAATTCCTTTTAAGAGACAGGCCGGAATTATACGTAGGCCCGCCGACGACGCAAGCACATCAAATGTTGCTCAAGGCAACTGCTGCGTCAGCCACATGATCAAGGCCAGCAGGCAGGCTGAGCCAAGGGCAAGCAGCACCAGCTGCAGCTTTGGTGAGAGTCCCGTCAAGGTGTTTCTGTTTGAATTTGTACGGTCGCTATCGCTATCGTCGCGCAAAGACACCCATTCTGTGGCGTCACCCGCGCTGCTGTGAGGCGACTGTGCCTGAAAAGGCCGGAGCGGCGCTGATGCAATCTCTGCCGGCACAGCGACAGCCGCCGTGGGTGCGGGAGCATCCAGTTCCATCACGTTCGCAAGCGAGCCTGTGCGTCTGGCGCGGATACTGCCGGGCGGAGTACTTTTGGGGGACTCAGGTGCTGGCGGTGGCGGCGCCTCATGCCCGCCCAAGGTGCTGCCAGCGCTGAGATCGGTGCTTGTCATGTTGCCTAGTGGGCTGGAGCCAGGGTTGGCAGCCAGATAGGCCTCCAATGCGCCTTCGTTGGCGATCAGGGTGCGTTCCGGATCGTGTTTTTTGGTGACGCCTGACGGGCCGGTGCGCAGGTGATCGGCGTCCTGTCCCACAATGACCGTAGCCGTCACGCCGCCTTTTGCTGCATTGCTGCGCGGCACGATCAGGGTGGGGGCGTTGGAGGGATCTGCTTGGTCGGACAGGGTCTGTTCGATTTGGCGGCGTGTTTCGTCCAGTTGCGAGCGGGGAACGACGAAGGTCGGCATGCTGCTTGGGTCTTGTTCCGTGGCCGCTTGCCGGGTCATCGCGGCGACCTGGGTGCGTGGCACGATCAGGGTCGGTGCGTTGGAGGGATCAACCTCGTCCCGCAGGTAGCGGGCAAGTGCATCCGGATTGGCGATCTGGGTTTTTTCAAGATCGTTGGAGGCAATTGCTGCCGGGTATCTTGTAACCGCAAGGGCTTGGGCTGGCGGCGCCACTGGCGCTGCGATTGCCGGGCTGGCCAGTGCGGGAGCCTCTGGTTGCTGAATATCCAGCTCCACCATCATGCCGATACGGCGCAATTCGGCGATATAACGTTCGCCCATTTCGCGGCTCAGGCCTTTTTTCAGCACGGCATTGCGGCCTGAAAACAGGCGATCGACTTGCTGCGGAGATGCCTTCAGGCGCCCACCAGCGGTTTGTTTGACCGCCTCAAGCGCAAAGCCTTCCAGCACCGCGCCTGCAAAAATTACCCGGTACTCGCTTGCCATTCATCATCTCCCGGCTTGTTTGCGTCCTGCCGCGTTTGAACGGCTGCAGGCGTCTCGTATCTTTGTCGGCGCATGATAACCTCGGATCGTCGGCCATTCATGCTGTTCACATGGGAATGTGGCAGATTTGCTGCGCTGATCGAGTCAGTCATGCCAAAACGTCGAGCTGGATCAAGACTTGAGTTTGCGATCATCCTTAACATGCAGCGCTTGGCCGGGTTTGTCCGACTTCAGGAAGCAATTTGGGCCGAGTACAATTGTCTTTCTATTTTCCAAACCACCCCCCCTTTAACCGGAAGCGGCCTGTTTGCGCAGCTTCCTCAAACCGATGGAGCCAAGCATGCAGATTGATATCCGCCAGGCCGTAAACGCCGCCTACACCAAGACTCTTGATACCGCAGGCCTGCGCAATGAGTTCGTGGTCGAGCAGATTTTCGTGGCCGACCAGATGACCATGACTTACAGCCACGTTGACCGTATCGTTTTTGGCGGCATCATGCCGGTGGCCGCCGAGATCTCCATGCCGGATCTGGGCAAGACTTACGGCACGGCTTATTTCCTCGAGCGTCGCGAGCTGGGCGTGATCAACATCGGTGGTGCCGGCGTGATCGTGGTCGATGGCGTGTCTTACGACATCGGCAGCGAAGAGGCGCTGTACGTGGGCAAGGGTTCCAAAGAGCTGCTGTTTAAGAGTGCTGACGCTGCCAACCCGGCCAAGTTTTACTACAACAGCGCTCCGGCGCACGCGGCCTACCCGAGCAAGAAGATCACCCGGGAGATGGCCAGCCCGCAAGTCATGGGCGATGCCAGGACTTCGAACAAGCGCACCATCAACAAGTACATCGTGCCTGGCGTGGTCGATAGCTGTCAGCTGGTCATGGGCCTGACCAAACTGGACGAAGGCAGCACGTGGAACACCATGCCTTGCCATACGCACGAGCGTCGGATGGAAGTGTATTTCTACTTCAACATGCCCGCCGACGGCCTGGTCTTCCACATGTGTGGCGAGCCGACCGAAACGCGTCACGTCGTGATGCGTAACGAGCAGGCGGTGATCAGCCCGAGCTGGTCGATCCACTCTGGCGTGGGCACGCAGGCTTACACCTTCATCTGGGGCATGTGCGGTGAGAACCAGACCTTCCCGGATATGGATCACGTTGCGATGACAACGCTGAAGTAAGCGGACGAGCAGGCAAAAAAAGCCGGACGGCCAAGCCGTCCGGCTTTTTTATTGCTGATCAGACGGTGCCCGAAGAGCCGCGTCCCGCCTTACCGCGGCGCACACCGGCCTGAAGATCCTTAATGGGCGCGGCTCTTCAAGCATGCCCACTCAGCACTCAGTCCTCAGCACTCATTGCTTAATTTTCCCCACAGTTGCTCCAGCGCCGCTGCCGCACCGCAGCGCCAGGTGACATCGGCAAAGCGGCTGACTTCGGTGGGGGTCGGGTTGATCTCCACGGCAAGGGCGCCAAACTGTCGCGCAGCGATGAAAGGCTGGGCGATGTAGGGGAAGACGCTGGTGGTGCCGATCGAGAACACCAGATCGTAGCCCTCATCCAGTACCTGTTCCAGACGCTTGACGGCAGGCCGGGGCAGGGCTTCGCCGAAGAGGACTACGGCGGGACGCAGCTGCCCCAGACAGTGCGGGCAGGGTGGCGGAAGTTCGTGAAGTTCGCTGTAGTCGCTAACGCTCACCTGATGCCCGCAGTGCGGGCAAAACAGCTCGAACAAGTCGCCGTGAATCTCGATCAGATCTGCGCTGCCCGCTTCGCGGTGAAAGCCATCAATGTTTTGCGTCAGGACCGTGGTTGGTACGCGATCCTGCAGGGCGGCGATGATGCGGTGCGCGGCGTTTGGTTTGGCGCCACGGCAGGTTGCTTCGATCCGGGCCAGATGTTTCCAGGTGATCTCGGGCTGAGCCGCCATGATTTCACCGGACAGCGCAACTTCAATCGGCAAGCCGTCGTCAGTGTGCTGATCTTCGTTGTACAGCCCGCCAAAGCCGCGATAAGTCGGCAGGCCGGAGTCCGCCGAAATGCCGGCGCCGGTGATGAACAGCACCCGGCGGGCTGTGGAGAGCCGCTCCGCGACTCGGTCTACATCGGGCAGGTCTGTCATGCCGCGTCCCTATTGGTTCTTGAAGATGGGTGCTTGCGCAGGGCCGCCCATAGGAGGCCTGCGAAGAGGAGTGCGGCCACGCTCGAGGAGGCGACGCCCGCTTGCCAGAATCCGGCCAGGCCCTGGGGCGCGATGTTCAGCGCCTGCAGTCCGTGATAGCACAGCCACCAGCCGCCTGCCAGTCCGACTCCCCAGAAGCTGAAAATGTGAACGAGCATCGGCAGGGTGGTGATTTTCAGCCCACGCAGGGCTTGTGCGGCGATGGTCTGGGCGGCGTCCACCAACTGGTAAAGGGCAATCAAACCGACCAGTCCGAAGGCTGCGGCGCGCACCGCCGGGTCGGGCACGCTGGCTTCGATCAGCGGCCTTTGCAGCAGCCATAGCGTGATCCCGACCAGTACGGAAATCGTACAGCCCAGCGCCATGCCGGCAGCGGCAGTACGACGTACGCGCGCCCAGTCCTGCGCGCCAGCGGCCTGGCCGACCAGCGCCAGGGTGGCAATCGAAATCGACAGCGGCAGCATGTAGCAGGTGCCGGCGAAGTTGCCGAGCAGGCGGTTGGCGCCCACGGCTTCTGCACCGAGGCCGGCGACCAGCAGGCCGATCAGCGCGAAGCTGCTCATTTCGACGAAAGTGGACAGGCCGATCGGCAGGCCCAGCTTCAAATGCTCGGCAATCAGCGGCCAGCGCGGCCCTTGCCACTGACGCAAGAGCTGTAACTCACGGCTGACCGGCGAGCGTATCAGATAGATCAGCCCCACGACGGCCAGCAACGTGGTGTTGAAAGCAACCGACGCCGCGCAGCCGACCGCACCCAGCGCTGGCAAGCCGAACCAGCCGAAGGCAAGCATCGGCGCCAGCAGGACATGACTCCCTGCATTCGCCAGGCCGAAGAACATCAGCATGCGCGGGCGACCCAGCGCGTTGAGCATGCCGCCACAGGCGCGATACACCAGCGTGCCGGGCAGCGCCAGCGCCAGCACGGCCAGATAGGCGCGGGTGCGTTCCGCCACCGCCGGGCTGACATGATTCATGTTCAGTAGCCAGTCCGGCATGGCCAGAATCAGGCTGCCGCCGACAGCCAGCAGCAGGCACAGCCACAGGCCTTGTTGTAGCGTGGCGGGCAATTGATCGAAACGCCTGGCACCGACGTGATGTGCGGCAATCGGCGTCAGGCCTTGCACCACACCGGCACCGGCCAGCATCACCGACATGTAAAGCCCGGCGCCGATACCCACGGCGGCCAGATCCACGGTGCTGACGCGCGCGGTGATGACGGTATCGACAATGGCGGTGCTCATTGAGGCGAGCTGGGCGATCAGGATCGGCGTGGCGTGCTTCGTAATGGCCGAAGTGATAGCTGGGCTCGAAGCGCCCCTCCCGATTTCAGAGGGAAGGTCAGCTGACGGTGTGTCACTCATGCGTGATCGGCGCCAACCCGGCTGCGCCACTTGGCCTTCCAGTAAAAGCCCGCGAGCAGGGCCAGGGTCGCCGCGCCCATCAACCAGTAAGCCACGGCCTGCCAGAAACCATAGGGGTCGCTGAGCAGTGAGTATTGCTGGCCCTGTCCGCGAAAAGCGATGTAGCCCGTCAGCAGCGCCTTGATCGGTGGATACAGCGCGGCCAGTGCGGGCGCAAAGCTCACCAGCAGGCCGCCGGTGATCGCCAGAGCATCGCCAAACCTGCGGTGGCGCGAGCGTGGTGCAAAGCCGGCTTCCACGCGCAGAAACAAGGCGACCAGTGCACACACCAGTGCGGTGACCGGCCCGACAGCCATCAGCAGCCCCCATGCGGCACCCGCCAGCAGGAAGGCGCCCGAGCCGAGGGTGATGACCCAGCTCCACAGACGCGGGAAGAAAATAATCGCGGGCAGGGTCAGGAGCAGGGCCGTGACGGCAATCAGGGACCAGCGGCGCGCTCTGCGGTGCAAAGCATCTCCACGCAAGATGACGGCAACGGAATCAACGGGAGTTTCGGATGGGTTCATAGGCGAGAGTGTACGGGGGCGAATGGCGCGTGGGAAGTAGGACGTCGCAAGTCGCAAGTCGCAAGTCGCAAGTCGCAAGTCGCAAGTCGCAAGTCGCAAGTCGCAAGTCGCAAGTCGCAAGTCGGGGGTTGGAGCGGCCGGAGGCGGCGAAGTTTCCGGTTTCGCGTGTTGGCGAGAAGTTTAATTGCGGCAGTCTGTAGAGCCGCGCCCCGCTTGTTTGTGCGGCAAGCCTGCCCGAAGAAGTCCGCCCCGTGAGGCTCTTCAGGCATCTTGTATCCAGCCAAAAAAATTCAGGGGTATGGCGTTCAGACAAAAAAAGCGCCCGTTTCGGGCGCTTTCTTGTGAGTGATCGCGTTAAGCGCGAGCCTCTATTTACTTCGACGGGCGCCCCGTCTTGATGCGCTCCACCGCATCCAGTGCCTTGAGCAGACCGTGCTCAGCCATATCGACCAGAGCGGCGAGACCGGCGCGCAGCACTTCACTCTTCTTGATATCGAGGCCGGCTTTCAGCGCGCGCGCTTTGAGCGTGGCAATCAATTGATATTCATCTTCCGGGAAGGTGAAGCTGTCACGTACCAGTTTGGTCTTCTTGGCTTTGGGCGCTTTGACTGGAGTCGCCGGTTTGGCTACGACGGGTTTGGTGGCAACGGGTTTGGCAATTGCTGGCTTGGCAATAGCTGGCTTGGCAATCGCGGGTTTGGTGGCTGGCTTGGCTGCCGCAGATTTGACCGGCTTGGTAGCGGGCTTGGCTTTTGCAGCAGCGGGTTTTGCGGGCGCAGCAGCTGTCTTGACTGGAGCCTTGACGGCGACTTTGGTAACGGCTTTCTTTGCAGCAACGGCCGGCTTGGCGACTGGCTTTGCAGCCGGTTTTGCAGCAGCAGGCTTACTGGCGGGGGTGGCCGGTTTGGCTGCGGCGGCAGTCTTTGCGGCCGGCTTGGCTGCTGGTTTGGTGGCGGCTTTGGCTGGCGCAGCCTTGGCTGGCGCAGCCTTGGGTGCAGCGGCCTTGGCAGCGGGCTTGCTCGCGGTCGGGGCAACAGCTGGAGTGGCGGGTGTGCTGGGTGTATTCATGGTATTTCCTTTGGGTGGTTTTAAACGGTGCAAACAGTATAAATACTTTATACGGGAATTCTGCTTGATGCAAACTTCGCGTGGATTGACGCGAACACATCCAGCGTGAGTATCTGCGGCCGTTCGGGTACAAGCTTCGAGTTTGGTATTCCGGGAGCTACAGAATGTCGCCGGTGTAGCGCGTCAGCATTTTCTTGAGCTCATCGAAATGGATCGGTTTCGACACGTAATCGTCCATGCCGGATTCCAGGTAGCGATCACGGTCGCCTTGCATGGCGTTGGCGGTCATCGCGATGATCGGGATATGACTGCCCGTGCTGCGCTCGATCTCGCGAATGCGGCGGGTGGCGGTGAGGCCGTCACAGTGCGGCATTTGCATGTCCATGCAGATCAGATCAAGACCGCCACGTTCGAAGCGGCTCACGGCGATATCGCCATCGGCGGCGATTTCGACTTTGCAGCCGAGTTTTTCCAGCAGGCGTGTGGCGAGTTTCTGATTGGTGCTGTTGTCTTCGACCAGCAGAACGTTCGGTGCATTCAGGCGCGGTGGGGGCGTTACGGAAGCAGGGCGCCGTTCTGCAATGCGTGCGGCCTCGGCGCAGACCGGTCCGGTCTGGAGTGAGGCCATCTCGGGGGACGGACTGCTGTCCTCATCCTTGATGAGGATGCCGATGGCGTCGATCATTTCGGTGCCTGAAACCGGCTTGGTCAGGCAGCGCTCAATGCCAACTTTTTGGGCCAGGCTGCGCTCGTCGCCTTGATCTGATGAGGTGAGCATCAGTACTCGCGCAGCAGGCCAGCGCGTGCGCATGAATTCAGTGGTGGTTATGCGAGCCTGTTTTTCGAGCGGAATGCCGATGCCGCTATTGCGCACGGAAAATTGCAGGCGCAACTGTCCGTCGGGTTCGATCTCGTGATGTGCACTCAGCACGATTTCGCCGCGTTCCGTGAATTTTATGGCGTTGGAGAGAAGATTCAACAGGATCTGGCGCACGCGGCCGGGGTCGCCGCTGACTTTGCCCGGCAGGTCGGGAGATATGTCCAGAATGAGTTCAATGGATTTCTCGCCAGCGCGCAAGGCCATGGTCTTGGCCGTGCTCGAAATCAGCTCGGAGAGCGAGAACGGGATAGACTCGACATCAAGCTTGCCTGCCTCGATCTTCGAAAAACCCAGGATGTCGTTGATGATCTGCAGCAAGGCCTCGGCCGAGCTTTCTACAAATCCGAGGTATTCGCGCTGCTCGCTGTTCAGGGCTGTGTCCAGTGTCAGTGCGGTCATGCCCATGATGGCATTCATGGGCGTGCGGATTTCGTGGCTCATATTGACCAGGAATTCGCTCTTGGCCCGGTTTGCACCTTCGGCTGCTTTCTTGGCGCGTAGTGTTGCTTCGCGACTGGCCTCGCGTTCGGTTACAAGCTGGCTGACGTGGCGCGACAGGGAGCTGAGGTCTTCCTGCGTAGCGCTCGGCGTTCCGTCAGGTTCAGGCCGGCCTCTCTGACAGGCCCGTCCAGAGTGCCTCTTCAGGCAATGACTTGTTTGGTCAGAGTCACTACATCCTCCAGCCATCCGGCGCGTTGTTCTGGCGTGCTGGCGATGACAGATTCGAAATTGCGGCGTTCAACCTTGCTGACTCCGCAGAAGCCCCAGACGCATGCTTTCCAGAAATTATCCAGCGGATCGCCGTAGAGCGCGAGCTCAGCTGCTTTCGGGGTGTTCGAGGTAGTGAAGACGAGGGCTGCGCGTGCCTTGAGCTGGCCGATGATGACACCTTCGCCCTTGTCATTCATACCGAATCGGTAGGCCTCGCCGGCCCGCAGCACGCGATCCAGCCAGCCCTTGAGAATGGCCGGCGCCTGGGCCCACCAGTTGGGGTGCACCACGATGATGGCATCGGCATTGAGGACGAGATCGGCGTGTTCGCGCACTTCGGCTGTTGGAATGTGGCCGCGTACCAGTTCTTCGGGCGTGTACAGCGGATCGAAGCCTTCAGCATGCAGATCACGCAGGGTGACGCGATGGCCGGCGGCTTCCAGTGTCTGGCGTGCCGTGTCGGCAATGGCGTGATTGAAGCTACCGGGTTTGGGGTGGGCGAGAACGATCAGGATGTGCATTTTTGGGTACTCGGAACTGGGTAGTGGGGACTCGGGGCGGGGAACGGGGAAAACGGAGCCAGGGCCCCCGATTCCCCAGTCCCTAGTTCCCAGTTCCCGAATTAATCAGACCGCGCCGCGAATCTCACGTCGCTTGCCGTTGTTGAGCGCGGCGATGCCGGCGAGTTCAACGTTGCTTGAATTGCGCGGGCGGAAGCCGGTGAGCTCCTTGAATACGGCCTGCACCTTGTCGGCAGGGGAAAGGCTCTTGATGTCCCCTTTTTCCAGACCGGCCAGCTGCATCAGTTCAGGCCAGGGCAAGCCATCATCCATCGGCACCAGATGCACCTTGCTGTTGCCGTGACTCAGGCTGGCAGCCTTATCGATATTGAGCGCAAAAATCACACACAGCGTATCGCAGCCCATGTCGTCGCCATAGCGACCGAGTAATGCGGGCACGTCGTTTACGTCATCAAGCATGCCGGCGAGAAATTTGATCTGGGTGTCGTCAGCCAGGAGGACGGCTTGCTGCAGAATTTTAGCCGGTGCCTTGCGTTGGGTTGCGGCATCAATCACTTCGCCTTCGATGACGATCATCTCGCCGCGGTATGCTTTCAGCGGGGCACCGCTGCAGGTCTCGTTGAGGTTGGCGTTGATCTGGTAGCCGGCGTCTGCATATTTTTTCAGCAACATGGTGAAGGGTCCTTGGTATTCATCAGGGTTGAGGTGGTTGGCAATCGCAGTTGGTTTTCTGCCCCGGGCCACTGCAGCAGTCCTGACTGGGCGCACGGCCTAGAATCAGGTTGAAGAGGGAGCCGACGGCATGCACGGCTTTGCATGGAATGCCGTGAGTGGCCTGGCAGAATTTTTCATGCAGGCTTTGCTCTTCTCCTGCGGTTTTTTTCTGGCACATGAGGGTCTCCGGAATTGAAAGGGCTCAGCAGCATTCCTGCTCGATCTGATCGAGCAAGAGCAAGGCTTGCACGTCGTCGAGGCTCTCAAGCTGATCGCGCAGGATGTTGATGTGGGCGTGGATCAGAAAGAGCTCGTCGTTGCGTGGGCCGCTGGTGGCTGTGAGTTTCTTTTCAAAGTGCACCCAGAAGGCATTGCTGCGCGCCGGATCATCCAGATAGGGCCGCAGCATGGTGATGAAGCGGCGTGCCTGACCGTTGCAATCGAGGCCGATAAAACTGGCGTAGCGGTCGCGTTCTTCGCTGGCTTGTTGCAGGCAGCCGCAGGGTGATTCAGTCGTCATCGTTGATCAGACCAATGGCCAGCCCGCCAGCGCCTTCGAGTTGTGGCGTGAGTTGGGAACAGTGACCGCTGGTGCTGATGGCATACAGCGCAAAGTCTTCACCCGTGGCCACGGGAGCAAGTCTCGAGGGAATATCGTTGTCGTCACATACGCTGAAGACGACTCCGGGAAAAGCTTCGCGCAGCTCCCGGTCGACGCCGGGACGTCGGGCATTGCCATCGGCCAACGCCTTGCAGATGGTGTCAATAAATTCTGGAGTCATTTTCAGTCCTCCTCGATCATCGCTGCAAATTGCGCCAGCGAGGGCGGGCTGATGCCCATCACGCGGGCCAGCCAGGGCGGCGGGCTGGACAGACTGGTCTGCAGACGCGAGACACTGGTGCGTGCCGGCCCGGTCTGCGGAATCTTCACCGGATGCACGTTGGCGCGGATCACCTTGGCCGCTGCGGGCCCACCGATGGACTGCACGTACAGCACATCGCAATCGGCAATCAAGGCGGCACGGGCGACGTTTTTGTCTTCGGCGTGTTCGGTTTCCAGTGTGGAGCGTGTCTCGATCAGGCGAGCCTCGGTGGCTGAAACCTGATAGATCAGGAAGCGGTCGCAGGAACCAAAATGCCCATCGAGTATCTCGCCTGTGTTCGAGGCGCAAGCCAGGCGGATTGAACCGGGCATATCGCCATCGTTGTAGGCGTCCAGTGACGGTAATTCGCTGCCACTGACACCTTCGCCCCAGAGCAGGTGCACGGCGCGCTTGAGATCTTCTTTTTCGGCCTGACAGATACCGCCATCGCCATCCATGGCTTCGCGCAAATCCTCAACCGAGCAGGCAGCCAGCTTGGTTTCGGTGAGCGGCAAATCGATCTTTTCCGCCAGCGCCAAAGTCAGTTCGCGCGGCGTGACATTCAGCTCGCGTGAAGCCAGACCAATGCGCAGCGCGGCTTCGCGGGTGATGGATGAGTTGGTGCTCATGGCAGGGCTCCTCGTGTTCGGGATGTAGGGTGGGTTCGCGCAGCAACCCACCATCGATACGGTCAAGCTTTAGCCGGTTTGCGCGGTGGGTTGTCGCTTCGCTCCGAACCCACCCTACGGATTTGATTACATATAAACGATGCAGGCGTCACCCGAAGCACAGGTGGCCTGGCACTTGGGGCCGGCGTCACTGTCTTCACATTCATTACACGTGTCGGCCTTGATCTTGACGATGCCGCCCTTGTCGAAGATCGAGTTGGTGGGGCATACGGGGATGCAGTCACCACAGCTACTGCATTCGGCTACAACGATTTTCATTGCCATGATGTTTCTCCAATCAGTAAGGAGGAAAGGGTGATGAGTGAGGAGTTGAAATTTCCGCCGGCTGCGCCGACGCAAGTTTTTACTCAGCACTCAGCACTCATTGCTCAGCACTTGCTTATTCAACTCCATCCACGCGCCGTGCCCGGATCGAAATGGGCAAACGCGCGGGCGCAGGAATCGGATCGATGTAATACACGCCCCCGTTCCCCAGCTTGATTTCGCCACCCCATTTTTCCGGGGAGTCAAACTCGATGGAAGTGATGCTGTCCTCGATGTCACGCTTGGGCAGATAGAAAGACAATCCGCCGTCTGCGCTTTTACGAACCATGATGTTGGCCATGGGGAAGTTCCGAGTGCTGGGTACTGAGTGCTGAGTGCCGAAGCCGAGGGTTTTCCCAGCACTCAGCACTCAGTCCTCAGCACTGGTTGATTAACGAACGATGTCGTAGTTGTAGTCGGTATCGTTCATGTACTTGGTCTTGTCATCCAGCAACTCAAGCACAGCGTTGGTCAGCGTGGTCAGGATGTACATCCCGCCCTCGTAGCCCAGCGTGGTCATGCGATGCAGGTGGTGTCGATCGAAGATCGGGAAGCCCAAGCGGATCAACGGCACTTCAAAGTCGGCGCCCTTGTACAGGGTGTCGCGCTGGATGGTCTTGCCGTAGGTGCTGCCGATGACGAAGTCCGGCTTGTCGGTGAAGCACAGGCTACGCAAGTGCCACAGATCGCAGCCCGGATACACCTTGGCATGGATACCGTAAGGCGAGGATTCGAGCACGGCCTTCATCCGCTTCTCCCAACGCTTGTTGCTGTTGTTGCAAAGGATGTGAGTCGGTTCGATGCCCAGTTCCAGCATGAACTTGACCATGCCGAGCAGGAAGTCCGGATCGCCGAAGATGGCCATCTTCTTACCGTGCAGCCAGGCGTGGGAGTCGGTCATCATGTCGACCAGACGGCCACGTTCCTTCAGCAGCGAAGCAGAGATCGGCTTGCCGGTGACTTCCGAAACCTTCATCAGGAATTCGTCGGTCCATTCCACGCCCATCGGAATGTTGATCTTCGGTACTTCGTGGTTCCAGGTGCCTTCAACGAACTTCTTGCTCTTTTCCAGGGTGGTGGGCTGGAGCATGAAAGTGGTGATGGCGTTCGGCGCATCTTTCACTTCGTCGATAGTCGTGCCGCCGGCATACATTTCGTATTCGCCGTTGGCCGGGGTGTCGAGCACTTCTTCCGGATCACACAGGAAGGTGTAGTCGACATCCATTTCCTTCAACATGCGCTTGATGACGCGGTAGTTGCCGAGATAGGTTTCGAAGCCCGGAACGATGTTGATCTTCTTGTTGCTGCCGACCACCTTGCCGTCCATGGTCGTCTGCGTGAAGTAGCTGACGATGCCTTCGAACATGTTGTCCCAGCCGGTGACGTGCGAGCCGACGAAAGACGGGGTGTTGGCGTAAGGGATCGGGAAGTCTTTGTCGACGTTGCCTTCCTTGCGGGCATTGCCGATGAAGGCGCCCAGGTCGTCACCGATAACTTCTGCGATACACGTCGTGCAGACAGCAATCATCTTCGCGCCATACAGCTTGGTGGCGTTCTGCAAGCCTTCATGCACGTTCTTCTGACCGCCGAACACGGCCGCATCTTCCGTCATCGAGTCGGCGATGAACGCAATCGGCTCTTTGAAGTGACGGTTGAAGTAGGTGCGGAAGTAAGCCACGCAGCCTTGTGAGCCGTGGATGTACACCATGGTCTTTTCGAAACCCATGCCGCACAGGGCGCCGCCCAGAGGCTGACACACCTTGGCCGGGTTGATGGTCAGCGCGGTGCGCTTGAAGTTGATGTCCTGATATTCCTGGGTGGTCGTCCAGGCGAAGGTTTCAGCGATCTTGTCCTTCGACGGCATCTCTTCCCACAGCTCGCGCTTGTTGGCGAGCAGGTCCTGATACTCCGGCTCGTTGAAGAGCGGGAAACATGCTTTTGTGTTTTCGACGGTTTGCATTTTGCATCTCCTTGCCCGGCCAGCTAGCTGTGGACGCGGGCTAAGTTTGGTCGGCCGTGCGGCGCTCGCCGCACGGATTCACTGGTCTGCTTCAGGCGGCTTTCTGTTCGCCTTCAGCCTCATCTTTCAACCACGGAGCCTTGAGCATTCCCCAGCAGGGGTTATTCACGGTCATGTCCATGTCGCGGGCGAAGACGGCGAAGCCATCAAAGCCGTGATACGGGCCGGAGTAATCCCAGGAGTGCAGCTGGCGGAAAGGCACACCCATCTTGTGGAAGGCATACTTTTCCTTGATGCCGGAGCCGATCAGATCAGGCTTGAGAACGCGCACGAACTCTTCGAACTCATAGCCAGTCACGTCGTCATAAATCAACGTGGCGTCCTTCATCTCTTTCATCGTGCGGTCGTAATCGTCGTTGTGCGCGAATTCATAACCGGCACCGATCACTTCCATGCCCAGATCTTCGTAGGCACCGATGGTGTGACGCGGACGCAGACCACCGACGTACAGCATGACCTTCTTGCCTTGCAGACGCGGCTTGAACTTGGCGATGATCGCGTTCATGGCGGGCGTGTATTTGGCAATCACACGCTCGGCACCCGCCTGGATCGTTTCGTCGAAGTGCGAGGCGATGTCGCGCAGGCTCTCGGCAATCTTGGTGGGGCCGAAGAAGTTGTATTCCAGCCATGGAATCGCGTACTTCTCTTCCATGTGGCGCGCGATGTAGTTCATCGAGCGATAGCAGTGCAGCAGGTTCAGTTTCACCTTCGGCGTGTTTTCCATCTCGGCCAATGTGCCGTCGCCGGACCACTGTGCCACAACGCGCAGACCCATCTCTTCGAGCAGGATGCGTGAAGACCAGGCATCGCCGCCGATGTTGTAATCACCCAGGATGGCCACGTCGTAAGGCGTGCCTTCGAATGCAACATCGTCACGATTGCTGATGATGAAATCGCGTACTGCATCGTTCGCGATGTGGTGGCCGAGGGATTGCGACACGCCACGGAAACCTTCGCAACGAACCGGAATGACGACCTTGCCGATTTCAGCCGACTTCTTCTTGGCGACGGCTTCGATGTCGTCACCGATAAGGCCGACCGGGCACTCGGATTGCACCGAGATACCACGGGACAGCGGGAACAGCGCTTCCAGTTCGTCGATCAGGACGGCGAGCTTCTTGTCGCCGCCGAAAACGATGTCTTTTTCCTGGAAATCGGACGTGAAGTTGATGTCACAAAAGCTATCAACGCCAGACGTACCAGAGTAATAGTTACGACGACCACCGCGGGAATACGCGCCACAGCCGACCGGACCGTGCGAGATGTCGATGATGTCCTTGATGGGGCCCCACACCACGCCCTTGGAACCGGCGTAGGCGCAGCCGCGCTGGGTCATCACGCCCGGCACCGACTTGCGGTTGGAGGTGATGCATTTTTTGGATTGCTCAATGGACTTGTCATTCACCATCAGGTGTTTGGCGCGGTCCTTCTTGGCCTTCTCGGGATAAACCTCCAGCACCTCTTCAATGAGGGCCTGGGCTTGCTCGCGGGTGAGCTCAGACATGGTATTTCTCCTTGCGCCGGCCCTTAGCCGGGCACGGCGCACAAGTTGATACGAGTTTTACGGTGGTGTCGGTATGAATCAGGCGGCCAGTTCGGCGGCAGTCTTGCCGACGATCTTTTCGTCTTCCACTTCCATGATCCCGAATTCCATCAGCAGTTCTTCCAGAACTTCCATTTCGATCGGATTCGGAATGACGAACTTGGTGTTGTTCACAATCTTGTTGGCCAGTGCGCGATATTCGTCAGCCTGGCTGTGCGTCGGGTCATACTCGACGACGGTCATGCGGCGGATTTCAGCGTGCTGAACAACGTTGTGGCGCGGTACGAAGTGGATCATCTGGGTGCCGATCTTCTCAGCCAGTGCCATGATCAATTCATCTTCGCGGTCGGTATTGCGGCTGTTGCAGATCAGGCCGGCCAGACGCACACCACCCGAGTTGGCGTACTTCACGATGCCCTTGGCGATGTTGTTGGCGGCGTACATGGCCATCATTTCGCCGGAACAGACGATGTAGATTTCCTGCGCCTTGCCTTCGCGGATCGGCATGGCGAAACCACCACACACCACGTCGCCCAGCACGTCGTAGAATACGAAATCTAGGTCATCCGAGTACGCGCCTTCTTCTTCGAGGAAGTTGATGGCGGTAATCACACCACGGCCAGCGCAACCGACGCCGGGCTCAGGGCCACCGGACTCGGCACACTTGATGCCGCGATAACCCACTTGCAACACGTCTTCCAATTCCAGATCTTCAACCGAGCCGGCATCTGCCGCCAGTTGCATTACCGTGTTCTGCATTTTTGCGTGCAGAATCAAACGGGTGGAGTCGGCTTTCGGATCGCAACCGACGATCATGACCTTCTTGCCGGATTCGGCCAGAGCGGCCACGAGGTTCTGGGTAGTTGTGGATTTGCCAATCCCACCCTTGCCATAAATTGCGCATTGACGCAGCTTTGCCATGGTGCTTCTCCTTGCGAGATGTTGCTGAAACGGGTTGTTCGGGGCCAGGCATGTGAGTTGCGTCATTCACGCTAAACACCTGCACTGGCGACTCGCAACACTTATCGCAACGCCTGTGCCAGATGTTTGAATATTCACTCAAGCGCATGAATTTAAAGGACAAAAATTAAAATGTCGGAGACCGGAAACCGTGTGGCATGCGACAAACAAGCAGACTTGTGTAGGGATAGCGACAAGGCTGACAGAACAATCGCCGGGCCGTCCCAAGTTCCTGGTTCCTGTGGAGGGCTGCCTGAGGCCGCAGGCGCAAGCGGCGGCAGTCATCCTGATAATCCGACCCTGCCAAGCTGGGCGCGGCTATCGATCAACCGCTGCAATCTGCCCGCAGTCATTCTGGGTAGTCACACTTTCCAGAAGAATCCAGCGCCGCTGCTGATTGATGGCGTCGCAGAGCTGCATCGCGATTTTTTCCGCATGCTGCATGCGCGCGATTCGGAAGCCGAACGCGTCCAGCTCTTCTATGACTACATGACGATGTGCTTCAGGCTGGAATCTCTGGAAGATGCCGGCTTTGCACCGGGCATGGCCAAGAGCCGGGGCAAGCTCAACTACCTCAAGCTGATCCGCGGCTGGCATTTCAATGCCGACAGTGTTGAAGGCGCCGTTCTCAAGGCCTGGGTGGAATCGCGTTTCGGCCTGCTGCCACGCCATCACCGTGCGCCGATCCGCGATTTTTCGGGCGATGCTTACAATCTGTATCTGGAACAGCGCGCCACGGGCCTCTACAACACCAACGCGCTCGAAGCCCAGCTAGATCTGGTCTACACCTGGACTCAGCTGGAGCTTGCCCGCCGCCATCCGGAGCAGACCCACTTTCACCTGTATCGCGGCGTCAATCGCTGGGAGGCGCACGAGTTCCTTGGCAAGAAAGATGGCGAAACTCTGGTGCTGCTCAACAATGTGAATTCATTCTCCGGCGACGCGGAGCGGGCCGGTGAGTTCGGCGACCGCGTGATCGCCACCGACGTGCCCTTCACCAAGATCATCTGCTGCGCTGAAGTGCTGCCCGGCAAGCTGCAAGGGGAGGGCGAGTATCTGGTGATCGGCGGGGTTTATGGCGTGAAGGGTGGCTGAAGAGCCTCGCCTGGATTGACTGTGCGGACATGCATGCTGAAGAGGCTTGCTGGGCAAGCCTCTTCAGGTTAGACCGGTATTGACCTTCAGTAGAAACACACCAAGATCAAATTTTGTTCTGGAATACGCTGGACTTGCCTGCGCCTTGCTCACTGTAACGAAGGAAGCAATATGCGATAGATATGCACGAAAGCGGGCCCCATCAGCACCAGCAGCAGTGAAGGGAAAATGCAGAAAATCAGGGGGAAGAGCAGCTTCAGCGCAATCTTCGCGGCGGCTTCCTCAGCCCTTTGACGACGTTTGGTGCGCAGCATCTGGGAATGAATGCGTAGCGTAGAAGCAATGCTGGTGCCGAAGCGGTCGGCCTGGACGAGCATGGCGACCAAACCGTCCACTTCCGCCACGCCGGTACGCGCGGCAAGGTTGCGCAAGGCTCGTTCGCGATCACTACCTGCGCGCAATTCAAGCCCGACCAGCCGTAATTCCTCGCTGAGCACCTCGCTTCTCTGTTCAATATCCACCGCAACACGGCTTAAGGCTGCATCGACGCCAAGCCCCGCTTCCACGCACACGGTCATCAGATCCAGTGCATCCGGAAAACTTTCGAATATCTCTCGCTGACGCAACGCAATCATGTGCGACAGGATTGCGTTCGGCAGGTAGTAGCCTATTGTCGCGACCAACAACAGGATCGGCATCAGGGTGGTGATGGGCAGTGTTGGCGATCCCATTGAAAGTAGCATATACGCGGTGAGCGGGAACGCCAGCGCCAGGACGGTTTTTGCGCTGAAGTAAACCAGAGGTGCTGACGCGTTGCGGATGCCTGCATTGAGGAAGCGCATGCGGATGCCCGATTTTTCCCAGCCTTCATCAGGCACAGAGAGGTCGCTCAGTGGCGTAAACACTTTGGTCAGGCGGTCAAACCAGGCATGCCGCGGTTTTTTCAGCACGTTGTAGTCCGATGGGTGGGAGCCCACCAAGAGCAGACGTTGTCGCGTTTCACTGGGCGAAATTATGCCGAGAAAAAATGCGACCATCCCGAAAACTGAAATGAAAACCAGTGCCAGAAATGTTATTTGCACGATTGTCATGATGCAATTCTCCCGCGATTCGGGCGCCCGGCACCCGGAGCTGTGATCAAACGTGGATTTTGATAATTCGGGTCATCCACCAGATGCCGAACACCATTAGCGCGATCGCGCCGTAAACCAGTTTGATGCCGACTGGATCACTCCAGAGCACCTGAAGAAAACCCGGGTTAACAATCAGGATCGCGCCGCCCGCTGCAAACGGCAACAGTGAGAGAATCCAGGCGGACATCCGGCCCTCAGCAGACAGGGTGCGGACTTCACCCATCAGCGTGAGACGCTGACGCACGATGGAAGAAATGTTGTCGAACAGTTCGGCAAGATTACCGCCTGTCTCGCGCTGGATCAGAATCGCCACGACCAGATAGCGCAGATCACCCGTCGGCAGACGTGTCAGCAGGTTGAGCAAAGCGTCATGAACAGACACTCCGTAGTTGATCTCGTCGAACAGCACCTTGAATTCGCCGCCAATCGGATCATGCATCTCATCGCCCACCATTTGCAGCGCAGCCGGCAGGGCGTGACCCGCCCGGAGCGCGCGCGACATCAAGTCGATCGCATCGGGCAATTGTTGTTCAACCATCGCCAGACGTTTAGAGCGGGCATGCCACACGTAGAGCAAAGGGAGCGCGGCCAGCGCCAGACCGATCAGGAAGGCGAAAACCAGATTGTGTGTGGTCAGCAGGATGGAAGCGAATCCCAGCACGAGAAAAATGATCGTGATGCCGACAAACTCGCCGACTGATAGATTCAAGCCCGACTGTACCAGCGCTCGATCGATGCTATGAATTCTGGGAAGCAACATCAGGAACTGATCCAGTCCGCCCGATTCGCTCAACGCGCGCTGCTTGAGAATGGATAACTGGCTATTTCCATGCGCCCCGGCAGATGCTTCCCGCAAGCGGCGCGCAATGCGCTGGGCTTCCGGACCACGCGTGGCGTTCCACCACATGAAAGCGCCCTCCAACCCGAGCGCAACCGCGACGAATATCGCAATTCCAAACATTAGAAATACTGTATCTACCATCATCGCTACTCCCGAAAAAACTACATATAGCGTCGAGCAGGGTCAAACAGCGAATCCGCAAGGTTGATACCGAAGGTCCGCAAACGCTCGCCGAATTTTGGCCTGACGCCGCTTGCGGAAAAATAGCCCTGCACAACGCCGGACTCGGACACACTGGTTTGTCTGAAGCTGAATATCTCCTGCATGGTGATGACATCACCTTCCATACCGGTTACTTCCTGCAGGCCAACCACCTTGCGCTTGCCATCGCTCAGGCGCGCAACCTGAATTACTACATTGACTGCGGAAGAAATCTGCGCGCGCATGATGCGCGGTTGTGGCGGCATGCCGGCCATACCGAGCATGTTTTCCAGGCGCAGCAAGCCGTCGCGCGGCGAGTTGGCGTGGATCGTACTCATCGAGCCCTCGTGGCCTGTGTTCATTGCCTGCAGCATGTCAAAAGCTTCCGGACCGCGTACCTCACCCAGAATGATCCGGTCAGGCCGCATCCGCAGTGCATTGCGCACCAGCGCACGTTGTGAAACTTCGCCTTTCCCTTCAATGTTCGCGGGGCGGGTCTCCAGGCGTACCACGTGCGGTTGTTGCATTTGTAATTCCGCTGCGTCTTCGATCGTGATCACGCGTTCCGCAGGCGGGATGTAGCCGGACAGAATGTTGAGCAGCGTGGTTTTACCGCTACCCGTACCACCGGAGATGAGGACGTTGATCTTGGCGCGAATCAGACTTGCCAGAATCTCCGCCATCTCGGGGATCAAGGTGTTGAAGTCGACCAGATTTTCCATGGTCAAAGGCGCTGTGGAGAAGCGCCGGATCGAGAGTACCGGCCCGTCCAGTGCCAGCGGCGGAATGATGGCATTGACGCGCGATCCATCCTGCAGGCGCGCATCCACCATCGGACTGGATTCGTCAATGCGTCGCCCGACCCGCGCGACGATCTTGTCGATGATCTTCATCAGATGCGCATCATTGACAAAGCTCACCTCGGTGCGCTCGATGCAACCATTGCGTTCAACGTAAACCTGACGGTAGTTGTTGACCAGGATGTCGGATACGGACGAGTCCGCGAGCAGGGGTTCCAGCGGCCCAAGCCCCATCATCTCGTACTGCATGTCGCGGACCAGACTGCGCCGCTCCACATCATTGATGACGATGTTTTCTTCCTGCAGGATTGCCTCGACCAGACTGCGCAGTTCAACGAGCAGATGGTCCGGCGTCATCTTGTCCAGCGCTTCCAGATCGATACGATCCAGAAGCGTCTTGTGCATGTGACTCTTCAGGTCCTGATAGGCCTGGGTGCCGCGCGCGGTAGGCGGGCGCGGCAAGGCTGCTTCGGCATACGTTATGGCCGTGACGACATTTACCGCTTCAAGTCGCTCTCTGAGAGACATACCCGCCTCCGTGTTTCTTCTTGTTTGCCTGCGTTGCTGACCGAATCAGGAGAACACCCGCGATAACCATCCACCTCGGGATGCTTCTTCCTCGTCGGCCGGGACAATCATGTATGCCATTTCAATCAGAGCCTTGCTGACTGGGTCCGTGCGCTGCCCCTTGATAATTGGAACACCCAGATTCACCGAGGTGGCCGTCGCCTGATAGCTGTTTGGCAAGGTCGTGAATACTTTCAGCCCGACAGTGCGTTCAATATCCGTCAGCGAAATTTCCCCGCCTTTCCGGTAACGGTTCACGATCAGACGGATCTGCTCCGGGTGATAGTCCAGCGAACGGAACACATTGATCAGACGCTTGCTGTCGCGAATGAAGGGTAGCGTGAGTTGCAGCACAGGGAAAATCAGGTCCGCCATATCCAGCGCCTGAAGGGTGATCGTATCCAGCGTGCGTGCCACATCGACGATAACGAAATCGTATTTGCTGCGTGCCAGGCGGATAATGGCATCCACATGTTCGCGCTTTACATCCGGTGCGCTGGACGGATCATCGGGTGAGGCCAATACATGCAAGCCGGGCGCGACCTCCAGCATGGCGGATTCAAGGAAGAATGCATCCAGCCGATTGATTTCACGCGCCACCTCAGCCACATTGCTCGGCGGAATCTGTTCCGAAACGAACATCGCCACATCACCGAACAGCAGATTCAAGTCGATCAAGGCCACACGTTGCTTTCTTTCCGCGGCCAGTGCATAGGCCAGATTTGCCGCGATGAAGGTTGCACCGCTCCCGCCCTTGCAGGAAATGAAGGCCAGAACCTTGCCTTCGCCCCGCATGCCGGGCAGGTGGCTGCGTTTTTGCCGGATTCGGCCAATGGCCTCCTGCAGCGCTTCCGTCGTGATCGTTATGGGCAATACCTCACGCACGTTCGCGCGCATCGCCCGCATCAGGAACTCCACCGAGGTCTCGGTCGCAATCAGCAGCACATCAATGTCAGGACGTCGCTGGCTCAAGATTTCCAGCGTTTCCAGGCAGGCGGGAGTGGCCTGATCGATGATCAGCACATCTGGCCCGGACCCGTCGATGAAAGCGGACAATTCTTCGATGCGCCAAGCACCACCGGAGACCTCCGCCTCCGGATCCTTTTCGACGGCAGCGCGCTTGATTTCGGCGAAGCGCGGATTGTCGTTACAGAGAACCTTTATTTTCATGACAAGCTCTATCCATTCAATCAAGCAGGATGGTTCAGGCGCGTGCCGGCCGAGCAGGCCGGCGCGTGCCGATCTGCCCAACCGCTGATTTTTTACTATTTGGTGCCGGAGCCGGTCGAGAACGAACTTCCTGTATCGGCTTTCGGCTTGCGGAAGCTCTCGTGGTAGTTGTCCATCGCCCCTTTGGCGGACCGGCTGTCCAGACCAGTGACAGGGTCAGGATTGCCCGATGCATTGGGGTTTAACGCCTGCTGCGTCTTGATGGCTTTCAGCGAGTCGCCAAGCTGACCATCTGTTCTGGGGGTCGTGGTGGCCGTGCACGCGGCTAGACTCGCAGCGGCAATAATCACCGTGGATACAATCGATAGTGGTTTCATGTCTGGACTCCCGTCATTACTTCAAATCCGAACTGCTCTTTGTCGAATCATCATCCTTGCGCGAACCTTCCAGCTTGCCGTTTATGATAATGTCGTTGCGAGTCGGTGGCACATAGGAATCCGTTGGCAGCGGATAGTCTGCTGGCAAGGGCTTGACGAGGTGTGGCGTGATGATGAAGACCAGCTCGGAACGATCCGTCTGGAAACTGCTGCTGCGGAACAGCGCACCGATGATCGGCAACTCACCCAAAAACGGAAAGGCGCTGATGCTGGAACGCACGTTATTCTTGATCAGGCCGCCGATGGCAAAGCTCTGGCCGTCCATCAACTGCACCGTGGTTATCGCCCGGCGTG
This sequence comes from Uliginosibacterium flavum, assembly GCF_040566545.1. Lineage (NCBI taxonomy): Bacteria > Pseudomonadati > Pseudomonadota > Betaproteobacteria > Rhodocyclales > Zoogloeaceae > Uliginosibacterium > Uliginosibacterium flavum. The sequence continues at coordinate 121,796 of NZ_JBEWZI010000005.1, forward strand.
TACTAAAGGCGGGCAGGATTGCCGTGCCACCAATACCTGTCGCAGCAACCGCCACTCCCTTGGGATCCAGCTCCGAGACTTCTGGGGCCACCTTCAAATTGATACGCCCGCCACTGAGCACCGTCGGAGTGAACTTCAGGCTCACCCCAAACTCCTTTTCTTCCAGGGTGATCGTATTGTTGCCGCCGGTATTGGTGATGACCGGGATGTAGATCTTGCCGCCAGCAAGGAAGCTGCCTTCCTGCCCGGAGATCGCCATCACATTAGGTTCGGCCAGCACTTTCACCAGCCCATCCTGCTTCTCCATATCAACACCCAGATCAGCTTTGAGTTCGCCTCGCGCAAGTGGCGTATCAAAGCCGCCCGCCGCCGTCAAAGCACTCGTATTCCCGAAACCTAGAACCCGGGTTCCGTTGATATCAATATTCAACGGAGCAAGTAATGACTTCAAACGCAAGTTGCCGGCGATATTGGTGCCAAACTTGTCGAGCAATGCCTTGGAGATTTCAGCCACCTTCACCTCCAGCATCACTTGCTGGGGGGCGGCAACGTCCAGCAAATTGATGACGCGAGGATTGCTGCTCGACGCCGCGTTACCCGTGCCACGTACATAGGCATTCGCAATTTCCACCACCCGGTCTGCCGCAGCAGAATCGCTTACCGTGCCCGATAGCACCACCGAATCGGATGCCGAGGCGATCTTCAGCCCCGCTTCGCCTGGCATCAACTCCTTGAACGAAGCATTCAAACCCGCCGTATCCATGCCGACCACCACATCCACCATCGAGCACAGCCCGGCGCGGTCCACCAGCACAATGTTGGTCGTACCGATCGATTTGCCCAGTACATAGATTTCAGTCGGGCTCAGCAGCAACACATCGACGTCAGCCACACCTGTTTTGGCGTTTTGCTGAGACGAGCGCGATTTGTCATCGTCGGTCTTCGTGTCTTCGCTGGGGCGCCCTGCATGCGCATTCTGCGGGTTGCCCAGCAGCATCCGGGATACAGGGCTTTGCGGGCGAATCAGCGTGGATTTGCCAACTGCGATCCTGACGACCTGGCCCATCTCTACGCGATTGCACGGCGACGCACTGGCAACCGGCGGTTTTGCGACAAGCGATTTACTCGACGCTGCAGGTGCAGCCTGAACGCTGCCGCAGGCGAGAATTGACGTGATCAGCGCAGCCAGAGCACGCAACTTGAATTCAGAGGACATGATTTATCTCCCGCTCATTTTTATTCAGAAACACTCGATGGACTTACTGGCTCCGCGAATGATTTCCACACAGTTGCGTGGCGCCTGAGCTTCCATTTTTGGTGCTGATCTTGGGCGTGGCGCGCGCATTACGGCTTTTGCAGGTTGTTGCACGCTGGCTGGAATTACTTCCGGTGCCGGCGCTCCTGAACCCGTTGGGAAGCCTGTGAGCAAGGACTCTTTGGTTGCGCCCACCGTCTGCAGCGCCACCTGATCGATCTGGTTACGCAGCACCAGTGACAGGCTGCCCACCGAGCGTGCCAGATCCAGCCTTTCGGCCTGTTCAGGCGTCACTTCAAGGGTGACCGCATTCACCACCTTGGGTTTTGTCTCATCCCGTCCTGCCTCTTGCGCCACAGCCAGCACCAGGATGTGCTCAAGCACGAATTTCGAGATCGAGCGATCCTTGTCATTGTTGCCCTTGGCGCCGTCTTCCATGGTGTTGACCATGATGTCCACGAAATTTCCGGGCAGCGCGAAGCCTGCTACGCCGATGACATCATTGACCCGCACCGTAATGGCACGCTTACCCTCCGCCACCACCGCAGACAGACCACCCTTGGTGCCTAGCGGGGCGAGCTTTCCTTCCAGAATGGCTTCGCCACGGGTGATGCTGGTTTTGGCGACCCGTCCGTCAAGGACCTTGGGATCCTTGAAAATGCCTGCCGGCTCGTTGCCGGCTGGCCAGGTAACCATCTTGATCATCTCTGGGGTGATCCGGGCGCCAAACTGGATATCGGTCGTCGCAATTGCGACTTTATCGCCCCCAGTCTGACCTTTCTCGTGGATCCAGCGTGCTGCCAGCAGTACCGCTGCTAACCCCGCCAGGATGGCAACCACGAGCATTACAACGCTTCGTGTGTTCTTCATGACAAAACTCTCCCGACCAGACTGCCGTTAAGGAATCTTTCATCATCGGGCGGAAGATTATTTATTCTGAGCGCATTGCACCGGTTGTTCGGGTGGCTGGCTTTTTGTAACCTGATTCTGGATTTTGCCCCTCAAAAAACCGAGTCCCCGCCCTTTGGTCTGGATATTAATTTCCGTGGTCGGTTTGTCTGTGACTTTTGTCATGCTCTTCAAATAAAAAAGCGGCCCTTTTGCGCGTTTGCATTGCGTAGGCCTTGACCTAAAGTGTCGGTAAAGCTGCGGTTCAGGGCATTGAGTTCGGGTCCGGAAATCTGCTTCTGATCGTCACTTCGAAGCTTGCAATACGCCGCTGCAAAATCTCTTCGCGGCACAGGCTTGGCAGGTTCGATCTGATATCAAACAGCCGTTCGAATGGCTACCCGGCTGAAAGATCAGCGGGCACGGAAATCCCGCAAGATCCGACCACCACACGCCACCGGATTCGCCCGCGTCGCGCGTGTCTATTCCGGTTGTTTCAGTGCGAAATGGCAACGAACAAAGACAGAGATATTCAAGTGGAGGCGGCAATGAGATATCGAAAAGAAACGGGGGCGACAGCAGTCGAATTCGCGCTGATAGCGCCAGTCTTTTTCCTGCTCATCTTCGCCATCATCGAATTCGGTCTGCTGTTCTGGGTGGATCTCACCATGCAGCACGCCGTGCGCGAAGGCGCCCGTTTTGCCATTACCGGTCAGACCAACCCAAGTCCTGACCCCAACCACAAACGCTATAACGACATCATTGCGACAATGAACAAGAGCTCAATGGGATTGTGGGCCAAGGTCGATCCGGAAATTTCGGTAACCATCACCAATGGTGCGAGTTCAACAACGACGGTATACGACGACGATACGCCCTATGTCGACGGAATGTTTGGTGAATCAGGGAATGTCATCACTATCCAGCTCAATTGCAGATGGCCCCCGTTTACCGGCTATATCAGAGATTTTTTCAGCACTGGTGAGCACGGCTTTCACGTCGCGGCCACCATGAAAAACGAGGGCTTCACACCACCACCAACACCAAAACCTTGAAATACGAGGCCTGCTGATCATGATTGCCTACAAAACCCGTCTATGCCGCAACAGAGGTGTTGCCGCCGTTGAGTTCGCACTGGTGCTGCCTTTCCTTCTCTTGATGTCGCTCGCCGTGGTCGACTTTTCACGCTTCATCCAGGCCCAGTTGATCATCACCAACGTCAGTCGCGAAGGTGCCAACATGTCTTCCCGATTTACGCCTGTCGGTGATGCCGAAAACGTAGCCAAGGGATTTCAGGCGATTTTGGACGGCCTGGCCGCCTCCATGCCGCCGCTGAAAATGAGCGACTTCGGCATGATCTACATCACCGAGGTGACCGCGTTAGCCAACAACAACAACAACGCCGTAACGAATACCGTTACAAACCAGTTCTACTGGCTGAAGGGGTGGAGCGGCAGCCCAAACAGTGCGATATGGAGTTGTGGTCAATGGAAGGCCGACGGCAGTTGCGATATGGGAACAAGCACGCCCACGGCCAATCTCATGGCTGGAGAGCTGAATGCTGGCGATCAGATATATGCCGTAGAGGTTTTCTACAATCTGCCTTCGCTCTTTGGTGGTCTACAAATCACCACCAACATCAGGGTGCCAAATATCGGCCCGATACTACGTTCAATGAATGTGATGTGAACACGGCAACGTGGAGGAAAAATCATGCGTACACCTGGCTTTAGAAAGATCAAAGGGCAGATTGCCCTCATGACCGGCCTGCTGATCCTTGTCCTGGTCGGGGTCGTGGGCCTGGCGATCGATTCCGGTCTGGGCTACATCATCAAGGCCAGACTCAATGCAGCCGTAGATGCCGCTTCTATTGCCGGTGCGCGTGGCGTCGTGATTGGCAACACTCAGGCAGCGCAGACCGCCAACGCCCAAGCCGCCGCCACCAACTTTTTTAACGCAAATTATGCTAATGGATTTATGAATTCCACGCCGACCTTGGGCGATATCAGGGTCAACTATCTAGGGAACGGGCAGATCACCGTAGACGTTGCCGCCACCGCCGCGGTGCCGGTCAATCTGATGGGGATTTTCGGTTTCAATATGCTGCAGGTCGGGTCCGCCGCCCAGACCATTCGCAGAGATCTCGACATGGCTTTCGTGGTGGATACCACGGGCTCGCTGCGCGACGACGCTCGTGCGGTGAGAGCTGCATCCAGGAGTTTTCTGGAGCGCTTCAATGCGAATGTTGACCGGGTGGCGTTGATGCACTTTGCTAGCGGCGGGGTGGTTGATGTCGGCTTCAGAAGACCTGATTTTGGTCGTGGCTTTGACCGGGAGACGATGATCCGCAGAATTGACAATTATCAATTTCGTGGCTGGACAAACTATGCCGAAGGGCTTTGGCATGCTCGGGATCAGCTCAACAGCATTACGAACCCATCCGGTTTGCGCGTGATTGTGTTCTTCTCCGATGGCTCGCCGAACACAATCTCTTCTTTCTACACCTTCAGGACAGCGAATCGCTGTCCTCAGGCGGGCGCCATAGCGTCGGACGAAGGATCTACGGGGACGCCTACTGGTTTGTTTTCTTACAGCTTGCAGGATGAGTTGTTGCCCGGCAACTGTGGGCAAAGCTACAACGGCAATGACATCTGGAGATACGTCAGCACGACGGCAGCCTTGCCTGCGTTTTACAACGCACATCGCAGAACGGATCAGGAGTTCAGGTTTGCACCAAACCCGACGACCAATCCATCAGGTCTGCGTACGGTTACCAACGATAATAGCTCTCGCCAGAGGCTCTATACCAACATCAACAACGCCTCCCGTAACATTGCTGAGGAGATGGCCTGGCAGTCCAGAAGAGAGGGTATTTTCGTCTTTACCTTGGGTCTGGGGGCCAACCTGAATCAGCGGAATGGCCCCAATAACGAACGGGGGGATGAGGTGCTCAGGTGCATGGCCAACACTGCGGACGCGCCTGCGCGCTGCCGTATAGACACACAGCCCACGGGTGTGTACGCCTTCGCGGCCAATGCAGACCAGCTACAGCAAGCTTTTGACAAGCTGGCCTCGCAGATCCTGCGCCTCAGCAGATAAGCCTCCGCCCGTAACACGCCCGCGCAACCCTCATTGGATTCGCGGGCGTTTTTGTTTGTAATCGGGGCTTTGAAGCAGATCGAGTGTGAAGCAGGGATGCTTGTAGAGCCGCACAGGGCGTGTCTCTTCAGGCATGCATGTTGTACATCGTCTGTTGATAAGGCTCTGCAGACGATATGTTTGCAGATGTCCGCCCAGTGCGGCTTTGCGGGGATGTATTCCAAACAGTCAGCAGGGAGAGTCCGTGTCTTGTTTCTGGCGCCTCGTTCAAGCCCGGCGCCGACCGGGATGTGTTTCAGCCAGGCGTGTGCCGTCAAGGTTTCGTCCTGCCCGAGCAGGTTGAAATCCGGCGCCTTGCTGTTGTCGCCGGCTTAGGGCTGGACTGTCCGCACGCCATTGCGGCAATTCCCCTGGTCTGCTGTCCATAATAAATTCCCGATCTCAAAACCGAAGTCAGAGCATTCCCTCCTTTGCAAAAGGAGAGCGAGGGAGGATTGGCTTGCATTGGCTGGCGCTCGTTTGGCGCCAGCGTGGAAGCGCAAACCCAATCCCCCTCAATCCCCTTTTTTCAAAGGGGGAGGCCGCTGCGTAGAGGATGCTGCCTGGGCATGAATCGATTCGCTTGGGCGTGGATGCCGCTTAATCCACTGCATTCCGCGCCCTTGCGGTGATCCCACAGACTGATGACGGACAGGCGCGTGTGAAGGCGCGAATCCCGTGAATTCCCCCTGGCGGTGTTCGCAAAGTCACTGGATTCCCGCCTTCGCGGGAATGACGGTGCAGCGCTTGCTGATCCTCAAGTGAGCTGTATTAGCGCTGGGCGCAGGATTTTTGCGCCAGTGGTGGGCTGGGCGAGTCCGGGCGTAAATGATGCCAAGCCTGATTTACAGCCCGAAGGGCCAGCCTTCGACGCGCGCCAGCAGAAGCTGCAGCACTGTGCCGAGGGCTATCGCCACGGCATAGGGCAGGCGCCCGCTGGTGGGCGCGTCGGCCATCTTGAGACCGGCTTCGCGGCCGGAGGCGAGGTACAGCAGCATGAGGCGCAGATTGTCGAACACCTGGGGCAGCGAGCGCGAAAACAGCGCCGCAGCCAGGGCGAGCAGCCCGCCTGCGAGGAAGGTAAGCAGGGCCGCACCGACGGCCTGCAGCGGGCCGAAAAAAGCCCCCACGGCGGCCATCAGTTTCACGTCGCCCGCGCCCATGGCACGCAGCAGATACAGCGGCAGCAGCATGGCGCCACCGCTCAGCAAGCCGAGCAGGGCTTTGCCCAAGCCCAGTCCGCCGGGGTTAGCCATGAACAGGCCCGCGCCTGGCGGTAGAAAGGCGTTGCAGGCCAGCCCGGCGAGCAGGCCAAGCAGCACGAGGCGATTGGGAATGCGCCGCGAGATGAGGTCTTGCCACAGTGCTGCGGCAAGCAGGGCTGTGAGCAAGAGCCAAGGCAGGAGGCGCATCGTGTTCATGGTTCAGCGTGGATCAGACAGCGTAAAACCGGCGACCTGGCGGCCGCCGGTTTTCAGTTTTTGAGCATACTTATGGGGCGACTAGATTATTTGCTACGTTGCCGAATACGGTGGCCAGATTGTCACCAATCAAAGTAACGGCGGCAATGATGACAACCGCAATCAAGGCAGCGATCAGGCCGTATTCAATGGCCGTCACGCCTTCTTCGTCACGCAGGAATTGTGTCAGTGCTTTCATGATGCTCTCCTTGTATACATGTTCCTCCGCCATGTAGCGGAGATCCGAACCGGCACGACATCTGCCGTACCGGGCTTTCTGCTGCGATGGCGACCGCGGTCGCCGACTGTCAGAAACTCATGTCACGTTGCCAACTTCGTTTGCCACGTGCGCCCATGTCATGCCGAGTTGCACGCCCAGCGCGGCAATTCCTGCGAGTGCGACGATTACGATCAGCGAAGCAATCAGCGCATATTCGATGGCTGTCACGCCGTCTTCATTCGACAGGAAGCGCATTGTTCGACGCGCCGCTTTCGTAAGGAAGGTCGTGTCGCATGGGTGCGGATGAGATATACGGTGTTTCATGGACAGACCTCCTTCTACCTCACTATAGAAGGGGATTGGCGATACCCGGACGGCGTTTCCGCTCCTCTCACGGGGTAGGTTTATCCCTGTCTGGACAGGGCAAATGTCATTGCTTGTCACCGTTGAAAACGGAGTGGCAGATGAAGGTTGGACTTGCCACGCCTGCGGACTCAGGGTCGATCAGGCTTTTGTTCTATGGCGTTCGGAGATAGACGCACATGCACGACTGCGACCGGGTCGGCATACAGGCGGCGCCAACCGGGCATCCGGTCCATTGCGGCTACGGCGGGTAGATTTGGAGGGAGCAGCGTCCAGCCGATTCGGTATTCCGTGAGTAATCCGGAAAGCTCGTTTGGGTGAAGTTGTTTCAGGGCTGCAGAGATCTTTTGCTGAAAATCATCGCCGTAGACGGCACGCGAGTCGACCGAAGGGGCGATGCCTGCAAAGATCAGGTAGCCGCCGAATTCGTAGGCATTCAGCACTGGTCCGGGCGGATTGGCCGCCAGCGCAGCGTTTACCGCTTTAGCTGGCGTGATGGCCTGCGCAGGCCGAAGCAGGCTTGTATGACCAACGCCCAGCGTGACGGCGGTGAGCATGAGTACGGTGAGGGCTAGCGTGAGGTTTTGTGCGGGCTGCGCCAGGGTGGTGAACACACGGTCAAGTGCTGTGGCAGGCATTTGTGCCGCGGCGCTGGCAAGCCCCCACTGCGCAGTCAGTGGCTGCGCCACGATGATAGGGGCGAGCAGGCCGAGCAGTTCGCCGTGGCGCAAGTGCTTCAGTGCGAGATGCAGCAGAACGAGCAGGAGCGCGATCCGGATGGGGGGCAAGCGCAGGCCGTTTGTCAGCGCAATGGTGATGGCAACGAACAGCCAGATTTTCAATGGTTCAAGTGCGCGAAAAGTCGGCGCTTGCCATTCCGCGATGGTGCTGAGGCTGAAGCTCATCTGGTGTTGGTCGTAAACGAAGCGCCAGCCATCCAGCCCATGGGGTGTGAGCAGGGTGGCGATGGATGCCAGTGCCAGGAATATGCCCCACTGGCTTGCTATGCGCCATCTGGCAGTGGCTTCGGCATCCAGCAAGGCTTCCAGTGCGAAGGCCGCCGACAAACCCAAGGCTACGGGAAAACTGCCGTGCAGATTGGCCCACAGCACCATGATGACGGCTAACCACAGGGTCGGCGCACGTTGAAGTTCGATGGCGCGCACCAGTGCAATGCCCCAGAACACCAGAAGTGGCAAGCTCAGTGCATGCGGCCGCGCCAGCATGTGCGGTACGGCAAGGTACAGTGCCATGGCGACGCAGAGCAGGGCGCGGACGGGCAGCAAATACTGCAACAGGTAGCGGGCGAGCGCGGCCAGCGCGATGGCATAGCAGGCGGCAGCAAGGGCGACGACGCCCGTCCATCCTCCGGCATCGAATGCCAGCGCATACAGTACGGCGGCGAGCCAAGTGTGCACGACCCAGGGTTGGCCACGCACGGTGTGAGAGAAGGGCTCGGTGCCGGGAACTGCTCCGTGATCGAGAATCCAGCGACCGGTGGCGATATTCCAGTAGGGGTCGCTATCGCCGAGCAATCCCGGCTGCAGGATCAGCCACAGGAACACGATCACGCCAGTCAGCAGCGGCCAGGAAAGCCCGGCGAACAAGGCAGGAAAAGGGCTGAGGGGCTGTTTCAACTTGCACATGGAGGCCCTCGCTCGGGCGATTAATTCTGGTCCAGATCGTGTTCGGTGGCGAAGGCGAACAGGTCGATCCGGTTGCGCAGACCGAGCTTGTCGTAGATAGCGGTAAGGTGGTTGCGCAGGGTGTGTTCGCTGATGTTGAGCGTCTCGGCGATGACGATGCTTTTGGCACCCCGGTTGAGCACGATGGCACGGATGATCTGGCGTTCGCGCGGGGTAAGGCTGGCAATGCGATTGTTGCCCGAGAGGGCGTCGGGTGTAGCGCGTGAAGCGATCATGCTGACCATCCGCCCGGTGATCATTGGAGACGCCCAGAACTCACCGGCATGCACGTGTTCGATGGCTTGCAGCACGATGTCGGCACCTTCGTCCTTGAGTACGACGCCGCGCGCCCCCGCGAGAATTGCGCCCTGATGCGTGGCCGGATCGCGATCGCCGGTGAGGATCAGCACACGCGCCTGGCAGCAGCGGAGCAGTTCGGGCAGGCTGGTGAGGCTGCTGCTGCCGTTGAGGTCGAGGTCGAGCACGATCACGTCGGGCAGACAATCGGCCGCGACTTGAAGCATTTCTTTGGCGTTTGATGCTGTGGCGACGGATTGCAGGCGGGGCTGCGCACTTTCGACAAGGCGTTCCAGACCCCACAGGATGGCCTTGTGGTCGTCGACGATCATGACCCGGATGGGACGGGTTTCAACTGTTTCGGCAGCGCAGGCGAGGGGCATTTGCGGGCCTTCCATACAGTCAATGCAAAGGAATCGTGACGGTTATAGAGCAGCCTCGGGGGTCGATATCGACACGGGTTTCTCCACCCAGCAGCGCGGCGCGTTCGCTGATGGAGCGTGGCGTGAAGGTGGGAAGCGGAGCTTGGTTGCCGTGCTCGTTTCGTATGCGTAATTCAAGCACGCCTTCTTCGCATCGCAGGCCAATCCAGGCCATGTGGGCGCGTGTGTGGCGGCGAATGTTGCTGAGGCCTTCGGCTACGAGGTGAAACAATTCGTCGGCAATGTGCCGATCCACGGGCAGGGCGTCCTGAATATCGACGATTACTTCAATGCCGAATAACTGGCCAAAGCGTAGTGCCTGGCGTTGCAAGGCGCTGGTCAGCAACACACCGCCTTGATCCGGCGCGCCGCGCAGACCGCTTACGACATCGCGCATGGCGGCAAGCTCGTCACTGGCCATGGTCTGCAGGCGCAGCAGGTCGGCGCTGATCGGGCTGTCCGGGCTGGCTTTACGCACCAGTGCTTCGACTGCGAATTTTAGGCCGATGTAGGGTTGAATTGCGCTGTCATGCAGGGTGCGACCAATCTTGGCGCGTTCGTTTTCGACGGCCTCGGTCGACAGGCGTTCAAGTAGTAGTGCATTGTCGATTGACGGGGCGATCTGTTCGGCGATGCGTGACAGGACATCCAGCCCGTGTGTGTGCAGATGGTGGGGCGGGCCGCCAAGAATCAACCTCATGCTGCTCACGCTGCGGCATTGCACCGGGGTGATCATCAGGCAAGCCTGCGAAAGCAGGGCTGAAAGCTGTTCAAACATGGCGGGGTCCGGCATCTCCTGTAATTCGGCATAGCCCGACAAGGGCTCGCTGTGAAGACTTGGCCGCCTGAAGGGATGTGTGTATCGCCGGTACTGGAAGGCGTGTTCTTCGCTCAGTGCTGCGACACAGGCGAGCAGCGATACGGCACTGGCTTCTGACAGGCGACTGCAGCCTTCACTGGCTTCCCAGCACAATGCGTGCTCGCCTCCCTCGATGTCACGCATGAGCAGCAGAGCGCATTGAGCGTCGAATTCGTGACCGATGGCTTCCAGAAATCTGGGCATGATGGCGTCAAAGCCACGGCGGGGGTCGATTTGTTCAACGAGACGGGCGGAAAATGCGTAAGCCCTGCGACTGTCGGCCTCGGCGCGTGCCAGTACTGCGACCAGCGAGCCGGTGATAAGCAGGGAGAGCGGCAGCGCAAGAAGTGTGGGCCAGGTGATTTCCGGGACCAGCAAGCAGAAGATGATCAGGGCTGTAGAGCTGTTGAATGTGGCGACGGCCATGCTTTCGGCTACCCCGCGTTGCCACGATGCGAACATGACGGGAAAGAACAGGAACAGGAAGTAGTGGATGCCGCCAGGCCCGGCCAGCGCGATGAGTAGCAGGAACCAGCAGGAATCAATCCACGGGAGGATTCTGAGAGCGGGCAGGGACCGGCCGTTGGCAGAAAACCAGAGCAATACGCCTGCATACATGCTGAAGCCTGCGACGCCGGCAAACAGGTAGTAATGAGACTCTGGCTGGGAGTCGAGCATCAGCAGGCCGGCGATGATGGCCAGCACGACGCGGATACTCTCGATCAACCGGCGTTCATCGGAGAATTGGTCTGCGGTGGGCGCACGCAGGGATTCGTCGCCCTTCCTGCGGAGAGGCTTGTTTGCGGCTGAAGGCTGCGGATCTGGCTTCGTCACAGAGTCCCCTGACATGTGCTATCTCACCGGTTCAGTGAGCGTTCCGTAAGAGCCGTGGCTCCGGGAGGTGAGCCTCCATTCTCGCGTCGTGGCATCGGCGAAACAGCGACGTCAAATGGCTGAATTGACTGCGTTTCAGTCTAGGCAAAGATTTTTCAGCGTGCTGAATGAGCGCCCTTCATGCCATGTTTTCTGGCGGCCTCGCGCAAGAAATCACAATGCGGCGTGGGCCATCGCTAGTGGACTTTTCGCTGGCGAACTCAGGTTCTGCATGCGTTGCCGTTTCGTCACGCTAGGCTGTTGTTGCATGCTCAGCATCGAAATCGCGAATCTCCTGCAGAGCTTCGCTCAAAGTCATTTCATTGACATTCAGTAGTTTGCTGACGAGATGTTCGGTCAAGGGTTTGAGCGCGGCCAATACGGCCTTGGTCTCGTTGTACAGCCGCTCGCTCTGCGCTTCCATGATGTTGCGCGTTTCTTCATCGACGGCGCGGCCGCCGCCATCGCTGTCACGGGTGAGGGCGCCAAAGTTGAGACGCGTCTTGCGGTACATGCCCATCTCGCCCACGGCATGGTGCAATAGTTGCGTCACGCGCGTGATGTCATTGTGTGCGCCGTTGGTTGTGCCTTGTTCGCCAAAGAACAGCTCTTCGTTGGCCATGCCGCCCAGCAGCACGCGTACATCGTGTTCGATGTCTGCCTTGGTTTTGAGCAGATCGGCCCCGCGTTTGTGAAAAACGAATCCCAATGCGTTGGTACGAGGGTTGGCTTTGAGCGAGATCTTGATGATCTTCATGTCTGCCAGAATCAGCTCCCAGTTGTCGTGGGTTCGCTTGCGTTCGTATTCAAGCTCTACCAGAAAGTGGCCCCATTCGTGAACAGCAATGATGCGACGGTCACGCTCGCGTTCCTGGGTGGTGTTCAGATTAACGTTGCCCACGAGTACCCGTTCAGCTGCCTGCATCAGGGTTCTTTCCCCGATCATTTCGCCCGCTTGCACCGCCATGATGCCGGCTTGGTTGACGATTGTCTCGAGATCTGCGGGGCTGCACCCCTCGGTGACGGCGACGTGTTGGCGAAGATCGAGATCGGGAAGCACTTTATCGGCACGCTGCGCCAGGTAATGACTGATGATTGACTGTCGTTCTTCTTTGTTAGGTAAGCGGAAGTCAACTTTCATCTGGAAGCGTCGCAGCATCGCTTCATCCATCTGCATCGTTTCGCTGTTGAAGTTGCTGGCAACGATCCAGATGATTCTGGCGTCATTGCGGCTGCGAACACCATCCAGCACGGACAGCAAGGTGTTCGCTGTGTCGTCGTCGAATTTGCGATGGCGGCCGCCGCGCTTCATGAACAGATCCTGGGCTTCGTCCAGAAAAATGATGCAGCGCTCGCGCCGTTTTGCCATGGCGAGAATGCGACTCAGGGTGTTCGAGCCGCCGGCGACAAAACCAGTCTCCAGATTGGCGGCGGAGTGGAACAGGATTGGCAGATTGAGTTCCTTGGCCAGATAGCTGGCCAGCTTGGTTTTGCCGGTGCCTGCCGGGCCGCTGAACATCACATTAAAGGGCTTGCTGATGCCATATTCGGCATACTCCGCGCGGCGATGATACTGGTCCTTGATCTGCGCAACTTCGGCCTTGATGTCGTCCATGCCGACCAGTTCGTCGATGGAGCCGTTAATCTGGCCCGGCTCGATGAACTTGAGTGATTTGAACTGGCCTTTGAGCTGAAAGAACAGAAAGCCCACCAGACTGAGCATCAATGCCGCCGACAGCACGCCGCTGACACCCGCTTTCCAGCCATCCTGCTCGGAGATAGGGCGGGCTCCGGAAAACCGCAGATCCAGGCGTTCGACCAATTGACGGTTTTTGGGGCTGAGTTCGCTACGCGGGATGAAGACAAGCTTGCTGCCCCAGGATGCGTCAACCGCCTTGTCGGTGAATATCTTGGTCTCCATGTCGCTTGGGTAGTAGGCGTATTGCTTGTTTTGCGATTCGATCAGGACGATGCGATCTGATATGTTCCACAGCAGGGGCTTGTAGATCACGATGATGCGCTCGACCTGATGAGACTCTACGAAGCTCAACATTGAGCCCGAACCAAACACGACGGGCAGATCGTTCTTGAACGACCACATGCTTTCGCCTGCCGTGCCGTCAGTGGGTATGGCCTTGACCTGTTCGGCCAGAGCCGCCTGCTTCTGCATGAGCACCGCCGAGTAAATCGCGGACCCCGGAATCAGGATCGCCGCCGCAAGCACGGCCAGCTTGACGGTGAGCGACTGGATTGCAAACCAATCCTGCAGTCGGCTGATGGACTTTTTTACGATGAGCCAAAGACCTGTGGGCCCAAGCAGGGTGGCGTTATTGCTGGGTTTGGATGAGTCGGACACGGTCGTCCTTCGCTGAGTGCGGGGTTAAGCCCCGGCGTCAAATCACACGAACCCCGGATGGGGTATGAGCGTTGGACGCGGATTCGCTTCCACGGACAGTAAACTCTCAAATATTGGCCTGGACTCGCAGCGAACCGTAGAACAGCTGTCAGCAAACGGGTTTTTGTGAAGTCAGTGCGGGCCAACATTCAAAGAAAGCCAAACTCATGATCGGATGGCCTGAGAGGGAGGCTTGTCGTCAGGAATGTTTTTGAAGCTTAGTAAGCTATGGCTTGGGAGTCTGGTAGGCCTGCCCACTAAGGCAGCACTTCAGGCCATTGACTTTTTTGCTACCTGTTCGCTTCGGAAAGGCCCTGTTTTTCGCGGGATTCTGTTTTCTGGGATATTCATTGTTTCGTCATAAATGCTTCGAATTCTGGTAAAGCCAAGGCTTTGCTGAACAGGTTTCCCTGAAACTCCCTGCATCCAATGCCGTGCAGAAAATCTCGCTGCTCCACGGTCTCGACACCTTCGGCAATTACACTTAAGCCAAAAGATTCCCCCAGCGCAACAACCGTACGGGCAATGGCCGCATCGCTGGCGTCGTGCAGGATGTCGCGTACAAAGCCACGGTCAATCTTCAATTCCTCAATGGGCAAGCGCTTCAACAATCCCAGCGATGAATAGCCCGTGCCGAAATCATCCAGCGAGAAGTGGATGCCCAGTTCCTTGAGCGCAAGCATCGTGCCGATGACATGTTCCACGCTATCGATCAGCGAACTTTCGGTCAGCTCCAGCTTGATATGATGCGGGTTGGTCCCTGTGGCCTCCAGAGCCGCCAGAACCTGGCTGACGAAATCGGCACTGCGGAACTGATGGGCGCTGACATTCACGGCCAGATTCAGATGCGCCCGATCGGGCTGAGCCCCCCAAGCGGCAAGTTGAGCAAACGCTGTTTCGATCACCCACTGCCCCAGTGGCACGATCAGACCGACATCTTCAGCCAACGAAATAAGTTCAACCGGCGCGACCAGCCCGCGCTCGGGATGCTGCCAGCGCAGCAAGGCCTCGGCACCAATCACCCGGCCATCAGCATTCACCTGTGGCTGATAGTGCAAAACAAATTGTTTCTCCGCCAAGCCATTGCGCAGATCCACCTCCAGAGCGGCGCGCGCCATGACGGCCTCCTGCATACGGGGGTCAAAAAAACGCACCGCATTGCGCCCTTCGGCCTTGGCTTGATACATCGCGGTGTCGGCGCGCTTCATCAGTTCATCGACGCTGACCGGCACATCGCCAAACAAGGTAATGCCCGTACTCAGGCTCGAGCGATGGCTACGCTGATTCACAGGCCCGCCGGGTACGGTCAGATCCAGCAGATAGGCTTGCTCGCTGAGCCGCTCCATGATTTTCAGTGCGACGCCCTCTGCCTGCATGATGGCGTCTCGACCCTGGTCCAGATTTTCCAGAATCACCACAAACTCATCCCCACCCAAGCGTGCAACGGTATCGCCCACGCGCACACAGGACTGCAGCCGGCTGGCGACCTCCACCAGTAACTGATCCCCCACGTCGTGCCCCTGCGTATCATTGAGCATCTTGAAATGGTCCAGATCAATCATCATCAAGGCGCCGTAGCACTGACGGCGTGCAGTGTTAGCCAGCGCCTGTTCCAGACGATCACGCATCAGGCGCCGATTCGGCAATTGGGTCAGAGGATCATAAAAAGCCAGGCGCTCGATTTCGGCCACCGCAGCCTTGCGCGCGGTGATGTCATTCAGCGTCGCGACGTAGTGGGTGATAGCGCCCATCTCATCCTTCACCGCCGTGATCATCAGCCACTCCAGATAGATCTCGCCATTCTTGCGGCGGTTCCATATTTCGCCCTGCCAGGTTCCGCTCTGTTGCAGGCATGCCTCCAGAGCGGCATAAAACTCCGGGCCATGACGGCCTGAGCGCAACAGGCTCGGCGTATGGCCGATCACCTCATCGGCGGAATAGCCGGTCAGCTCGGTGAAGGCGCGATTGACCCGCAAGATTCTGCGCGCAGAATCCGTCACGAAAATCCCCTCTTGGGATTCGAACGCAATCGCCGCCACGCGTGCGGCGACGGCCGCCTGGTGAATCGGCGTGACGTCGGTCAGGGTTACGCGCAGCACGCGAGACGTATCTTCGCCCACCCGGCACAGGCAATCCAGATGCGCGTTGATCGTAGATCCGTCATCGCGCTGCAGCACCAGATCCATGCTGCGTTTTTCATGCCCGCCCTCAATCAACATGCGATGCGTCAGCAGGTGCCAGCGATCCCGATCCTGATCGGCGATAAAGCGTGCAAAGCGCCGGTGGATCAATTTCTGGCGTTCCAAGCCCAGCAAGTTCGCGCCGGCAAGATTGATTGATTCAATCATGCCACTTGGCGTCAACGTGAGGTAAGCCGCAGGGGCAAATTCGTACAGATCCACATACCGATCACGTGCAGCTTCCAGCGCGGTATACGCTTGCCGCAGTTCCTCGTTCTGCATCTCCAGTTCAATCTGGTGCACATGCAGTTCGTGCAGAACTTCGTCACGCGAGCGTGCTTCGGCCTCAGCGCTCAAGGTTTGCCGCAGAAAGGACTCAGCCTCGGCGCGCAACTGCTGCGCGCCATGCGGTGCATACCTTGAGGCCTTTGCGTTCATGGCTGGATCTGCATCGATAACAAGAGCAAGGCCTGGTTACTGACCGTGCCGATAAAATGCCGCGCATTCAGTAACAGGGAACGATGACCCACGCCGGGAAAGTCCAGTGCCAGCTCACAGCCCTCAAATCCGGCCCTGTTGCGCAGCGTTTTCTGCAGCCGTTCCCGCAGATCCGGC
The DNA here is from genome assembly GCF_040566545.1 of Uliginosibacterium flavum. Taxonomy (NCBI): domain Bacteria; kingdom Pseudomonadati; phylum Pseudomonadota; class Betaproteobacteria; order Rhodocyclales; family Zoogloeaceae; genus Uliginosibacterium; species Uliginosibacterium flavum. The sequence continues at coordinate 138,446 of NZ_JBEWZI010000005.1, forward strand.
TGATCCCACAGATGGTCAGCAATGTCGTAAAGCCGGTGCCCCACTGTATTTTCCGGCGCAAGCCTGAATTCGCGATAAAAAGAATCGCTGGCCGAGACCACGTTCAAGACACTATCCAGCACCAGCATGGGTTCGCGAATCGCATTGATAATGCCTTCAGCCAGCATCAGTGCCTCTTGCATGGCGACCGCCTTGATGCGCGAAGTGATATCGGTGAAGGTCAGCACTACGCCGTCGATTACGTTATCCAGGGTGCGGTAAGGCTGGATGCGTGCCAGCAGCCAGGTGTCATGGTTGATATGCAATTCGCACTCATAAGGAATCAGCGACTCCAGCACCACCTTGGCCGCAACCAGCAGATCATCCCCGTCCACAGCCGAGCGAATATCGCTCAAGGGTCGCCCTACATCCGAGCTTGCCAGACGATAGACGCGCGTCGCGTCGCGGGTAAAGCTGCGGATCACCATCTGCTGATCGAGGAATATGATCCCGACCTTGACGTTGTCGAGCAGGTTTTTCATGTCGTTCTGCGCGCTCGCCAACTGCTCTATCTTGCTCTGCAGCTCGGCATTGACCGTGATCAGCTCTTCATTGACTGACTGCAGTTCCTCTTTCGAGGTTTCCAGCTCTTCATTGGTGGACTGCAGTTCTTCGTTGGTCGACTGTAATTCTTCATTGCTGGATTTCATTTCCTCGTTGGAGGCCTGCAGCTCCTCCACTGTCGCCTGATGACTCTCCTTCAGGTGCGCCAGCGTGTGCTCCAGCTCTTCAATACGGCTCAGTTCGGCGGGTTTGAGCGCACGTTTTCGCCCCGATTTGGCTGGCGGAGGACTGGCGACATCCTGGAAGCTGATCAAAAGCAGGTTCTGCCGTGGATCCAGACCGGGTAGGGGACGCACGCCGAGGCTGACCATCACGAAGGCGCCGTTGCTTTCCATCGGAATCTGACGATCCAGAGTAGCTGTGCCTTCTTGGGCGGCCGCTCGAATCGCCAGACGCAGATCCGGCCCCAGCCCCTCGCGGGCCATTTCAATCACATTCAGACTGGCCTGGCCGGGCGCAGGGCGCAGGTATTTGCCTGTGTCGCCATGCACGTAAAGCGTCTCGCCCTGCAGATCGGTGACCACCGAGGCCGGCGCAAAGTATTGCAACAAGACCCTGCGGGTCTGTTCAGCGAAATTGAAGTCAGGGCTATTTTTCATGAGTCCATCAGGTGCTTTGACTACGCTATCGGGGCTCCAGGACAAACCATGCGCGATCACGGCACGCGAGGATTTGTAGGTGGGCGTAGCGCGGTAAAACTTCCATTTGCGGTTGATCGGGGCGAACAAATCGGTATGGTTGCCGATGCTTTCGGAGGGAGACAGGCACAAGACACCGCCTGGCTTGAGCGCGTAATGAAACACTGGAATCAGGCGATCCTGCAGCTCGACTTCCAGATAGATCATCAGGTTACGGCAACACAGCAGATCGAGCCGGGTGAAGGGCGGATCCTTGATTACATTCTGGATGGCAAACACCACCATCTCGCGAATTTCCTTTTTAACCCGATAGCCGTCCTCTTCTTTGATGAAGAAGCGGCGTAGACGCTCCGGGCTTAGATCCTGCTCGATCAAATGCGGATAGATTCCTGCTCGGGCAAAGGCGATGGCCTCGTCATCCAGATCGGTCGCGTAGATCTGTACCGAAAAAGGCAGAGGCCGCTCATCCAGCATCTCGCGCAGCAGGATGGCGATCGAATACGCCTCTTCGCCGCTGGCACAGCCAGCCACCCAGACGCGGAACACATAGTCATCCGGCTTGTCTTCACACAGGCCTGGCAGGATATCCGCCTTCAGCGCGGCAAAGGCTTCGGCATCCCGAAAGAAACGCGTTACGTTGATCAGCAACTCTCTGAACAACACATGCACCTCGGCCGGATTTTCCACGAGGAAACGGGCATATACATCGGCATCGTCAAGGTTGTGCTGCGCCATGCGCCGCTCGATGCGCCGGCCAATGGTGCTCTTCTTGTACAGGGAAAAGTCATGACCGGTAGCGCTGCGCAAATGAGCAAGAATTTTTCGCAAGCTGCTATCCGACTTGGGCTCGGGCGGCAGCACTTCCGTTTCTACAAAGCTGCGAACTCCCGCCAGCAAAGCGGCCGGCATTTTTTCTGCCGTCAGGATTTTGGTCGCGTAGCCCGCTTCAATCGCACTGGAGGGCATACCGTCGTATTTGGCTGTGGTCGGGTCTTGCACCAGTGTGACTCCGCCCGCTTCAAGAATCGCCATCAAGCCCAGACTGCCATCGCTACCGGTGCCGGAGAGGACGATACCGATGGCGCGATCAGCCTGATCCGCTGCCAGCGAGCGGAAAAACGAGTTGATGGGCGTGCGCAGGCCGCGTGCGCGCTCGGCCATGGCAACTTGCAAGACGCCATGCATGATGTACATCTCGCGATTGGGCGGGATTACGTAAACGTGATCCGGCTCAACCGCGAGTCGATCTTCGGCTTCAACGACAGGCATGCTGGTACAGCGCTGCAGGATCTCGGTCAGCATGCTTGCATGATTGGGATCAAGGTGCGGCACCAGCACGAAAGCCATTCCGGTATCTTCGCGGCAGGCGCGGAAGAAGTGCTCGAAGGCGTCCAGACCTCCGGCCGAGGCGCCAATTCCGACGATGGGGAAGGTGCTTCGCATCGTGCTGGAAGCTTCCAGAATCTCAGCTTCTGAAGGTCTTCCTTTCTCAAACATCTCCTGATTCTGCATCAAAGCGCCACCCCTCTTATTTTTTTCATGCGCACTTCACCCTCATGTACGTTCCAGGAACGATACGATTCTGAAAGAGAACGTTTCAAGGCGCATCCAAACACTTATAACTGCTGTTCGGGTTTTCAATTCTTGCTACATAGGCATGCGGGCTGATGTACCGCTAGCTGATTACCCATATTAGACAAGCGGTATTGGTGTGGATGTATGTCCGAACGGGCTAAGAGTTTTACCACTGACACTATTTAGCGCTCAGTCCCGACATTCAGTGCGGCTAGCCGAGTTTTCGGGTGCCGCTGGTGCTGTGACCAAGTTTAATGGATGGTCGCTCGCGTTTGAGCAGTTTTCGCATGAGTCGCCCGTCCTCCATGCTGCACGGCGCGCACGTGGATGGAAGGGGCCGAAATTAAGGGCGAGCCGGCCAGGCATGGTTCTAGCCGTGTTGGCTGCGCTCATCGGCTGGCGCCAATGCAGGATTGAGCCTCTGCGCCGACTTTGGGCTGTGTTAGCGGATTCGTGGTGTGGTCAGGCCTTGCGCAAGTTAACGGTGGTCCGACTGGCTCTGCCGTTCATTGACGTGGCCAAGGAAAAGTGCCGCGCCTGTGTCGGTGCCTGCACAGGTTTGTTGCCGCCCTCAATCCCCTGTTGCGCTGAAAACGAGCCTGGACTGGCGATATTCGACGGAATGAGCGGAGGGGCGCGGTTTTTGCCTGCTCTGGATTGACAGTAGATGCTCAGTGCCTTCAATCCTCTCGCCAAGCCGGCGAGCGCGCAATCAGTTCATCTGCATAGACCTGACAGCGTTTATACACAGCGGGATTCAGCTCGCGCAGCCAGTGCTCGGGCAGGTTGTCTTCGCCACACAGCGCACCCATGACCATGCCGGCGATGGCGCCGGTGGTGTCGGCATCACCGCCCCGGTTTACAACATCAACGAGTACGGATTCAAAGTTGTCGTTCACGTCGATGGCTTGCAATACGGCGCGCATGCTGTCGACGATGTAGCCGGTCGGGTTTTCCATCTGCTTGCCACGGAAGCTGAAGACGTCGAAGTCCCGTGCCAGCAGATTGGCCTGGGCCATTACGCCGCGAATGCCATCCCCTTGAATACCGGCCTGCACCATGCGTACTACGCTGACCGTGGCTGCGTCGGTCAACGGGTTGTGATGGGTGACGCGGGCCTGAGCCAGTGTGGCGGTGGCGGTGGCGTCGGCGGGGGCGCCGAGCAGGGCCAGCGCAATCGGCGCGCAGCGCATGGTGGCGCCATTGCCGGCGTCGGTGGAGGGCGGCACGCAGGCTTCGCCGGTGTTGCGAAAACGTACGATGCCACGGCGCACCGTATTGCCGATATCAACCGGTTTGTCGCGCATCCATTCGTCAAAGGCGCGGGCATAGTCTTCGGCACCCGGAGGCTGACGATTGATCAGCCAGGCTTCGGCCAGCGCCAGGGCCATGGTCGTGTCGTCGGTGACCTGCCCAGGCGCCAGGCGCAGCCAGCCACCGCCACGAATGAGTTTGTGACAGCCATATTGGGCGCGGATTTCGCGCGGGGTCATGAATTCCACCGTAGCCCCAAGCGCATCACCCAGAGCCAGACCGAGCAGGGCGCCGCGCGCATGGTTGCGCAGGCTGGCGTGATCGGGTTTGTTGCGAGTAGCTGTTTCGGGCGGAGCAAAACGCAACAGCGGAGGACTTGCCTGCATGGCGGCTTTTTGGCTGATCAGGATGTACTGCACGCGTGCTGGTGGGCCGAGCAGGCTTCGTCGGGCTGAGCGTTCGAGTCGATCAGTCCATCCACGTACACGCTGTTGAAGCCCGCCATCCGGGTGCAGCCGATCTCGATCAAAGGGCTGCGGATCAGCAGGGGTTCGGCAATCATGGCCTGCAGGGCAGAGCCGACATCGAACATGCTCGGCACGACTTCACCGGACTTCACCTTGGGCGCATTTGGATTGAACCAGCGGTCGATGGGCAGGTCGATGAAAAAATCCAGCAGGCGCTGAGGCGTCCATTTTTCGCTCAACAAATCATGCACGATCAATTCATGTCCCGCTGAGCGCAGGGCTTCAATTTGCCGGGCGTTGGTCTGGCAACCCGGCTTCTCCCAGAAATGAATGGTCGTCATGTCATGCTCCCATTGCATTGGCCTGTGCAGGCCGGCTGCTCAATGAGCCGGGCGGGTTCAGCATTACGCCCAGCTCGTCGATGATCACGCCCTCGACCGGACAGATCGCCGCACACTGCGGCGTGGCAAAGGCTTCCACGCATTCGCTGCACAGATCCGCATCAATCAGGAAATGCGGGCTGGCCTCGAAGATTGCTTCGTTCGGGCACAGCGGCAGACAAGCCCAACAATTCACGCAGCCATCAACAATTTCCAAGGCCATCTATTCCTCCGTTCCGTCGGAAAGTGCCGAGTACTGAGCAATGAGTGCTGAGTAAATGCTTCCGCCGGTACGCCACAGCCGTCGATTTACAACGTGGCGATAACAACCCCTCGCAAAATCCGGGCCACGGTTTTACTCAGCACTCAGCACTCAATCCTCAGTACTGATTTTCAAGCCCTTTTCTGATCTTCAAACGGCGCCACGCTCAGCTTGCCGGCGTTCAGCATTGCTTGCCACACCGCGGCTGCAGCCTCTTCGATGGGCTCCAACGCGTGCTCGCCATTGGGCATGATGCCGGCGGATTCCAGCTTGCCCCAGGGCTCGAAACCGATGCGCGAACACAGCACCACTTCGCAATCGGCCAGCACTGCGATGGTGCGTGCCAGGGTGTTCTCGGCTTCGCCGCAATCCGCTTCCCCGCCGCAATACTGGGCGGCCTTGCGATGGCCGAGGAAGCGCACACCCTCGCTGCTGGCTTCGTAAATCAGGAATTCTTTGGCGTGGCCGAAGTGCTGGTTGATCAGGCCGCCGCCACTGCTCGCTACAGCCATTCTGACCGGACGGCCGAGGGTTTTTGCTGGACGTTGCAAGGTGATGACCTGCGCGTGATGGGCGTCGCGCTTGGCTTCCAGTTCGGCGTTGATGGCTTCACGCAGGGCTACACGGCGCTGCATGGCGGCCTGTTCGAACTGAGCGTCGATCTCCATCAGCTCCACTTTATCCATCGTGAAGTCGGAGCCGCGATCCTCACCGAGCATGCCGACTGCATCGGCACGGCACTGACGGCAGTGGCGCATCATGTTCATCTCGCCCGCACAGTCATCCTGCAGGGCTTGCAGTTCTTCGGAGGTCGGGCCGCGCTGGCCGGTGAGGCCGAAATGCGTGCCGTGCTCGGCTTCCGAAATCAGCGGCATCACGTTGTGCAGGAAGGCGCCCTTGGCACGCACCACGCGCGAGACTTCCTTCAGGTGTTCGTCGTTGATGCCGGGAATCATCACCGAATTCACCTTCACCAGAATCCCGCGCGCCACCAGCATCTCCAGACCCTTCTGCTGCTGGGCGATAAGGATTTCAGCGGCCTCGCGGCCCATGATGCGGCGGTGATTCCAGAAGATCCACGGATAGATCTGTGCGCCCACATCCGGGTCGATACAGTTGATGGTGATGGTGACGTGATCGACATTCGCCGCAGCGATCTGCTCGACGTATTGCGGCAGCATCAGGCCGTTGGTGGATAGACACAGCTTGATGTCCGGCGCGCGTTTTTGCAGCTCGCTGAAGACTTCGAAAGTGCGCGCGGGGTTGGCCAGCGCGTCACCCGGCCCAGCGATGCCGAGCACGCTCATCTGCGGAATCGCGGCGGCTACGGCCAGGGTCTTCTTGATCGCTTGCGCCGGGTTCAGCACTTCGGAGACCACGCCGGGGCGGGATTCGTTGCTGCAGTCGTACTTGCGATTGCAGTAATTGCACTGGATGTTGCAGGCCGGAGCGACCGCCACGTGCATGCGCGCGAAGTGGTGGTGCGCCTCTTCCGAGTAGCAGGGATGGTCCTGCACTTTCTTCTGGATGTCGGCAGCGAGGCTGGCGACTTGTGCGGGCTTCGTACCGCAGCTGCCGGCGCTGCAGCCGCCGCCGCTGTTGCCAGTATTGCCGTTGAGGGTGAGTGCTGTTCCAGGGATGGCCATGTCGAACTCCCGATAATCTGTTTGCGATGACTGGTGCAAAGCCCGTGCCGGATCGGATCAGGCTAGCTGTAGCAAGGGTTTCAGAGTTTTTACGGGTGTTCGGTGTCGGCTTGGCGACAAGGATTCTGGTACGGAAGGCGACAGCGCAAGGGCTGCCTGTAGAGCCGCACCGGGCGGTCCTGTGCGGGCAGGGTGGCTGAAGAAGTCCGCTGGGTGCGGATCTTTGGGCGGGTCGTTGGCGGTTCAGCCGCGCTTGTGCGGAGCCGGGTCAATGCCCTTACGGGCATTGGTCTGCGAACGGGTTTTAGCAATGAATCCCTACTGTCGTTATGGAGGGTGGCTGTGCAGTGCGCTTTCGATGGCTCTGACAAACTGCAATAGCGGCTGCTTGCAGATATCAACAATATCGTTCACACCCCGGCATCCGACCGGGAAAGAAAGGTTGGTCATGAAAAATCTCGCTATCGGGAAGCGGCTTTTGGCTGCATTTGGCGCAGTGCTGTTGCTGTTTGGCTGCGCGACGGCAGTGGTCGGATTCGAGGCGCTGGACATTCAGGACCGGGCTAAGCGAGTGGAGCGCGAAGGGATTGATCGTACGGAAGCGGCCGCAGCGCTGCTGCGTGAAGTGATGGTCTTCCGGATTACCGCGCGTGACCTGCTGCTGCAGAAAGATGCGGCGGGTGTCGCGAATGTGGCAGCCAAGCTGTTCACAGCAATCGAGGCAGTGCAGAAGGGGGTCGAACCGTTTCTGAGCGTCACAGTCGCGGAGACGAAAGAGCAGGCCACGGTGATTGCGAAAGCGGCTGAAATACTCAAGTCTGCTACTGAGGAAACCACGCGTCTTGCGATTGCAGGAGATCAGGCTGCCGCCGTCGCTTCGGTGGGCAAAGGCGGCGCGCACGCGGCGGCTTTGCAGGGTGCTGCGGACAAGCTCATTAAAGCCGTACAGCAGAGCTCTCGCGAGGAAATGGCGCAGTTGCACGCAAACGCGCGCGCGATTCTGGTGACGCTGATCGTGGCTTTTGTGATTTCAACGCTCGCCGGGCTGGGGTGTGCCTTGTTGGTCACACGTTCGATAACCCAGCCAATCGGCGAGCTGGTTGAGTATGCAAATTGTCTTGCGCAGGGCGATTTCAGTCGACATATAAAGGTGAGTTCGCGTGATGAAATCGGAATGCTGCAGACGGCATTCGGTCAGATGACGGACTCGCTCAATCACGCTTTGGCTGAAGTCAGCGATGGCGCTGGCAGGGTCGGGGTGGCGGCTACGCAATTGGAGGGCAGCTCCAGGACGGTCCTCAGCAGCATTGAAAGCCAGTCCGAGTCGGCCTCGGCCATGGCCGCTGCGCTGGAAGAGATGTCCACCAGCGTGGATCATATTTCCGAGATTTCACAGACGGCACGCCATGCCTCAACGCAGGCCAGCAACAAGGCCAATTCAGGTTCGCGTGCAATCCAGCAAATGATCGCCCAGATTGACTCCGCCGCGCAGACCATGCGTGAGAGTGCCGAGCAGGCGCAATTGCTCGGGCGGGAGTCCGAGCGGATTTCTTCAATCGTGCTGGTCATCAAGGAAGTTGCCGATCAAACCAATCTGCTGGCCTTGAATGCTGCAATCGAAGCGGCCCGTGCCGGCGAGCAGGGACGTGGCTTTGCAGTGGTGGCGGACGAAGTGCGGAAACTTGCAGAAAAAACCACGAAATCGACTGCGGAAATCAGCGCGATGGTTGGCTCCATACAGGGCGGCACCCACGCCATGATGGATCGACTGAAAGGCGCCGTAAGCTCGGTGCAAGAAGGGCTTGCAATGGCGCATCGCGCCGGGGAAACCGTGAGTGAGATTGATGTCGAGGCTCAGGCCGTGATGGGGGTGATTGACGAGGTATCGTCGGCCTTGAGAGAGCAGTCCGCTGCCAGCCGCGATATTGCCGTACGTGTCGAAAGCGTCGTACAGATGGTTGATGAAAACACGGCTGCGGCAAGCGCGATGTCGGGCGCTTCTTCAGACATGAACAATCTGTCCGGTACGCTCAGAGCCAGCGTGGCGCGTTTCCAGCTTGGGCAGATGAGGTAAGCAATCGACTGCCTGTAGAGCCGCACGGAGTGGCCTTCTTCGGGCATGCAGCCTGCACAGGCAGGCTGCATGCGCCTCTGGAAGCTACTGCGATCAGCTGTCGATATGCAGCAGAACGCCGGTCGCGGTGTAGGTCGGGGTGACCTTGAAGCCGTCAACGGTGATGCTGCTGAAGCTGCCATTACGTTTGGCCGCCGTCAGCACCGTCAGCGTGTCGCCCACGGCCGGCTTGTAGCTGCCCGGGAAGCTTACGCGCAGGGCACCACCCGCGAGGGTGGCGGTGCCAGTGATGCTCAGGGTGCCTTGCGTGCTGCTGCTCAAAGCCAGTTGCAATGTGCCGGCCAGCTGGGTGTAGGCGCCGCCAATGGCCAGCTTGCCCGGTGCGTTACACAGCAAAGTGCCGGCGCTGACATACACGTCGCCCTTGCCCAGCGCGCTCACCGAATCCGCCGCCAGGGTGCCGGCATTCAACTGGGTGCCGCCGCTGAAACTGTTGTCGCCAGCCAGACGCAGGGTGCCTGTGCCGAGCTTGCTCAACTTGCCGCTGCCAGCGATGTTATTGCGCCAGCTGTCTGTGACATTGAAACCGCCAAGGCTGGCGTCCATCGTCACGCTGACGTCGCCATTGAAGGCGCCATAGCCATCGGCAGCCGCAAACAGGTTCAGGCGGCCCCAGCCTTCTTCGTCATTGGCCAGCGGATAGCCAGAATCGATCTGGGTGGTCTTGAGCACCACACGGCGTTGCGCTGCGGTCAGATAGGGCTGGCGGGTTTCCAGCAGCACTTCTGCGCCCTTCGGCACGGTCGGCGCCTTGCCGTCATTGGCCGCGATCTTGGGCAGGCCATAGCTCAGTTTTTCGCTGAAGAAGGTTTTGTTGGCGGCGTAGTTAGAAAAGCGGTCGTAGTTGGCGTTGGCCTTGTCGCTGGTGACGGGGGTGCGGGCCTTTTCCAGCAGGGCGTTGAAGTCGCTCGTACCGGTCTGGGCCATCAGATAGTCCTGCACCTGCTTGCGGGCGGCGGTGGCCTTGAGCTGGTCGGTCTTGTTCAGGCTGTAGGCCACCACGGCGATGGCTTGCACGCGGCCACCCATCACATCCAGCGGCGAATGCATGCCGGCAAGGATGCGGCTTTCACCCATTTCCATGGCGCGGGTGATGAGTTCCTGATAACGCTGCGGGAAGAGGTAAGCCATTGGCAGCGCATCGCGCCAGGCTTCGGCGGTGTGGCCCGAGGGGAAGCCGCCGTCGGTGGCAGCGTTGCTGCTCTTGGCAGATTCGAGTGAAGGCACGACGATGACGTCGGTACTCCAGCGATAGGGGCGGGCATACTTGAAGAAGCGTTTGGCGGGTTCGGTGGAACCATCGACGATGTTGCCGCTGTCGATGAAGGTGACGGCAGTGCCAAGTGCGGAGGTGGTCAAGCCGAGATTGTTGCCGCTGTCATCTACCTTGGTTACGGCTGCGTTGGCGTCGACCGGGGCAACGATGGTGGTGGTCTGGCCTGTGCCTGTGCGCCAGATGCTGGTGAGCGGGCCCATGCCGTCAGCGATGCTGTAACCTTTTTTGCGCCGATCATCCATGTAGGCAGCCAAGGCTTGCTCGGTGCTGCGGTTCTTGGTGGCCGTCTTCACATAATCGATGTTGGCGGCATGAACGGCAGCGTTGAGCACTTTGCCATCCGTAGCGTCACCGGGAATGCCGGCCCAGCTCGATTTGGCAACTGCCGGGCAACTGCCGTCTGCGGCTGCTGCAACGTCGGCATCGACATATACCTTGCCGTCAGCCGCCGCCAATGGTGCCCACATGTCGAGGAAGCCCTTGAGAACGCGTACGCCGGCATTGCTCTCCAGCGTCGCCATGCAAGCCAGGCCGCGCTGATTGGTGGCGCCAGTGTCGATATAGGCGAGCACACCACTGGGGGCGTCGGCCGTCTCGGCATAGCCCAGGCCTGCAGGAGCTGCGGGAGTGTCGCTGGTGCTGCTGCTGGTGTTGTCGTTGCTGCTACTGGAGCCTCCGCCGCCACACGCAGCCAGGTTCAGTGCGATGAAAACGGCCAGCGCGCAGGCGCTGGGGCGGTAGATGTCGAGTTGCGGCATTGCTGGATGACCCCTGATGTGTGCCCGATCGGGCAGCGTTGAAAGCCCGCGATCATCAGGGAGGCGTGTTACAGCTTGAATACGCCTACGTATGTTTTGTGTGACAAAGCCTGTCAGCAGGGCTCAGCGCCTGCGCCGCAACGATTGCCAGTGACGCAGTTGGCGGGGCCACTCGCGTTTCCCTCGATCGCCACGCGTGCCTGAAGAGGCCCGCGGGGCGTGGCGGAGCGGGCTGGGTATCCGTAGACGTCCGTCAGGCGCGGCTCTTCAGGATGCCCTGCAGTTTTTCCTCGGTCAGGCTGCGTTCGTAGTCGAATTCAGCCGCCTTCGCATAGGCGCGCTGCACCGCCGGGCGCTCGCCGATGCGGGTCAGATAGGCGACGATGTGCGGGAACTGGCTCATGTCCATCAGCTGGCGCTCGTGCAGCAGCACCCAGGGGTAAATCGCCATGTCGGCAATCGAGTAATCGCCGGCCACGTAGTCGCTGCCGTCGAGCTGCTTGTTCAAGACGCCGTAAAGCCGCGCGGTTTCGTCCGTGTAGCGCTTCATCGCGTACGGGATTTTCTCCGGTGCGAACTGGTTGAAGTGATGATTCTGGCCGGCCATCGGGCCGAGGCCGCCCATCTGCCAGTTCAGCCACTGCAACACCAGCGCGCGGGCGTGGCCGCTGGCCGGCAGGAACTTGCCGTGAAGTTCGGCTTCCACGGTGAGGATCGCGCCGGATTCCATCAGGTTCAGCGGGCCGCCGGGGAAATCATGGTCGGTGATAGCCGGGATGCGGTTGTTCGGCGCGATGGCCAGGAAGCTTGGCAGGAACTGGTCGTTCTTGCGGATGTTGATCGGGATGATGCGATACGGCAGGCCCAACTCTTCGAGCAGGATGGTGAGCTTGTGGCCGTTGGGTGTGGGGGCGTAGAAGAGATCGATCATGCCGGGCTTCCTTCGGGAGATGAGGCGTTCAAATGGAAAAACGCCCGGCACTCGACCGGGCGGTTGCTGCCTGCATTGTGCCCTGCGCATGCGGTGCTGCGGGAGCGCTGGCTGGATGCGGAGCGACGGCTGTGTCGCTCTGCATCCAGCCCGGCGAGCAGATGCTCAGCGACGGGCGCCGAGGACGGACTTCAGCCCTTGCCGTTTGATCCAGGCGGGATAGTCTGTGCTCAGGAGCGTCGCGGCTTCGCTGGTGTACCAGTTGTATTTCACGCGGCGCTCGTAGCTGACATCTTCGAAATGTGCGCGTGGCTTGCTGTCACGGGCAGCAAAGAGCGGGCGACCGGTTTCCAGTGCATAGAAGCGAGCCCAGGTGACATCGCTGCCGCCGGTGTTTTCCATGACGAAATCGAAGCCGTATTCGAGCGTGCGGTCTTCCTTGCGCACACGTTTCACGCCGGTGATTTTCGCGCTGTCCAGCCAGGCGACAGCATCCTGTACTGCCTGCTGGACTTCAGCCGAAGGTTTTTCGATGCTCATGAGGAAACGCACCACGTTCACGCTTTCGCCACCACTGATCGAAGCCAGCTCGAAAGCGCGGCCCATGGCAGGTTGCAGTGTGTTTTCGTCGTACTGACCGCCCCAGCCAGTCTTCTTGCCGGCAACGCGGATCTGGGCTTTGAGGATCAACGCGATCCCCGCGTCGTAGGCGGCGTGCGCACGTCGCGCCTGCACGGAAGTGACGAAGCTGAAGTCGCGGCTGAGGCTGGCGACATCGCGCAGCACTTCCAGTACGTTGGCCATTGCGTCATCGTTGAAGGTAATCCGCGCTTTGTAGCCCAGCGGGTTCGGCCAGTTCTGTTGCCAGCCGCCGTTAGGCAACTGAGCAGCCATCAGGTAGTCCAGCCCTTTGTCGACGCCGTTGCGGAAGCGTTCCTGACGGGTTGCCTGATAGGCGCGCGCCAGCACGACGATCTGCTTGGTGGTCGCGTCATTGTCAATCGTGGACTTGCTTTTGAAACCGGTCAGGGCGCTGCGATTGACGGGGATGGTGAGGTTCGTATCGTTTTCCAGTTTTGGCCAGCCGCCATCACTGTTCTGGTAGCCCAGCACAACATCGGCCACCTTTGTGCCTTCTGCGCTGGCCCAGAAGTCCGGGGTCTGCGTCAGCAGCGTGCGCTCGGTGACCGGGCCACCCTTCGCCAGACTGGCTATCTTTTTGCTCACGGGCAGAACCAGCGAAGCCGTAAAGCGCTGACGCGTCTTGTCCCATTTTGTGTAAGCACCGAACTGATCGAAGACCCAGTACAGCGAAACCCACAGGTTGCCGTTGCGCCATTGCGGGGCGATGTCGGTTTGCACGGGTTTGCCGTCAAGCAGGGCGTTCAGCTGACCCGCCTGCAGGCGTAGCGTCTTGCCGGCGAGGCTGAAAGTTCCAGCCTGTTGTGCCGTATCCAGCTGAACCTCACCACCCAGATTGACGACGATTTCGGAGATCGGCGCGAACATGCGATCACCCGGCAGCAATTCGGGCTGCGAGTAGAAGCCCTCTTCCAGCTCCTGGTAAGCGCTATCGACGGAGTAATTCGGCTCGCCCATGATCAGGGCTACAGTCTTCAGCACGCCATCGGCCCGTGCGGGGGAACTGCCTGACGGGGGGGCCGGCACTGCCGCGGGCGTCTGGGCAAAGCTGTTGCCCATAAGCAGACAGGAAAGAATCACACAGGTCGTACGGGGAAGGATGCGCATTGGGCTCTCTTTATGCAGATGGGGAAAATGAGGTCTTGAGGCTAGAGTTTAGGGTAAACCCTGCGTCGTTTGTGTGACATAACAACTATATGTCGATGGGAGGCGGTTTTCACTGCAAAATGCTTGTCAGGTTGGTGTTGCAAGGGTTTGAATGGCTTTCAGGCGGCCCGCCTGAAGAGCCGCATCCAGATTGCCTATACAGCATGGCGTGCTGAAGAGTGCCGCCCGCTACGGCTCTTCCGCATGCCTGACTGCGGATCAGGTTTCGCCCGATTCGTCCGCCGGGCGGGCGGTGCGGCTTTGCGGGCCTGGCCAGAAGACGCCATTCGGACAGACTGCAGTTGATGGGAGACAATCCGCCAAGGCGATGAACAAGGCGGGAATGTCTGTCGAAGGCCGATGTTTTTAACTTTGAGCAGATTCAAATCCAGATGTTGAACATGAAGTCTTTGCGCGAGGGGATTGATCACCGGATTTTTACCGATCCTGTGGTTTGGCGTGATCGTATCCTGATGTGGACCGCCGCCTCGTTTGCCGGTTTGTGTGTCGTCGTTTTTACCTTCATGACCGAGTGGGCCAGCACCTGGTTCATGCTGATGCGCAACCGCTACGTCTGGCTTCCTGTGATCTTGACGCCTGCGGTGGGGATGCTGGTGGTGTGGCTGACCCGGCGCTTTGCCGAGGGCTCGGCGGGTAGCGGGATTCCGCAAGTGATGACGGCCCTGAGCGGCGAAGTGCCGCCAAACTTGCTGGGACGATTTGTCTCGCTACGTGTCGCTTTTGCCAAGGCCACGCTCGGCGCACTCGCGCTGGGGGCGGGATTCTCGACCGGTCGCGAAGGGCCTTCGGTGCAGATTGCTGCCGGCGTCATGCACAGTTTTCGAAGATGGTTCAGCGAGAAATCGAACATCACGGCAAATGACCTGATGCTGGCAGGCGGAGCCGCCGGGATTGCTGCGGCCTTCAACGCACCCCTGGCCGGAGTGGTATTCGCCATCGAAGAGATGAGCCGTCGCTTCGAGCAACGATCCAGTGGCTTGATCGTGACCGCAATCGTGCTGGCCGGGATGGTCTCCGTATCGTTTTTCGGCAACGGAACCTACTTTCGCGGTATCGCCGTCCCGTCCGTTTCGCTTGAGCTGATCTTCCCCGCGCTGCTGTGTGCCTTGCTTGCCGGGGCCTTGGGCGGTCTGTTTTCGCGCTTGCTGATTGTGTCGTCGCTGGGTGGAAAAGACATTCTTTCGCGTTTGCGCGCAAGTCGCCCGGTCATCTTTGCCGGGGTCTGTGGTTTGGGCGTCGCCGTGTTGGGGCTGGTCAGTCAAGGGGCTGCGCATGGCAGCGGTTTCAGTTACACGGAAAGCGGGCTGACTGGCGCGAGCGAAATGTCCAGCCTCTACGTCGGCATCAAGTTCATTGCGACCTGGCTTTCCTACTGGAGCGGCGTGCCGGGTGGGATTTTTGCGCCCTCGCTGGCGATTGGTGCCGGGCTGGGGCACGACATTGCCTTGCTAACGAATTCGGCGTCAATGCCGACACTGATTGCCTTGGGTATGGTCGGTTTTCTGGCGGCGGTGACGCAGGCCCCGATTACTTCTTTCATCATCGTCATGGAGATGGTGGACGGTCACACGATGGTGTTGAGCCTGATGGCGACTGCTCTGGTCGCCGCCCTGATTTCTCGCTTGATTTCGCCGCCGCTGTATCACTCCCTGAGCAGCATGCAGTTGCAGAAAGTCCGTCCGCCGCCAGCTGAAGTTTGTACGGACCTTAAAGACGAGATCAAGGTTTCGCCGGACGTTTCGAAGGCTTGATGGGCTCTGCCTGTAGAGCCGCACCCCGCCTGCCTGTGCGGCATGCCATGCTGAAGAGGTCCGCCCGCTACGGCTCTTCAGCATGCCTTGTTGCGGATCAGGGTTCAGCCGATTCGTCCGCTGGGCGGGTGGGGCGAGTGCCCGTTTTGACCGGTTTTGCCGGCTTGGGCGGCGCGGGCCGCCAGTAGCCATCGGTGCCGAACAGCGTCCACGCCCAGCGCACCCATTTCAGTACGCTGGCGGCGAGCCACAGCGCCCAGGCCAGCATCAGGCCGCGATAGATCCAGATCGGCAGCGAAAAAGCCCAGGCCGAAGGCGCCGCGCCCGTGATGCGATCCTGATACCAGAACAGCGAGCGGCCGTGCGAGCCGTTGCCTTCGATCAGCATGTCGGGCGAGCCGAGCAGGCCGGTCTGGATGGCGTGGAAAAGCACACCCAGCGCAATCAGCGAGAACAGCACGAGCGTGATCTGCAACAGGTTGAAGGCCCAGCGTGGCAGCTTCGCACCGACCTGGCCGCGCGCGGCCAGCAGCAGGAACCACAGCGCCACGATCAACGCGCTGTAGAGGCTGGCCTGCGCCGTGCCCAGCGCGATCAGCAGCCAGGCACCGATACCCAGCGGGGCGAAGCGGGCGCGGGCCAGCGCGACGGCCACGCCCAGCACCACGATCAGCAAGCCCCAGAGCAGCACGGCCGGGCCCAGGCGCGGTCCGCCGACGGCCAGTATCCAGCGATCCGCGCCGAGTTCCAGCGCGGTGTAGGCATTCACGCCGGCCACGCCTGCATCGAATTGCGCGCTGTGCTGCAGCGTGGCGACGCCTTGCGGCTCGCGCCAGCGGATCAGGATGGTCTGGCTGCCAGGGTGAATCGGCAGGGCGAGTTTGCGGCCTTCGGCGCGCAGCGGCTGGGCCGCGCCATCGATCAAAACGGACTCCAGTTCGGCGCCTTCGGGCAGTTGTACGACATGGGTGGCGCCGAGGCTGGAGCGCAGCACGAGTTCGGCACTGACGCTGGTGACGCGCGCGCCGGGCTGGGTCTGCAGGCGCAGGCTGTCCATGGTCAGACTCGGCCCGGTAATGCCTTGCGGGCGCGAGAGTTCGAGCGTGACTTCCTCACCCGGCCAGGGCTGCCAGCTCGGCTGCCAGAGCTGTTCGGACTGATGCTGCACCGGGGCCAGACCGCTGTGGCGCAGATGCCAGCGCGTGTCGGCCGTGGCCCGCCAGACTTCGATCTGATTGGGCTGAGCAGCGGCCTTGAGCTTGAGGCTGGGCGCTTCGCTGAGGGCGCTGCTGAAGCTGGCCGTATTCGCCGCGCCCAGAGTCAGGATGGCCTGACCGTCGACGAGGCGCACCGAAGGATCGGTGATCTGCTCGCCGGGCAGCAAGGCTATCGTGACTTGCTGCGGCGCGAGGCTGGGCGCGATGCGCTCGACCTGCGTATTGACCGTCCAGCGCTCGGCGAAATCCAGCGTACGCGTGACGCGCACCAGGGGCGGCAGGGCGTCGCGGGCGGTGCCGGAATTGGCTTTGCCGCCGCCGGCGTTGCGCGTCAGGGTCAGCGCACCTTGCGGCACGCCGCGTGCGTCGATGCCGGACAAAGTCCAGCCGGCGAGCCGCGTGTCCAGATGATGCGGCACCAGCGGCAAGGCGATATTCACGGTGGCCGTGTCAGCGATGTCGGCTTCCATCACGATCTGATGCACGCCCTGCGGCACGCGAATCCACAACTGGCCTTCTTCGTCGCGACGCAGGCTGGCGGGCTGGGCGTCGATCAGCACGCTGCGAATGCGCAGCTGCGCGGCTTGGCCGGGTAAGGGCAGTGCGAGTGTTTCGGCGGCGTGGGCTTCCAGACGCAGCAGCAGGCGACCGGCATCGGCTTCCACCGCCAGGCGCGGCACTTCGGCGCAGGCCGGCAGGCAGTCCGGCGCGGCGAGCAGCTTGCTGCGCAGCTCGTCCAGCCAGGGCTGAAAGCCTTCGCCGGGCAAAGCCTGGGTTTGCGGCGCGGGTGCGCTGGCGGCCTGGGCATCGGGCGGTGCGAAGCCCAAGGAGCCGATCAGCAGGGCGCCGAGCAGCGTGGGCAGAGCTTGCTTGGGCAGCGTCCATGCCAGCTTGCGACCGCGCAGGAAGAGCTGCCAGAAGGCCGCGAAGAGCAGGATCACCGAGAGCACGCGCAGCAGCGCATGCGCCCAAGGCGGCAGCAGCCACAGATCAATCTGCTGCTCAGCGCTGACCGGGCCTTGCAGGCTCAGTACATGCGAATGCCATTGCCAGTTGGTCAGGCCGGGGCCGGTCTGCACCTTGGCGTTGGCGTCGATGGCCTGACGGTAGATCTGCGTTTTTGAGGCCATTTTGGGTTTGCTCGGTGCCACCTTGGCGTCACGCTCGCGTTGATCCGGCATGGCGTCCTTGCTCGCTTCCATTTCCATCATCGGTGCCGGCGCTGCCGCCATCGGGGCTTCCAGAGCCTGCGATTGAGCAAGTCCGCCGCTCGCAAAAGACTCCGCACTGACGGGTTGCTCCAGCGCCGGGTACAGCGCCAGACGCACCTGGTCGACGCTGAAGAACAGGCCTTGCAGCAGGAGGACAGCAGCAACTATTGCCAGCAGAGCGTGAAGAACCCGCGCAAAGCGCGTGCCGATCAAAGCGGCGCCAGCGGCGATCAGGCCGATGGCCACCAGCCACAGCCAGCCGGGCGAGCCGGGCAGGTGCCAGACCAGCACCAGCGTGGCGCCCAGCAGCAGGCCCGCTTGCCAGCCGCGGGTTTTCCAGGCGGCCAGCGCAATCAGCAGCACGAAGAAGAAGTCCCACAGCGTCCACGCGGAAAGCCATGAGCCGCCCGCGCGATCCACTCCGCCGGCATGCAGCAGTTGCCAGCCCGGCGGCAGGCGCAATTCGGTATTGGCTTGCTGGAAGGCGGTGTTCCAGCCGGAGGCAAACAGTTGCCGCGTGCTGCCGTCGATACGGCTGTCGGCGGTGATGGCGGCCTGGCCGTGACGCACCTCGAAACCGGCCGGGCTATCGGCAGCGAGACGCGTGATGTACTGGTCGAAATCATCGCTCAGGACATGGCCCAGGGCCAGCGGTGCGCGCGCCTCCAGACGCCAGCTGCGCGAGAGCGTGCCGCCGATGCGATCCTGTACGGTGAAGCCACCACCATCGAAATCCAGCCACAGGGTGCGCGCCAGATTGAGCTTGTCGGCTTCGGGTTCCGGGTCGCCGCGCCGGCGCTCGGCGAAGGCGAGCTTTTCGCCCGGCTGCAGCAAATAGGCGGGTAGTTGCTGCCAGGGCGCGGGAACGTTGCTCTGGCGCGGATCGACGGTCGTGCCGGCTACATCCACGACGCGCAGATCGCGATGCGCTTGCCAGGACCAGACTTCTTCCTGCTTGGCCGTTTTCGGTAGCATCAGCTCCAGCACCCGATCCATGCGCCGACCTTCGACTTCGATCACATGCACACCGGCGCGGGCCTGCAGGCGCAGCGAACCGTCGGCGCCAAGGCGCGCGGGCAGCGGGCTGTTCAATGCCAGCGGCGTGAAGCCGGGCAGCAGGGCGTTGTCCAGGGTGATCTCGCGCGGCTTGCCGGAGAAGGTCAGCTCGAAACGCGAGAGCACGCGCAGCGGCTGGCCATCGTCGATGCGGCGGAAGCTGCGCAGGCTCAGCGCTTCGCTTTCCTGCTCGCCCGCAGCCTCGGCACTGAGCCAGACTTCGCCGGATTCGTCGGCCGCGCGCTCGACCAGGCCTTTGGCGGTTTGCACGCGCAGAATGCCGGCATCCGTCGGCACTGACAGGCTCTGCGGCATTTCGGTCCACAGGAAGCGCCCCGTGATGCGGTGACGGCCTTCCGTCAAGCTGATCGTGGGCGTCCCTTCGTGGGCGGTGACGACGGCGGGCTTGCCATCGACCATCACCGTCTGCGGCCAGAACTCGGCGTTGCCGGGCAGGGTGACTTGGGTGCGTGCGCTGAAGCTCTCCACCGTCAGCGTGAAGCCGGCCTTGCCGGGCGTCGGGTCGATGTCCAGACTGCTCGGCCAGGCGCAGCTGCGTTCCTCGGTGTTGTTCAGGCTCATCGGGCAGGCTACGAACTCCTGACCGTGCAGCACCCAGGGCAGCCAGGATTTCAGCGCCTCCGGCACCGCCTCGCGCGGCAGTGGGGCGGCATGGGCCGGGCCGAAGAAACTGAAGCAGGCCAGCAGCAGGCAGAGTGCGGCGGCACGGTGTTGATCTCGCATGGCGACCTCATTTTTCGAACGATGGGTGGAGCGACACATTACGGTAGGGCGCATTGTGAGCCCTTGCTGTGTGTTTGCCTCCAGTCACCGTCTAACGGGCAGGGTGGCGGTTTCGGGTTGGCGTAGAGGTGATTTTTCAGGGGGCTGCCCGGAAAACCTCACCCGGTATGGCTCTGCAGGTAGGGGGCTTGCGCAGGCAAGCGCAGCGCGGCTTTTCAGGCATCTGCGCCGGGATTGATCCACTGGCCTGACAAGCTGCAGCGCGTACGCTAGGATTGGGAACTTCAAGCAATTTATGGCGCCCACATGTCCGCAGCCCTCGAATACCGCGTTGAAGCGATCAACCCGCAGGCCCACCTGTTCCGCGTTACCTTGACGATTCCGCTGCCGGCTGCGGCGGGCGAAACCCTGAGCCTGCCGGCCTGGATTCCGGGCAGCTACATGATTCGCGAGTTCGCCAAAAACATCGTGGAGATCCGCGCCCAGCAAGGATCTTCAGGCATCGTTCTGCGCAAGCTGGACAAGCATTCCTGGCGTACAGGCAAGCTGGATGCGGCGCAGCCACTGGTGGTGGAGGCGGTGATTTACGCCTGGGATCTGTCGGTGCGCTGCGCGCATTTGGATCAGAGTCACGGCTTTTTCAATGGCACCCAGCTTTTCCTGAAAGTGAATGGACGTGAGCATCAGCCGCATCGGGTCGAGATTTGTCGCCCTGAGGGAGAGGGCTTCGCACAGTGGAAGGTGGCCACGACGCTGCCCGCTGCCGCCAAGCGCAGCTTGGACAAGGCCGGTTTCGGCCTGCGCCTGACGCCCGATTACGATACGCTGATCGATCATCCGGTGGAGATGGGCGAGTGGACCTCGGTGAAGTTTGAAGCGGCTGGCGTGCCGCACGAAATGGTCATCACCGGGCGGGTGCGCTTCGATGCGAAACGGCTTGCGGCCGATCTGAAGAAGGCTTGCGAAGCGGTGATTGCTGTTTTCGGTAAGAAGCCGCCTTTCGAAAAATATCTGTTTCTGACCATGGCCGTGGGCGATGGTTACGGCGGGCTGGAGCACCGCGACAGCACGGCGCTGATCTGCGCACGCAATGACTTGCCGGCTCCGGGCGCCGAGCGCAGGGAGGAGGGTTATCGCAACTTCCTCGGTCTGTGCAGCCACGAGTATTTCCACGCCTGGAATGTGAAGCGTATCAAGCCAGCGGCCTTCGCGCCCTATCGCCTGCATGAGGAGAACTACACCCGGCTGCTGTGGGTGTTCGAGGGCTTCACCTCGTATTACGACGATCTGAGTCTGTTGCGCGCGGGCCTGATCACCTCGATCGATTATCTGGGCTTGCTGGCCAAGACGACTGCGGCGGTGGAGCGCAATGCCGGGCGTCTGAAGCAGAGCCTGGCTGAATCCTCCTTCGATGCCTGGACCAAGTATTACCGGCAGGATGAGAATAGCCCGAATGCCATCGTCAGCTATTACCAGAAGGGTGCGCTGGTGGCGCTGGGGCTGGATCTGACGATTCGCGCCAAGACAGCGGGCAAGTACTCACTGGACGATGTGATGCGCCACCTTTGGCTGCATTACGGCTCAGGTCTGAGCGGCGTGGCCGAGGACACCAT
The DNA here is from genome assembly GCF_040566545.1 of Uliginosibacterium flavum. NCBI lineage: Bacteria > Pseudomonadati > Pseudomonadota > Betaproteobacteria > Rhodocyclales > Zoogloeaceae > Uliginosibacterium > Uliginosibacterium flavum. Next base: position 159,771 of record NZ_JBEWZI010000005.1, read on the forward strand.
CGCGCCGATCATCCAGGCCGCCACAGGTGTCGATGTGCGCCGCGAGATAGCACGCTGGGTGGAGGGCACGGAGGACGTGCCGCTGGCGCGCCTGCTCAAGCCCTTCGGCATCGCCCTGTCACGCAAGCCTGGGGCACGTATCAGTGGTCTGGGCATTCGCACGAAGGCCGAGGGCAATGCGCTCAAGCTGGCCAATGTGCTCGATGGTGGTAGCGCGCAACTGGCGGGGCTGTCGGCGGGGGATGAACTGGTCGCTCTGAACGGCCTGCGCGTTACGGCGACAAACCTTGATGCCTTGCTGGCGCGTTGTATGCCGGGTGATGTGCTGGAGGTACAGGCGTTTCGGCGTGATGAACTGCTGCGTTTTTCGCTGGAACTGCGTGCGCCCGTAATGGAGGAATGCGCGCTCAAGATCGCCGAGCGCGTGCCGGCGGGCAGCGATGCCTTGCGCGAGGGCTGGCTGGGGCGCTGAGCTTGAGTGGAAAGACCCTTGCGGGCACTTAACTTGCGCGGGGGCCGCGCCGTTAAACCCGGAGATGACATGAAAGGGATGCTCCATGCTCGCTCCCCTCAAGGGCAAGATTCTGGTTGTGGATGACGATGAAACCGTGCGCCGTGTCGTCAGTTGCATGCTGGAAGCGCGCGGTCATACGGTGACCGTGGTGGCTAACGGGCAGGAGGCGCTGACCGTTGCCCGTCTGGGCTGGGCTCAGGTGATCCTGACCGATATCGTGATGCCGGTGATGGATGGCTTCGAGCTGGTCGGCCGACTCAAGTCGGATGCAGCGACGGCCCACATTCCCGTGATCGTGATGACCTCGATGGACGATCGGGCGGCTCGCCTGCGTGCGCTGGAGGCCGGGGCCGAAGATTTCGTGCTCAAGCCGGTGGATGAAACCGAACTGGTGACACGCGTCGGGAATTATCTGCGTCTGGGCGATTACTTCGCGCGCGTCGAAGATGCCAATAGAGTGCTTGAACGTGAAGTGCGTCAGCAGACCGATGCGCTGCGTGGCGCCAATCTGGAGACCATCTTTTCGTTGTGCCGCGCCATGGAATACAAGGATGCCAATACCGGCGCGCATTTGCATCGCATCAGCCAGTATTCACGCGTGCTGGCCGACGCCTGTGGCATGGATGGCAGCTTCGTCGAGTGCCTGACCCACGCCACGCCCATGCACGATATCGGCAAGATCGGTGTGCCCGATGCCATCCTGCTCAAGCCGGGGCCGCTGGATGAAGCTGAGTGGTTCGTGATGCGCTCGCATTGCGCCATGGGAGCACATTTGCTGGCGGGGGCGACCTCGGCTTATCTGGTGATGGGCGCCGAGGTGGCTTTGTGCCATCACGAAAACTGGGATGGCTCGGGCTATCCGCAAAACCTGCGCGGCGAGGCGATTCCGCTGGCGGCGCGCATCATGGCAGTGTGTGATCGCTATGATGCCGTGCGTTCCGAGCGCCCTTATAAACGCGCCTATTCGCATGCCGAAGCCATGGAAGTCATGCTCAAGGGTGATGAACGCTCATCCCCGAAGCACATTGATCCGGATTTGTTGGCCGTTTTTGCGCGCAACTCCTTGCGTTTTGATGAGGTGTTTCGCATTCATCAAACGCTGTAGCACCCATCCGAAGAGTCGCGCGCAGCTTGCCTCTTCGATATGCCTGCTGGTAGAGCCAATACGGGTGCGGGTCTTCAGAGATGCTTGATGTGAAAGCTTGTTGACAGTTGTAAAGCGCGCCGCCCGGCGGCGGGCTTCGGTTACAATCGCCGCTTTCCCACTGTGACACGGCTTCCCATGATCACCGGTTCCCTCGTCGCCCTGCTGACGCCCATGACGGCGGATGGGCAGCTTGATCTGGCCCGCTTCCGGGCACTCATTGATTTCCACGCACGTGAAGGCACTGACGGTCTGGTGATCGTCGGTACCACGGGCGAGTCGCCGACCGTCAATGTCGATGAACATTGCGAGCTGATCAAGGCGGCGATTGAACACTCCGCCGGCCGCCTGCCGATCATTGCGGGCACGGGCGCGAATTCCACCGCCGAAGCCATTGAGCTGTCGCGCTTCGCCAAAAAGGTCGGCGCGGTCGCCGCGCTGTCGGTCGTGCCTTATTACAACCGTCCGACGCAGGAAGGGCTGTATCAGCACTTCCGCAGCATCGTCGAAGCCGTCGATCTGCCGGTGATCCTGTACAACGTGCCGGGCCGCACCGTGGCCGACATGTCCAACGACACCGTGCTGCGTCTGGCCCAGGTGCCGGGCATCATCGGGCTGAAGGATGCGACCGGCAATGTCGAACGCATCACGGATCTGGCCATGCGTGCGCCAGCCGGCTTTGCACTGTATTCCGGCGACGACATGAGCGCCATGTGCTTCATGCTGCTGGGCGGTCATGGCGTGATTTCTGTTTCGGCGAACGTCGCGCCGCGCCTGATGTCTGATCTGTGCCTGGCTGCACGCGCCGGCGACGTAGCCCGCGCCAATGCCATAAACCGCAAGCTGTTCCTGCTGAATCGAGACCTGTTCCTTGAGGCCAACCCGATTCCCGTGAAGTGGGCCGCGCAGCAAATGGGTTTGATGGACGGTGCGATCCGTCTGCCGCTGACGCCCTTGTCCGAAGTCTTCCATGAGCGTGTGCGTGCTGCGATGCGCGCCGCCGACATTCTGTCCTGAGAGGTTATTGATGCGTTCAACTTCCCGTGCCGTACTGGCTGGATCTGTCCTTGCGCTGCTGTTGGCGGCCTGTGGGGGATCGAAAAATGAAAAACCCGGCGTTAGCTACAGCACGCCGGGTGCGGATACTGACAGCAAGAAAAATTCACTGATCGTTCCGCCGGATCTGATTGCGCCGGCACGTGATGATCGTTATGTAGTGCCGGCGGCAGGGCAGCGCGCATCCGTTACCGCGTCGACCTATGCAACACCTGCGGCAACAAATGCTGCGACGGCAGGCACGGTGCAGTCCGGTGCGACGACGACGGGCAACATCCGCATCGAACGTGTCGGTAATGAGCGCTGGCTGGTTGTGCAAGGAATGAGCACTTCCGCGTTGTGGCCACAGTTGCAGAATTACTGGAAAGATCTGGGCTTCGTGTTGGTCTCGGAGAATGCCCAGGCTGGCTTGATGGAAACCGAGTGGGCCGAAAATCACGCCAAGATCCAGGGGGATCCGATTCAGGATTTGCTGAGCAAGGCATTGGGGACTCGCTACAGCACCGGTGAGCGCGACAAGTACCGTCTCCGCATGGAAACGACTGCGCAGCCTGGCGCGGTTGAAATCTACATCAGCCACCGCGGCATGATCGAGGTGCGCAATAGTGGTAATCAGGACGGTACGCACTGGGAGCCGCGCGCCAATGATCCGGCGCTTGAAGCTGAAATGCTGCAGCGCCTGATGGTGCGTCTGGGAACTGAGGAGAAGGTTGCACAGAAGGCTGTCGTTGAAGCCAAAGCGCCAGTTGCCGAGCGCGCCCAGCTTGGCAATGCAGCAGATGGCGTTCTGCAACTGACGGTTAACGAGCCGTTGGATCGCGCCTGGCGTCAGTTGGGTCTGGCGCTGGATCGCAGCGGTGTGGTGGTAGAGGATCGGGATCGCGCCAAGTCGGCTTATCTGGTGCGTTATATCGCGACGGAAGATGCGACGACCCAGAAGGAACGTGATGGCTGGTTTGCGCGCATGTTCTCCTGGGGCAGCAAGAAAGAAACCGGTACCAATCAATTCCGTGTCGAGGCTGTCGCCGACGGCCAGCAGACGGTGGTGCGTCTGCTGAACAAGGAAGGTGCTGCCGCACCAGCGGCTTCGGCCAAACAGATCCTTGGCTTGCTGTACAAAGAAATGAAGTAAGCCTGCCAGATCTGGCAAGAGCCCGCCCACATCTCTGGATGCCGGCGGGCTTTTTTGCATTTAACCTAGAAACCTCCGTTGGACGCCCCCGAGTGGGCTGCGCTGCGGTGCGTTGGCAAGGCGCGCCGACGCAGCGGGCCTTTGCCCGCAAGGAGAAGCAACGCCGCCGGCGTGCGGCAGCGCGGTTCAATCGGGGGTGTAGCGTCCTCACCTAAATGGTGAGCGCTGTCAGGGCGATAAAACCCTGCACCTGCCTGAATTTCCCCATGAATCGAAGCGGTTAACGGAGGTTTCTAGGTTTAACGGGTCTGCTGCCTGAAGAAGCGCATGTGGCGGGCTTGTGCACAGCCCCTGTCTGTAGAGCCCTGTCCGGCGGGCTTCTGCAGGCAGCTTTGCTTGCAAGCCACGACTGGCCCGGCCCACATACGCCGCCGCACGCAAAATAACCATGATTTATGTACGGGTAAGCCCGAAAACTTGATGTGGCGCATAGAGAATTTCATCAACTTGCAATAGTTTCCGTACATCGCCTTGAAGAGTGTTTCTTGGCGACCAGCAGGAGGCCTCCCGTAGCGATTGGCGCTACGCAGGAAGTCTTCGTAATAGAGCAACTAGTCTCACAGCAGGGAGATAGGAATGTTCCAGGTCAGGATTCACGGTCGTGGCGGTCAAGGGGTAGTGACCGGCGCAGAGATGTTGTCGATAGCGGCTTTTCTTGAAGGTCGCCACGCACAGGCTTTTCCCAGCTTTGGCTCGGAACGGACAGGAGCGCCGGTTGTGGCTTTCTGTCGTATCGCCGACAAAGAGATCCGGCTGCGCGAGCCGGTGATGGAACCCGATGCATTGATCATTCAGGATTGCACTTTGCTGCATCAGGTCGATGTGTTTTCCGGTTTGTCTGAAAACGGTTATGTGGTGCTCAACACCAATCACACGCTCGAAGAACTGGGGCTTGCTGAATTTACCCAGCGCTTCCGTGCCGAGCGCGTGGTGACGGTATCGGCTACCGATCTGAGCCTCAAGCATGTGGGTCGCAATGCGCCCAACGTTCCCTTGCTGGGTGCGTTTGCTGCGGTTTCCGGCGTGATTTCGCTGGATTCGGTGATTGCAGCCATTCGTGACAAATTCTCTGGCAAGGTGGCTGAGGGCAATATTGCCGCTGCCACCGAAGCCTATAACATCGCCAAAGCCGCCATGGAGGCTGCGCATGCTTAAGCAATGTGAAGGTTCGCACGCAGTTGCGGAAGCCGTGGCGCTGTCGCGCCCGGAAGTGATCTGTGCCTACCCGATTTCACCGCAAACCCACATCGTTGAAGGTCTGGGTGAGATGACCAAGGCCGGTCATATCAAGGATTGCGAGTACATCAACGTTGAATCCGAATTCGCTGCCATGTCGGTGGCTATCGGTTCTTCGGCAGCTGGCGCCCGTACTTATACGGCAACGGCTTCGCAAGGTTTGCTGTTCATGGTCGAGGCGGTTTATAACGCCTCCGGTCTGGGCTTGCCGATTGTCATGACCGTGGCCAACCGGGCCATCGGTGCGCCGATCAACATCTGGAACGATCACTCCGACTCGATGAGTCAGCGCGATTGCGGCTGGATCCAGGTCTTCGCCGAAACCAATCAGGAAGCCGCCGATCTGCACATTCAGGCTTTCAAGCTGGCTGAAGAGCTGAGCCTGCCTGTGATGGTCTGTATGGACGGTTTTATCCTGACCCACGCCTACGAACGCGTCGATATTCCGACGCAGGAGCAGGTCGACAAATTCCTGCCGCCATACTCGCCACGCCAGATCCTTGATCCGGCCGCACCGGTATCGATTGGCGCCATGGTCGGGCCGGAAGCGTTCTCGGAAGTGCGCTTCCTGGCGCATGCCAAGCAGATGCAGGCGCTGGAACTGATTCCGAAAATATCCAAAGAGTTCGAAGAAATCTTCGGCCGTGATTCCGGTGGTCTGGTTCGCCCCTACCTGCTGGAAGACGCAGAAACCGTGGTCATCGCACTGGGCTCCGTACTTGGCACGATCAAGGATACGGTTGACGAGATGCGGGCTGATGGCATTTCCATCGGCGTGCTCGGCATCAATTCTTTCCGTCCTTTCCCGGTCTCGGCGATTCGTCGTGCGCTGTCGCACGCCAAGCGCATCGTCGTGCTGGAGAAGAGCCTGGCAGTCGGCATCGGCGGTATCGTCGCCACCGACGTGCGCATGGCGCTGGATGGCCTCGACAAGCGTATCTACACGGTCGTGGCCGGTCTGGGCGGGCGCAACATCACCCGTTCCTCGCTGCACCGCGTGTTCCGCATGGCCATGCATGACCAGCTCGAATCCCTGCACTTCCTTGATCTGGACTGGAACATCGTCAACAAGGAACTGGACCGCGAGCGCACGACCCGTCGCTCCGGCCCGATTGCTGAAAACATTCTGCGCGACCTGGGTACCACCAAGTCGAGCGTCGGTTGAGGAGAGCGGACATGGGACACCAAGACGTCAAGTTTTACCAGACCGGCACCTTCACCGTCGGCAATCGCCTGCTGCCGCCCGAGCAACGCTCGGTGCAGTCGGAAATCGAACGCACCAACTCGCTGAACTCCGGTCACCGCGCCTGTCAGGGCTGTGGCGAGGCGCTCGGCGCACGGTATGCGATCGACGCGGCCATGCGTGCCACCAATAACCAGCTCATCGCCGTGAATGCCACGGGCTGTCTGGAAGTGTTTTCCACGCCTTATCCGGAAACCTCCTGGCAGATTCCATGGATCCATTCGCTGTTCGGCAATGCCGCAGCAGTGGCGACCGGCGTGGCTGCGGCTGCCAAGATCCGCGCGCAGAAGGCCGGTCAGAAGCTCAGCGATGTGCGTGTGATCGCCCAGGGCGGTGACGGTGGCACCACCGATATCGGCTTCGGCTGTTTGTCCGGCATGTTCGAGCGTAACGATGATGTGCTCTACATCTGTTACGACAACCAGGCCTACATGAACACCGGTGTGCAGCGTTCAAGCGCTACGCCGCCAGCTGCCCGCACCGCCACCACCATGCCGGTGGGTGAGCATCCGGGTAACGATTGGGGGCAGGGCAAGAACGTACCGCTGATCGCCATGGCGCACGGCATTCCGTATGTAGCCACCGCTTCGGTATCCGACCTGCGTGACCTGGAATACAAGGTCACCAAGGCTATGGGCATGCGCGGCGCACGCTACATCCACATCTTCGTGCCGTGTCCGCTGGGCTGGGGTTCGGCCTCTTGCGACACCATCAAGCTCGCCCGTCTGGCCAAGGAAACCGGTCTGTTCCCGGTCTTTGAAGCCGAGTACGGCGAAGTGACGAATGTCTCGAAGATCCGCCAGAAGCAGCCGGTGGAAGCCTATCTGCGCTTGCAGAAGCGTTTTGCCCACCTGTTCGGCAAAACGCCGCAACTGGAGCTGATTGCGCGCTTCCAGGAGATGGCCGACCGGAATATCCGTAAATTCGGTCTGCTCGGCGAAGACAAGGCAACTGTCGGCTTTGCCGGCAGCGAGCACAAGTAAAGCGGAAACGGAGCTTTAAACAATGACTAAACCTTTTGCAATCACCCTCAATGTTGGCTCTTCGCTGGCCAACAAGACGGGCTCCTGGCGCACCTATCGCCCGGAATACATCAAGCGCATGCCGCCGTGCAACAACGCCTGTCCGGCGGGTGAAGACACCCAGGGTTGGCTCTACCATGCCGAAAGTGGTGACTACGAAGCCGCCTGGCGCCACCTGACGCAAGACAATCCCATGCCGGCCGTGATGGGGCGCGTCTGTTATCACCCCTGTGAAGGTGCGTGTAACCGAGGTCAGCTGGATTCGGCCGTGGGCATCAATTCGGTCGAGCGTTTCCTCGGCGACGAAGCCATCAAGCTGGGCTGGAAGTTCGACAAGCCGGCGAAAGAAACCGGCAAGCGCATCCTCGTGGTCGGTGCAGGTCCTTCGGGCCTGTCCGCGGCGTATCAACTGCGGCGCATGGGTCACCAGGTCGTGATCTTCGAAGCCGGTCCGCTGGCCGGTGGCATGATGCGTTTCGGTATTCCGAAATATCGTCTGCCGCGCGAAGTGCTGGAAGCCGAAGTGCAGCGCATCGTCGACACGGGGGTCGAGCTGCGTCTGAACACCAAGGTCGACAGCATCCTCGATACGATGAAGGAAGAAAAGTTCGACGCCTCCTTCCTCGCCGTGGGCGCTCACATCGCCAAGCGCACCGCCATTCCGGCTGCTGAATCGGCCAAGATCCTCGACGCCGTGTCCGTGCTGCGCAGCATGGAAGGTGAGGACAAGCCGCTGCTGGGCCGGCGCGTGGTCGTGTATGGCGGTGGCAACACCGCCATCGACATGGCGCGTACCGCCAAACGCCTGGGCGCCGAAGAGGCCATCATCGTCTATCGCCGCACTCGCGACAAAATGCCTGCGCACGACTTCGAAGTTGAAGAAGCGCTGCAGGAAGGCGTGCTGATGCGCTGGCTGTCCACCATCAAGCACGTCGGTGAAGGCGCTATCCAGGTCGAGAAGATGGAGCTGGACGAACACGGCAAGCCCGTGCCGACCGGCGAATTCGACACGCTGGAAGCCGATTCGGTGATTCTGGCCCTGGGTCAGGACGTCGATCTGGGCCTGCTCAACGGCGTGCCGGATCTGACTTTCGAAGATGGCGTAGTCAAGGTTGGTGACAACATGATGACGGGTCACGCCGGTATCTTCGCCGGTGGCGACATGGTGCCGTCGGACCGTACCGTCACCGTCGGTATCGGCCACGGCAAGCTTGCCGCACGTCATATCAACGCCTGGCTGAACGGCACGACTTACATCAAGCCGCCGAAGGCCGAGCTGGCCAACTACGAGAAGCTCAACCCCTGGTACTACACCGATGCCGACAAGACGGTGCGTCCGATGCTGGACATCATCCGTCGTCAGAGCACCTTCGATGAAGTACAGGGCGGTCTGCATGAAGACAACGCGCTGTTCGAAGCGCGCCGCTGTCTCTCTTGCGGCAACTGCTTCGAGTGCGATAACTGCTACGGCGTCTGTCCGGACAATGCCGTGATCAAGCTCGGCGCGGGCAAGGGTTTTGAATTCAACTACGACTACTGCAAGGGTTGCGGTGTCTGCGTTGAAGAATGCCCCTGTGGTGCCATCAAGATGGAAGCCGAATCGACCTGATTTTCGGGTTTTTTGCCGGATCGAACGCCCGCTCGCGCACCGCGCTAGCGGGCGTTTTTCATGGAGCACGGGGGCGCTCTGGCAGAATCCTTGATAGGGTGGCGCAAAGCGCCGGGTGAGGGGCGTGTAGCCTCTAAGAGCCTCTCCGGGCGGACTTCTTCAGGTGCTCGTCTCGCTCAGGCCCGTCAGCCGGATATCTTCAGCATGGATGGCTGCACAGCAAGGCGCCGTGCGGCTCTGCAGGCAGGCTCGAAGTCGCGACCGGAATAGCCGTTTTGTGCCACCATTCGCCTGCGCCCAATCGACCCTGATGGAATATTCATGATTCACGCCCCGACCGCCTCCATGCAAGGCCTGCACCTCGTTGCCGATCTGCAGGGCTGTGCCTGTGCGCCCGGCCTGCTCAGCGACGTGGCGGCTCTGACGCAACAGTTGCGCAGTGCAGTGCTGGCGGCAGGGCTGACGGTCGTCGGCGAAGCCTTTCACCGCTTTCCCGATAACGGCGCCCAGCCCGGCGGCGTGACCGGCACCGTGCTGCTCGCCGAATCACATGTCGCCCTGCACACCTGGCCAGAATTCGGCGTGGTCACGCTGGATGTGTATGTGTGCAACTACTCGGCCGATAACACCGGGCGGGCCGAGCAGTTGATGGCGACGCTGGTGACTTTGTTTCAGCCCGTTGCGCTCAGCAGTCAGCGCTTGCTGCGGTGTGCGCAAGGGGCGGAGAACCGGAGCTCGGAACTTGGAACTTGAAATTCGGAACTGGGGACTTGGAACTGGGGACTCGGAAAAATGAAAACCTCGCCTGGCTAGCCGGCGGGGAGTTTTTGGGTGGCGTAGGTTGAGGGGTCACTGTAGTCGCCAAAAGCGAGCGCTGAGCCGGGTTTTTTGGCCTAAGTTTGCCGCTGCTTTTCACGACTCTGTTGATGCTGTTCAGCAATGCAGCAGAATGATGGAAATGCAATCTGCAAGCAATTCTTCGCCATTCGGCTGCGCCATGATAGGGAGCGCGCGCCGATGATTAAAGGCAAAACTGCTTTCTATAACAAGTTTGGGATCACAAGGAAGTACTCATGGACATCGCACCACTTCTTGAGCGTCTTCGGGCGGTGTCGAATGACGATCTACGCGCTAGCCTTCTCATTCAGAATTTGAGCATCGATAACGCGAAGTTCCAAACTGCGTTCCAATGCGTAGCCGCGAGTCATGATCTGAGCAATCCAGACATCGATTTCCGAGGGCCTCCGGATATTCCTGCCCAAGTGATTCGAGGTGGTCGCCTCAGAGCATCGGCAGTCTTTATGGTCTTTTCTACTCTCTGTTACATGAGGAGCGAGCATCTTGAGCGGGGCTTGGACGATGTTCCAGAAAACTCCCCGCTTCGGGCGTTCCGAGATATCTATCGGGCCGGTAACATCAAATGTGGCGAGGACACCTTGGTCCAGCACATCCGCAACGCGCTTACGCACGGCTCATTTCAATTAGGGAAATCTCCAGAGATCACATTTATCGACAGGGAGTGGCAAGAGACGCTGCTCCTTGCTCAAATTTTGGAGCTCTGCGAACACGTCCATCGCCTATACCATGAGGCATTCTCAGACAATGTTCCACGACCGCTCCATTGGTCTAGGTACAGGCAGGAGAGTTCGTGAAAGTGACTCCCAACAATGCGCTCAAAGCGGTTACTTAGTTCGCTGGGATCGGCGAAGCCGGCTCCTTAGCTTAATCGTTAAAAGTCTGCATTGCCAAAGGCTGACCGACCGCAAAGGCTAGTCAGTTATCCTCACAACAAAACGCCCCGACTTGCGGGGCGTTTTGTTTTCAAGGACTCACCAAGCTTTGTTCAAGCCCTGGCCTCGGGCATTGGCGAGGCATTACTGGGCGCTTCCGGTTTCATCAACCACTGTCGCCCGACCTTTTTCGCCAACCTCGATGAGCAGGCTGCGGGTACTGCCGTGGCCATAGTCGACGCGCCAGCGCTCTGTGTCATCCGATGCATCGGGAATGTGTACGACGAAGCCGCTGTCACCGGAGGGGTGAATGATGCGGTCGCCTTCCATGATCGGGTGCCCCTCGAAATCGGGCCAGGGTGCGATTTCTCTCATTTCTTGTCTCCGATTCCGGTCTATGTGCTGCGGATCTGTTGACACAGTGGGTCTTACATTTCCACAGTGCTGAAGTGGTTTAAGTCTCGGCATTGTGCACCGAAATATCATCGTGCAGAGTTCTTATGCTGCGTGGTGTGGCGGGCAGCACACACGTCTGGGGACTTCGGGCTTGGTCCGCTGTTGTTTGGCGGCTCTGGCTGGAGGTTTTGGCTGAACGGATTTTGTGATGTCCTGACGTAAAAAAGCCCCTTGCGGGGCTTTTTCATGTCTGCAACAGAGGCGCTTATTCAGCGGCCACCCATTTGCCGTCCTTGTAGGAATAGAACGTTACGCCGCCTTCCTTGATGTCACCCTTGGCGTCGAAGGCGATGTTGCCGGTGATGCCCTTGATGTTCAGCGCTTTCAGCGCCGGCAGGTACTTGGCGGGTTCGACCGAGTTGGCGGCTTTCATGGCTTCGATCAGGGCGGTGGCGGCGTCGTAATTGTACGGGGCGTAGAGCTGCACTTCGCCGTTGTAACGCTGTTTGAAGCGCTCCTTGAACTTGGCGCCACCAGGCATCTTATCCATCGGGATGCCGGCCTGAGTGCAGAACACGCGTTGGTCGAGTTCCTTGGCGGAGAGTTTGAGCATTTCCGAGGTGCACAGGCCGTCACCGGACAGGAAGGTGGCGCTCATGCCGAGCTGACGCAGCTGGCGCAGCAGCGGGCTGCCTTGGGCGTCCATGCCGCCGTAGAAGATGGCGTCCGGATTCTTGGCTTTGAGCTTGGTCAGGATGGCCATGAAGTCGGTGGCCTTGTCGTTGGTGAACTCACGTCCGACCACTTGGGCGCCGAGCTTCTTCATGGCGTTGGCGAGCGCATCGGCCAGACCCTGGCCGTAGGCGGTGCGGTCGTCGATGACGGCGATCTTCTTCAGGCCGAGCTTCTTGACCGCGTAATTGGCCATGGCTTCGGCCTGCTGCAGGTCGTTGGCGATGACGCGGTAGGTGACCTTGAAACCCTGTTGGGTCAGCACCGGGCTGGTCGAAGATGGGGTGATGACGGGCAGGCCGGCCTGCTCGTACACGCGCGATGCGGGGATCGAGGCGCCGGAGGTGACGTGGCCGATCACGCCCTTGACGCCGGCATCTACCAGACGCTGGGCAACGGTGGTGGCCGTGCGCGGGTCAGCCTGGTCGTCTTCGCTGAGCAGTTCGAACTTGATTTTCTGGCCGCCGATGGTGATGCCCTTGGCGTTGGCGTCTTCGATGGCCAGGCGGATGCCGTTTTCGCCATCCTTGCCGATGTGGGCAATCGGGCCAGTGAGCGGGCCGGCAGCGCCGAGCTTGACGGTGAGATCTGCCTGGGCGGCAGCGGTGAGGCCCAGCAGGACGAGGCTCAATGCGATGCGGTTCAGTTTCAAGATAGTTCTCCAGAGTGTGTGGCGGGATGCAGGCGAAAAAATACGACAAGTTGCGAATTATGACCAGAACCGGGCTTGCCCGATATCCGTGTTTTTACGGCTTGCAGCGAGATCAGAGGGTGCCTGAAGAGCGGCTCGCAGTGGCTTTCTTGCGACAGCCTACCCGAAGAGCCGCGCGCAGTGGCTTTCTTGCTGCGGGGTGGCTGAAGACGCCCGCTGCATGCGGGTCTACAAGGTGATCACTTTCGCCGCCAGGCTTTGTGCTTCGATGATCCGCAGCATGTTGCCGATTTCGGCTTCCGGCACCTGATCCATCAGGCCGTAGAAATCCAGACAGGTGCGGCAGGCGATGATCTGACTGCCGGCTTCGCGCAGCTGGGTAAGCTCTGCACGGCAAGCCGAGGCGTGGGTCGCTATCTTCACCCCCGCCGCATACAGCAGGATGGACTGCGGCGGTGTTTCCAGCTCGATCAGCGTTTTCAGGTAAGTGGTGAGCAGGCGATGGCGCAGGCTGTGATCGCCCGCGGCGTTGTCCGCGTTATTGTCCGCATTTTTGTCATCTCCCATGCCGTCGGTGTTGATCACAAGGGCAACTGCGTGGAAATCCGGATTCATTTATCTCTCCCTGAGCGTAGGCTTCAAGCTTGCCAGCATACGGCTGAAATCGGAGAGGCGAGATGACTTCAGGCAAGCAAGTGATTCGGGTGGGTGTAGTCGGGGCGGGCGCCAATACCCGCGACAAACATATTCCGGGCCTGCGTGCGCAGCCGGGCGTGGAGGTGTTGAGCGTGGTGAACAGCTCGCGCGCCTCGTCGGAGAAGGTGGCTCGCGAACTGTCCATCCCGCAGGTGGCGGACAGCTGGCGCGCGCTGGTGGAGGATTCCGGCATCGACGCGGTGATGATCGGCACCTGGCCATACCTGCATTGCCCAATCACGCTGGCCGCATTGGCGGCGGGCAAACACGTGCTGACAGAAGCGCGCATCGCCATGAATGCGGCCGAGGCGCGCCAGATGTTCGTGGCGGCGCAGGCCCGGCCTGACTTGATCGCCCAGGTGGTGCCGGCGCCTTACACGCTGGGCGTGGATCGCACGGTGCAACGTCTGCTGCGCGAAGGTTTTCTCGGTCGCTTGCTGACGATTGAAGTGCGCGTGGCTGACGGCAAATTCCTCGATTCCGCTGCGCCGCTGAACTGGCGGCAGGATGCGGATCTGTCCGGCCTGAACATGATGAGTCTGGGGATCTGGTATGAAAGCGTGATGCGCTGGGTCGGCGAGGCCAATTCGGTGACCGCCAAAGGCCGGACTTTCGTCACCCAGCGCGTCGATGCGGCAGGGCGTCTGCGTGCCGTGCGGGTGCCGGAACACGTGGTGGTGCTGGCTGACATGGTGTGTGGCGCACAGGCTACTTTCACGGTATCGGCCGTTACGGGCCTGATGAAATCCAGCGAGATCGTGCTGTGCGGCTCGGAAGGCACGCTGCGCTTTGCGGACGGCCACCTGTATGGCGCACGCAAGGGCGATGCGGCCTTGCAAGCCGTGCCGATTCCGGCGGACGAAGCCGGGGGCTGGCGTGTGGAAGAGGAGTTCATCAACGCGATTCGTGGTATCGAGCCGGTCAGCCACACCTCGTTTGCCGACGGCGTGAAATACATGGAGTTCACCGAGGCGGTGGTGCGCAGCATGGCGGAAGGGCGCGAGCTGGCGGTGCCCTTGTCTGGTTGAATGCATGAAAATTCATTTATGCAGCATGTTTGCCGTTAAACAAGGGCTGTCATGTTTTGAAATTCCATGAAGGGAGTCTTGCCCCATGTCGTTCGAATCTGCGGAAAAGCGCCATCTGAGGATTCCTCTGCATGTGCTGGCGGCGGCGGGCTCCACCTTTTTGCTGCTGATGGTGGCCTTGGTGCTGGCGTGGAATTCCTACCGCAGCACGCGCGAGGTGATTTCCTCGGCGGTGGACGAATCGATCCGGCACGTCTCGCGCTCCTTGAAAGACAAGATCCGCGGCATTCTCCTGCCGGCCGAAAACCAGCTTGAGCTGCTCGCCTACCATCAGATCACCCGTGCCACGAACCTGCCCGAACGCTTGCAGGCGGTACCGATGGCTGCGGCCGTGCTGGCGTCCAATCCCCTGATGGATGCCTGGTATACGGGCTACGCCAACGGCGAGTTCATCCTGTACCGATCCTTGCGCGAAGCGAGCTTGCGTCAGGTGTATCGGGCTCCGGCCGAGGCCAGCCTGATGGTGCAGGCCCTGAGCCTGCAGGGCGATGGCGCGCGGCTGGGTGAATTCCTGTTCTATGACAAGGCCGGGCGTCTGCTGCGGCGCGAGCGGCGCCCCACCTATGCTTTTGATCCGCGTGAGCGAAGCTGGTACACGCGGGCAATGCAGGAGCAGGAGGCGATCATTACCGATCCCTACCTTTTCTACACCACGCGCCAGGTCGGTGCGACGCTGGCACGTCAGGCCAAAAGTGGCGGCGCCGTGGTGGGGGCTGACGCGACCCTGCAGGATCTGGGGCGCGAGATTGCCGATCTGAAAATCACGCCTGGCTCGCTGGTGGCGATCATTGACGCCGATGAACGGGTCGTGGCGCTGGAGGATGCCAAGCGGCTCGTGGCCGTAGAAAATGGCGGGGCCTTGCGCCTTGCTCAGGTGGGTGATCTGGCCATGCCGGCCTTGAGCGCGGCGGCGGCTCTGCCGGCCGATAGCGTGCAGCGTTTGCATTACGTACAGGGCTCGCGTGAGTGGGAACTGATCTCCGTGCCGCTGGCGCTGCGTGCCGACGGGCGCGCCTTGCGGGTACTGATGGCGGTGCCCGATGAGGAGCTGTTTGGCGAGGCACGCAAGCTGTTGCAGCGTCAGTTATTCATTACTCTTGGCTTGATCGTCCTGTCGGTGCCTGCCGGTTTCTGGCTTACCCAGCGTATCGTCCAGCCTCTGCGTCTGCTGGCTGAAGAAGCCAAACTGGTGGCGAGCTTCGATTTTCGGCCTTCGCGCCTGAGCCGCTCGCGGATTGCCGAAGTGGATCTGCTGACCAATGCTACGGCCCAGATGCGCTCAACGATTGCGCGTTTTCTGGATGTCAGTGCGGCGCTCAATTCCGAAATGCGTCTGGAGCGCCTGCTCGACGTGGTACTTGATGATGTCGCGCTGGCGACCCAGGCGCGTTCCGGTGCGCTTTATCTGTACGAGCCGGACGCGCGGGTGTTGCGCCGCTCGCAGGATCGTTCGGATGCGGACAGCCGCGTCGACTATGCCCTGAGTCTGGACTGCGATACCGATCATGCGCACCCCGTGGTGCAGGTTGCGATCCGGCGCAGCAGTTTTGCCGGGCGGATCGGCGCTGATGGCCCGGAATTGTTCGCGGTGGCACTGGAAACGCTGGGGAAAGAGTTTGTCGGGGTGCTCGTGCTGGAGCTCGCCCGCCCGATCGAGCCGGAGCGCAAGGGCCGGCGTGATCCGCTGGTGGCCTTTATCGAGGCACTGTCTTCCACTGCTGCGGTGGCCATCGAAACCCGGCGTCTGGTGGATAGCCAAAAAGCGCTGCTCGAAGCCATGATCCAGTTGCTTGCCGGCGCTATAGATGCGAAGAGCCCTTACACCGGCGGCCACTGCCAGCGCGTGCCGGTGCTCACGCGCATGCTGGCCGATGCCGCGGTTGAGGCCAGCGATGGCCCCTTCCGCGATTTCCAGCTCAGCGCAGAAGACCGTGAAGCCGTTCATATCGGCGCGTGGCTGCATGATTGCGGCAAGGTCACGACGCCGGAATATGTGGTCGACAAGGCGACCAAACTTGAATCTCTCTACAACCGGATTCACGAAGTGCGCATGCGTTTTGAGTTGCTCAAGCGCGAGGCGGAAGTGGCATTCTGGAGGGAGCAGAGTGCTCACACGCCTGCGCCGGCTGCACTGGCGGGTCTGCACGCCGTATGGCGCACGCTGGATGAAGAGTTCGCTTTCGTCGCCGAATGCAACAAGGGCGGCGAATTCCTGGATGCCGACAAGATCGAACGTCTGCGCCTGATCGCACAACGCAGCTGGCAGCGCACGATTGACGATCGGCTCGGCTTGTCGCGTGAGGAAGAGCGCCAGCTGCAGAACGTGCCAGCGGTCAGTCTGCCGGCTCTGGAGCCCTTGCTGGCCGACAAGCCCGAACATCTGGTGCCGCGCCCGCCCGGCGAGATCATCCCGGCCGACAACCTCTGGGGCTTTCATCTGGAGGTGCCGTTGTACAAGTTCAATCGTGGCGAGGTCTACAACCTGTCGGTCTCACGCGGCACCCTGACCGACGAAGAGCGCTACATCATCAATGATCACATCGTGCAGACCATCATGATGCTTGAGCGCCTCCCTTTCCCCCGACACCTCAAAGGCGTGCCGGAGATTGCTGGCGGTCACCACGAACGCATGGATGGACGTGGCTATCCGAAGCGGCTGACCGGCGCGCAGATGAGCATCCCGGCGCGGATCATGGCAATTGCCGATGTATTCGAAGCGCTGACGGCGGCGGATCGCCCTTACAAACCCGCCAAAACCTTGTCCGAATCCCTGCGCATCATGGCCAGAATGGCGCGCGAGCAGCATCTGGATGCCGAGCTGTTTGCGCTCTTCCTGCACTCTGGCGTGTATCGGGACTACGCAGAAAAATTCCTGCTGCCTGAGCAGATCGATGCGGTGGATATTCAAGCGCTGCTGCCGCCTTTGGCCGAGTGCTGAGTGCGGCTGCCCGCGGCAGAGTGCTGAGCAATGAGTTCTGAGTGCTGAGGGGATGTGCTTGAAGAGGCGCGCCCGATGGGCATGAGCGGGCAAGGGTTCTGGAGAGTCTTGATGGTATTGAGTCTTCGGCATGCCGGCCCGAAGAGTGACCATGCGCGAGGGTTTGGGGGCTTTCTACAAAGAACACGCGCCGGCATAGCCGGCGGAAATGTTAACTCAGCACTCAGCACTCATTGCTCAGCACTCTGCCAAAGGCAGCCGCACTCAGTCCGCCGCAGGCGGTAGCGGCGCCAATCCTCTAGCCCGCAACCATGCAGTCAGCGCGTCAGCCGACAGGGGTTTGCTGATGAAGTAGCCCTGGATCGAGCGGCAGCGGCGTTCGATCAGGTAGTCGCACTGGGCCTGGTTTTCCACGCCCTCGGCGACCACGTCCATGCCCAGGTCGCGGGCCATCGACAGCGTGGCAGAGGCAATCGCCGCATCTTCTGCATCGCCGGGCAGATCCTTGACGAAGGAGCGGTCGATCTTCAGGCGTTCAATGGGCAAACGCTTCAGATAGGCCAGGCAGGAGTAACCGGTACCGAAATCGTCGAGTGCCAGCGTGACGCCCAGTGCGCGCACGCGTTCGAGTTGCGCGACCAGTTCGTCGGTGGAAGCGAGCAGAGCGCTTTCGGTGATTTCGAGTTCGATTTCGCGCGGATTTGCGCCGGTTTCGCTGATGATGCGCGCAACTTTTTCAACGAAATCAGCTTGCTGGAATTGCAGGGCGGAGATGTTGATGGCCATGCTCAGATGGATGCCTTCGGCCGCCCAGCGCGCTTGTTGCAGGCAGGCTTCGCGCATGACCCAATCGCCCAGCGGCAGGATCAGGCCGGATTCTTCGGCCAGCGGGATGAAGTCCATGGGAGGAATCATGCCCTTGACCGGATCCTGCCAACGCACCAGGGCTTCGCAGCCGCTGATATGTCCGTTACTCAGCTCCATTTGCGGTTGGTAGTGCAGGATCATTTCGCCGCGTTCGATGGCGCGGCGCAGGGCGGATTCCATCTGCAGGCGAACCATCGCGCGCTGGTTCATTTCGGGTACGAAGAACTGGAAGTTGTTGCGCCCGGCCTGCTTGGCGCTGTACATCGCGACGTCAGCATGTTTGAGCAGGGTTTCGATGTCGTCGCCATCGCTGGGGTAGTGGGCGATGCCGATGCTCACGGAAATGGTCAGTTCGTGGCTCTGCAGTTGCAGCGGTGCTGTCAGGCTTTTTACCAGTTTGCTGGCGACATTGCCGATTTCCTCGAAATTGCTCAGACGCGGCAGTAGCACCACGAATTCATCGCCGCCCTGGCGCGCCAGCACGTCTTCGGCGCGCAGACAGTGTTTGAGGCGGCTCGCAACACCGGCGAGTAATTCGTCGCCGACGGTGTGGCCCAAGGAGTCGTTGATGGTCTTGAAGTGATCCAGATCGAGGAAGAGCACGGCTGCCTGATCTTTGTGGCGGCGCGCCGAGCTCAAAGCGGTGCGAGCCAGTTCCTGCCAGTAGCTGCGGTTGGGCAGGCCGGTGAGTGAGTCGAAGCGCGCCAGATACTGGATGTGCGCCTCGGCCTGGCGTGCAGCAGTGACGTTCTGCACCGTGCCATGCACGCGCAGCAGACGGCCCATCATCCATTCGCTCTCGATCTGGAAGTGCAACACCTGAGTCTCTGCCCCACTGGCGATCGTGCTGCAATCCAGCGAAAAAGTTTCGGGCGAGCGGCAGGCATCCTTGATGGCCTCTTCGAGACGGCTGCGATCACTCAGTTGCAGGCGCATCAGCACGTCGCCGAGCAGGATGCGGCCAGCGGCGGGCAAATCGAGCAGGCGACGGAATTCTTCCGAGCAATGCAAATTGCTCGCGCCGCTGCTGATCTCCCAGCTGCCCATGCGCGCAATCCGCTGGGCCTGGGCCAGTGAGGCTTTCTGATCACGCAACTGGGCCGTGGCACTGGCCAGTTCCGTGGTGCGCTGGGCAACTTGTTCTTCGACGCGGCGGGTGCGCCCGGTCATCAGCAGCAGGAAGGCGCTGAGCATGCCCGCGAAACATAGCGCAGTACCGAGCGTGGCGCTGGAGGCCCAGTTCCTCGAAGCCGTGCCGTATTGATCATCCGCGCGCAGCAGGATCTGCCATTCACGGTCAGCGAAACGCACCTGACGCATCAGGAACAGGCGTTTCTCCAACCAGTTTGCGCTGCTGCAGCCGGGCGGACCATACAGGCGTTGTCGTTCGGTTGCGTTGCTGCGGTCGGCCAGGCACAGTTCGATATCGCCGCGTGGCAAGGTTTCGCGCGAGAAATTCACGATATTTTCCAGCTGCAAAGCCATTGAAACAATGCCACGCAGTGGCGTGGCCGGATCCCCTTGCCGCTCGAAAATTGCCTGGTAGACCACTACGCTGTGCGGCGCATCAAGCACCTGTACCAGGCGCACGGCTTCAGTTGCTGCGGGGGAGCCCGTTTCGCGCGTCATCTGGATGGCTTTTGCCAGCAGGTCGTAGGACGCGGGGTTGAGGCCCAGCGCGGCCTGATTGCCGGCCAGGGGTTCCAGATAGGTGATCGGCAGATAGTCTGGTGCATCTGCCGCCGGGCTGCGTTTGCCCGCGGCATCGCGATCCATGATGCGATAGTCAGGCCAGCCACTGGCACGTTGGCGTGCTTCAAAACGTGCCCGTTCCGCGTGCACAACGAGAGGATTCCAGGTCAGATTTTGCGTGCCGGGATAGCGTTCCAGCCAGGGTGTCGTGACCAGTTTCCAGTCTTCGCGGGAGAATTTTTGTGAAACCGAAGTGAAGCGTTCGACCGCCATCAGCATGTCGGTCTGGGCCGCCAGACGGGCCTGCAGCGTGTTGGCAAGATGCTCGGCATTGCGCTGGAATTCATCGGCAATGCGGTTTTTTTCGCGCTGGTGCACGAACATCAGCGCGCCCGCCAGCACCTGGGCACAGATCAGTAAGGGGAGCGCCACACTGCGCCCGCGCCCGCGCCAGTTCTGGACTGGCAGGCCGATGATGGCCAGACAGATCGGCGTGAACAGCAGCACACCCAGCGTGTCACCGGCCCACCAGGCGCTCCAGTTGGTGAAGGCGAGAGTCCAGTTTGAGGCGCCCGCAGCAAAGAGGACGGGTGTTGCCACGCTGGCACTGATCAGGCTGCTGAGCGGTGCGGCGACGCACACGAAGAGCAGCGTGCAACGCGGACTGTCCAGTCCGCCCGGCCAGATTTTCAGCCAGCGCATCAGCCAGGCCCCAGCCAGTGCCTGCGCCAGCGGCCCGAAACCGCCCAGCACGAGCATCGTGGGGTGAATCGTGATCGCCCCTGCATGTATATGCGCCATGTATTGCACGAGCACGGCGCCCACATACAGCCCGACACTTACGCGCCAGCCATACACCAGCACTGCAGCCAGGGCGATGCCTGCAGGCGGAAACAAAGGTGAAACGAAGCCCGGCGGCAAGGCGACAAGCAGCGCCAATGCGCCACCGCCGACGTATGTGAGCGCCAGGAGAAAGTTCAGACGAAGGTTTTCGCGCAAGTGAGGTGACATGAATCCAGTGAGCTTGGCGTGCAGGGCCCGACAGGCGTGCGGGCAGCTTTACAGCCAGTGCGTCAAGCCATATCAACGGCGGATTCGAGCGAAACTTGTGTTGATCCTTCGGGCAGGGGCGCGCGCTAAGAGCGCTTGCGTCGAGGGCTGAGAGATTTTAGATCTGTCCAGAAATCGAGTCCCATTTCCTGGGAAAGGCGGGGCGCGCTTAAGTGGCGGTAGGTTCGAAGTTAGGTGTTGTTAAAAGGTGCAGGCTCTGCAGGCGTGTGCCCGAAGAGCCGCTCCGGTATTAGATGTGCAAACACCCTGCTTGTACAGCCTTGATGCATAAGGCTGTACAAGCAGGGTGTCTGTAAAGGCTTGCTGCGTGCGGCTTTGCAGGCAGCAAGACTTTGACTTGCTTACCAGCCCTTTTTGGGTTTGCCCGGCTTGCCGGCGAAGCTGCTCTTGGCGCCGGAAAAACCGGTTTTGGGCTTGTCGCCATGACTGAAGGGTGGCTTCGAAAAGCCTTCGCGCGGGGCGGCCGGGCGCTCGTCGAAGCTGCGGCGTGGAGCCTCGTCACGCGGGGCAAAACTGCGCTTGGGCGGTGTGTCACCGAAACTGCTGGCGGACGGGCCGCTGAAGTTGCGCTTGGGACCGTCAAAGGGCTTGCGCTCCGCGCTGTCACGCGGCGGGTAAGGGCGACGTTCGTCGCTCTGCGGGCGACGGTCTGCGTTGCCACTGTTGCTACCGAAGCGATCACCGCCTTCACGCGGACGTGGCGGACGATCATCGAAACTGCGACGCGGCGCTTCGTTGCTGAACGGGCTGCGCGGACGATCATCGCCACCACGCGGCGCGGCAGGGCGGCTGGTGTCGCCTTGCCAGGGCTTGCGGGCCGTATCGCCACCGAAATCGCGTGGCGCGTCGTTACGGAAATCACGCGGCGCGCCACGGTTTTCGGAATTGCCGGCGTAAGGGCGACGTTCTTCACGCGGCTCGCGCGGGGCGCGGGCGGGGCGCTCGTAGGCTTCACCTTCGGCCAGGGGGCGGATGTTCAGCGGCAACTGGCGCACGCGGGTGCGCTTGAGGACGCCAAGCAAGGGCTCGGGCAGGACGGGCAGTTCGACAATGCTGAAGTCGGGGAAGAGATCGATCTGGCCAATGAAGCGCCCGTCGATGCCGCCTTCATTGGCAATCGCACCGACGATTTCCTTGGGCGAAGCATTCTGGTTGCGACCGACTTCGATGCGATAACGCTGGGTCGCGCTCGCGGCGCCGCCGAAATCGTATTTCGGCGCACGTTCGCGCTGCGGGCGATCGCTGTGTTCGTTGCGATCCCCACGCTCGTTGCGCTCCGGATAGCCGCGTTCGCCAAACTTGGGCTGCGCTTCGGCCGGTGCTGTGGCCACTGCCCAGCCGGAACCTTGTTCGTCAACTTGCAGCGGACGATCTTTCTGCACCATGAAGAGCAGCGCTGGCGCGATGTCTTCGACGCTCAGATCGTTCTCTTCGGCCAATTGATCCAGCACTTCCGAGAAATACTGCATGTCCTCGGCATTGATTGCTTCGAGGACCTGTTGTTTCAGTTGTGAAACGCGGCGGCCTTCGACATCTTCACGCGTCGGCAGCGAGATCTGCTCGATGGGCTGACGCGTCGCACGTTCAATGGCGCGCAACATGCCGCGCTCGCGCGGCGCGACGAACAGGATGGCGTTGCCCACGCGGCCGGCACGCCCGGTGCGGCCGATGCGGTGCACATAGGCTTCGGTATCGTAGGGAATGTCGTAGTTGATGACGTGGGTGACGCGCGGCACATCGATACCGCGGGCCGCCACGTCGGTGGCGACCAGAATGTCCAGGGAACCGGCTTTGAGTTGTTCGATCACCCGTTCGCGCATGGCTTGGTTCATGTCGCCATTGATCGCGGCAGCGGCGTAACCACGCGCTTCGAGCTTGTCGGCGAGTTCTTCCGTGGCAATTTTGGTGCGCACGAAGATGATGGCCGCGTCGAAATCCTCTTCGACTTCCAGAATGCGGGTCAGGGCGTCGAGCTTGTTCACCCCGCGCACCTGCCAGTAACGCTGACGCGTCGTGGCGACCGTGCTGGTGGAGGCCTTGATCTTGATTTCCTGCGGCGTCTTCAGATACTTGTGGGCCACGCGGCGGATCACATCCGGCATGGTGGCGGAGAACAGGGCGGTCTGACGCGTATCCGGCGTGTGTTGCAGGATCCATTCGACGTCGTCGATGAAGCCCATGCGCAGCATTTCATCGGCTTCGTCGAGCACCACAGCTTTCAGGCTGGAGATATCGAGGCTCTTGCGCTCCAAGTGATCCATGACGCGGCCGGGGGTGCCGACGATGACTTGCGCGCCGCGACTGAGCTGGCGCAACTGAACGACCATGCTCTGGCCGCCATAGATCGGCAGCACATGGAAGTCGCGTAGATAGCGCGCATATTTCTGGAAGGCTTCGGCCACCTGAATGGCCAATTCACGCGTCGGCGTGAGGACCAGAATTTGCGGGCGACGCTCAGCCGGATCGAGGCGCTCCAGCAAAGGCAGGGCGAAGGCAGCGGTTTTGCCGGTGCCGGTCTGGGCTTCGCCCAGAATGTCGCCACCTGCAAGCAGAATCGGGATGCACGCAGCCTGAATCGGGGACGGAGTCTCGTAGCCTACGTCAGCCAGTGCCTGCAGTAGCGACGCAGAGAGTTTCAGGTCGGCGAAAGTTTCGACGGTGTCGGTCATGGTTTTTGTACCGGAATAGGGCGCAAGAATGCTGCCCGGGGAAGGGATAGCCCGCTATTGTCCTCTACTTATCGGATTATTCCGAGTCAGCTGAAGAGTTGGGCTTGTTTGAATCTTGAGTTTTCAGGCGGCGCACGAACCAGAAGGTCCATAAGCCGATGGCGCCTGCGACGGCGTAGCCCAGCGTCGGGGCGATGGCCACAACGCGCTCGGTGGGCCAGTGGAAGGCCATCCAGGTCCGCACAATAGCTTCGCCCGTGAGGCCGACGCCCCAGACTGCGGTAATGCCGCGAATGGCACGCTGCGCGGCGGGTTCTTCAAACCAGTCATGAAAATCGTTTGCGCCATGCTCCGCGTCTTGGCGGACTACGGTGGCGCGAGCGAGATAGAACACCAGCGGGCGTTTGAGCGGCAGAGAAAGCAGAAAAGCCAGACCGATCAGGCCGGAAATCAGGGACTCCCGGATCAACAGCAGGCGCGTATCGCCCCCCAGTGCCATGGCCAGCACGGACAAGCCGATGCCGCCAAGGACCAGCATGCTCAGCGCGTCGACACGGCGATGCCAGGCCAGCTCGACCAGACTCCACAGCAAGGGCGGAATGGAGGACGCGACCAGAGCACCAAACTCGCCGTAATGCGGTTTGGCCAGGGTATAGGCCAGCCAGGGCAGGAACAGATTGACGGCAAGTTCTGCCATCAGGCGCAAGTGCTTCTTCATGCGGAAGGTTTCGAGCAAAGGACGCACATTTTCGCCTGAAACGCGCTAAAAGTCTGCCTCCGCATGGAATTCGCAGGGCTCGCCACTGAGCGGGTGGGGAAAAGCGAGCCACTCGGCGTGCAGCAGAAGGCGAGACGCTTTTGCGCGCGCCGCCGGGTCGGCGTAGAGGCCGTCGCCAATGATCGGGTGGCCCAGACTCAGCATATGCACCCGCAATTGGTGGGTGCGTCCGGTGAGCGGATCGAGTTCGACGCGACTGACATCCTGCACCGCGTCGTAGTCCAGGCGCAGATAGCGGGTTTGCGAGGGTTTGCCATTCTGATGATCAACCATGTGGAGGGGGCGATTGGGCCAATCCACATTCAGGGGCAGGTCTACCTCGCCGCTTTCCGGCAGCAATTGGCCGTCGACCACCGCGACGTAGCGCTTGCTGACCGCACGCTGCTCGAAAAGCATGCTGAGCTGGCGATGCACTGCGGCGCTACGGGCCATGACAATCAGGCCGGAGGTTTCCATGTCGAGCCGGTGCACAATCAGGGCGTCCGGAAAGTGTTGCTGGACGCGGCGGATCAGACAGTCGGCCTTTTCGGCGCCACGTCCGGGTACGGACAGCAGACCGCTCGGCTTGTCGAGGACGAGCAGATCCTGGTCTTCAAAAATGATCCTCAGGCCTTCGTTGGGCGGCGGTTGATACGCCTGGAGAGTGTTGTTCATCAAGTTCGGATTCGTTCGCGTTAGCTATGTGGGCAATGGGGTTTTAATGGTTGACTGATTTACTCGGGGATTGTAAGCTTGATAAAAATAATCAAGTATTGCCAAGCCAGCCCGGCGGCAGTCTAAAAAACACACCACAGCAGAGATTGGAGCATCAAATGCGCCTTACTACCAAGGGTCGTTTCGCCGTCACCGCCATGATCGATCTGGCGCTGCGCCAGGAAAAGGGTCCGGTTACGCTGGCTGGCATCAGTGAGCGTCAGAGTATTTCCCTGTCTTACCTTGAGCAGCTGTTCGGCAAGCTGCGCCGACACGGTCTGGTTTCCAGCGTGCGCGGCCCGGGTGGCGGCTATTGTCTGGCGCAAACCTTGGGTGAAATTTCAGTGGCTGACATTATCGTTGCCGTTGATGAGCCACTGGATACCACGCAATGTGGAGGCAAGGAAGACTGTCAGGGGCGTCCGCAGCAGCGCTGCATGACTCACGATCTGTGGAGCAATCTGAATCGTCGTATGTTCGAGTATCTCGAGTCCGTGAATCTCGAAACCCTGGTCGAGCAGATTCGCGCACGCGAAAATCCGCACGAAGTGGTTGTTCTGTGTGACGAGTTCCGCCGCTCCACCAGCAAGAACGAGATCGAAGCCACGGTCTGATCGGCTATTGCCATGTTTGCGCCTGCTTATCTCGACCACAACGCCACCACGCCACTTGATGAGCGCGTGCTGGCGGTGATGCTGCCTTTCCTGCAGGAGCGTTGCGGCAATCCGTCGAGCCGGCATGAATATGGACGCAAGACCCGTGATGCGATAGACCGGGCGCGGCAGCAGGTGGCCGCGGCGGTGAATGCGCATCCGACTGAGGTGGTGTTTACCAGCGGTGGCTCCGAGGCGAACAATCTGTTTCTCAAAGGTGCGGCCGTCTGTCTCAAGCCCGGGTGTATTGCGATTGGTGCGAGCGAGCATCCGAGCGTGCGGCAGCCAGCGCGACAATTGCAGGCGCTGGGCTGGGAATGCATTGAATTGCCGATTGATGCACAAGGATTGCTGGCGCAGGAGGCCACTGCCGGGCTGATTCAGCGTAGGCGCCCGAGTATTGTTTCGGTGATGCTGGCGCACAATGAAACGGGTGTAATCAACGATGTTCTGACTTTGGCCAAAAGCGTACGCGCTGCTGGCGGTTATCTTCACGCAGATGGTGTGCAGGCTTTAGGCAAGATGAGGCTGGATTTTCGCGAGCTGGGTGTGCAGGGCTTGAGTCTGTCGTCGCACAAGGTGTATGGCCCGCTTGGCGCAGGCGCTCTGGTGCTGGATAAACGCGTTGAGCTGCAGGCGCAGATCGAGGGTGGCGGGCAGGAGCGTGGTTTGCGTTCCGGCACAGAAAATGTCGCGGCAATTGTGGGTTTTGGTATGGCCTGCGAGCTGCTGGTCAGTGATCTGAATGCACAGATTGCGCGGATGGCCAGTCTGCGCGAACGGCTCGAACAAGGCATGTCCCGCTTGGGAGCGACAATTTTTTCGCACGAAGTGCTGAGGCTGCCGAATACAAGCTTTTTTGCCTTCACCGGGATTGATGGTGAAACCCTGGTGGGCAAACTGGATCGCGCTGGATTTGCTGTGGCCAGTGGTTCGGCCTGTTCTTCAGCCAATCCGGAGCCCTCACGTACCCTGCTGGCAATGGGCGTGGCTCCGGAACTTGCGCGTGCCGCCGTACGGGTCAGCGTCGGGCGCAATACGCAGCAGGCAGAGATTGATGGCTTTTTGCTGGCATTGGGCCAGACCATGAGTGATTTGAAACATCTGACCGCAATGGCGGTCTGAACAATAACAAAGCAGCCCCCAGGAGTCTTAAATGAAGTTTCCGATTTACCTCGATTATTCTGCGACCACTCCGGTTGATCCGCGCGTGGCCGCAAAGATGATTCCTTGGCTGACCGAGCATTTCGGCAACCCGGCCAGTCGTTCGCATTCCTATGGATGGGAAGCCGAAGCTGCGGTTGAAGAAGCGCGCGAACACGTTGCTGCCTTGGTGGGCGCTGATGCCAAGGAAATCGTGTGGACCAGCGGCGCGACCGAGTCCAACAACCTTGCGATCAAGGGTGCCGCGAATTTCTATGCGGGCAAAGGCAAACATCTGATTACTCTGAAGACCGAGCACAAGGCCGTGCTCGACACCATGCGCGAGTTGGAGCGTCAGGGTTTTGAGGTGACGTATCTGGATGTGCTGGAAAATGGTTTGATTGATCTGGACGTTTTCAAGGCGACTTTGCGCCCGGATACGACTCTGGTTTCCGTGATGTT
Source organism: Uliginosibacterium flavum (assembly GCF_040566545.1). Taxonomy (NCBI): domain Bacteria; kingdom Pseudomonadati; phylum Pseudomonadota; class Betaproteobacteria; order Rhodocyclales; family Zoogloeaceae; genus Uliginosibacterium; species Uliginosibacterium flavum. The sequence continues at coordinate 187,047 of NZ_JBEWZI010000005.1, forward strand.
TGTAAATAACGAGATCGGCGTAATCCAGCCCATCTCTGAGATTGGTGAACTCTGCCGCGAGCGCGGGATCATCTTTCACGTCGATGCGGCTCAGGCCACAGGCAAAGTGGAGATCGATCTGAACAAGCTCAAGGTCGATCTGATGTCTTTTTCGGCACACAAGACTTATGGCCCGAAAGGCATGGGTGCCTTGTATGTGCGGCGCAAACCGCGTGTGCGTATCGAGGCCCAAATGCACGGCGGCGGGCACGAGCGCGGCATGCGCTCCGGCACGCTCGCGACGCATCAGATCATTGGCATGGGTGAGGCTTTTCGTCTCGCCAAGCTCGAAATGAGCACTGAAAACGAGCGTATCCGTGGGCTGCGGGATCGTCTGCTTGCTGGTCTGAGCGACATGCCCGAAGTTTTCGTGAATGGCGATCTGGCACATCGTGTGCCGCACAATCTGAACATGAGTTTTGCTTACGTTGAAGGCGAATCGATGGTCATGGCCGTCAAGGAAATTGCAGTTTCGAGCGGCTCGGCCTGCACGTCGGCTTCGCTGGAGCCTTCCTATGTTTTGCGCGCCCTCGGCCGTGAAGATGAATTGGCGCACAGTTCGATCCGCTTCTCGATCGGACGCTTTACCACGCAGGAAGATGTGGATTTCACCATCCATCTGATGCACAAGAAAATTGGCAAGTTGCGCGAACTCTCTCCTCTGTGGGAGATGTTTCAGGATGGTATCGATCTGAACACCGTGCAGTGGGCTGCACACTGAAATTCGGTGAGGAGTGAGGAGTGAAGGGTTTAATACAGCGGGTGGCAAAGCCGCCCGAAAACTTCAACTCCTCACCCCTTACTCCTCGCCCCTCACACAACGGAGTTGAAAATGGCATATAGCGACAAAGTACTGGATCACTACGAAAACCCGCGTAACGTGGGTTCTTTTGACAAGAATGACACCTCCACGGTCGGTACCGGCATGGTCGGTGCGCCGGCTTGCGGCGATGTGATGAAATTGCAGATCAAGGTCAATGCGGCGGGTGTGATCGAAGACGCGAAGTTCAAGACCTACGGCTGCGGCTCGGCTATCGCCTCCAGTTCGCTGGTAACGGAGTGGGTCAAAGGCAAGACGCTGGACGAGGCCCTGAACATCAAAAATACGCAGATCGCCGAAGAACTGGCGCTGCCGCCGGTTAAAATCCACTGCTCCATTCTTGCCGAAGACGCGATCAAGGCGGCGGTGGAGGATTACCGCAAGAAGCACGACGCTTCCGTTGAAACCACGAACTGAGTTCAATCATGGCCGTTACCCTGAGTGAAGCCGCTGCGCGGCACATTACAAAATTCCTTGCCAAGCGTGGCAAGGGAATTGGCATCCGTTTGGGCGTCAAGACCACTGGCTGCTCGGGCATGGCTTACAAGCTGGAGTACGCCGACGAGGCCGAGGCTGAGGATATGGTCTTTGAGAGTCAGGGCCTGAAGGTCATAGTCGATCCGAAAAGCCTGCCTTATATCGAGGGCACTGAGCTCGACTTTGCGCGCGAAGGCCTGAATGAAGGCTTCAAGTTCAACAACCCGAACGTGAAGAACGAATGTGGTTGTGGCGAGAGCTTCAATATCTGAACGTCCGACGGAATCCTCCCTGTCTTCCCGGGCCGCGATGCGGTCCGGTTATTTTTAGCGACTGATGCACGAGTATTTCTCCCTCTTCGGATTGGCTGAGCGTTTTACCATTGATCCGGCACAACTGGATGTGGCTTATCGCCAGGTTCAGGCGCAGGTGCATCCGGATCGCTTCGCCCATCGGCCGGAAGCCGAGCGGCGCGTAGCCATGCAATGGGCTACTCTGGCCAACGAGGCGTTCCGTACCCTCAAAAATCCTCTTGCGCGTGCGCGCTATCTGCTTGGGCGTCGTGGCGTAGAGATTGATGCCGATCGCAACAATGGCATGTCGCATGCCTTCCTGATGCAGCAGATGGAGTGGCGCGAAGCGGTCGAAGACTCAATGGCAAACCCCGATGCGTTGCAGCGACTGGAACGTGATCTCGCGCGCGACGAACGCGTCATGCTGGATGATCTCAAACACACTCTCGATGTCGAAGTGGATTTGACGCAGGCCTCCGAGCTGGTGCGTCGACTCATGTTCATGGAAAAATTGCGTCGCGAAATCGACGAAGCTTTGGCTCAATTGGAAACCTGATGGCTCTTCTGCAGCTCTCCGAACCGGGTGAATCGCCCGACCCTCATCAACAGCGTCTGGCCGTCGGGATCGACCTCGGTACGACCAACTCACTGGTGGCGACCGTGCGCAACTCCATCGCGGAGTGCCTGCCGGCCGAGGATGGCGGTGTCATCCTGCCCTCGGTTGTGCGTTACTACAAAGATGGACATACAGTAGTCGGTCAGGCCGCACTGGCCGCTCAGACCATCGATCCGCGCAACACCATAGCTTCAATCAAGCGGCTGATGGGGCGTGGCTTGGCTGATACCGATGCAGGCATGCGTAGCCGTTACGATCTGGTGGATACCGGCGATATGGTCCGCGTCAATACGGTTGCCGGATTACGCACGCCGGTCGAGATCTCCGCTGAAATTCTCAAGGTTCTGCGCGAGCGTGCTGAAGCGACGCTGGGCGACGAGCTGGTCGGCGCTGTGATTACTGTGCCGGCCTATTTCGACGACGCTCAACGTCAGGCAACCAAAGACGCGGCGCGTCTGGCCGGTCTGAATGTTCTACGTCTGCTCAACGAGCCGACCGCAGCGGCGATTGCCTATGGCCTTGATGAAGGTGCTGAAGGCATTTACGCCGTCTACGATCTGGGCGGAGGCACCTTCGATTTTTCCATTCTGCGTTTGTCGCGTGGCGTATTTGAGGTGATGGCGACCAGTGGCGACTCATCGCTGGGTGGCGATGATTTTGATGAAGCTTTGGCAGACTGGCTACACAAAAAAGCCAGTGGTGTGGATCTGGATTGCTCCAAGTCGCGCGCACTCTTGGTTGAGGCGCGGCGCGTCAAAGAAGCTTTGACGGAAAATGCACTGTGTGTGGCACGTGTGCCGGTGGCGGCCGATGGCATCAAGGACATTCCCGTCAGTGTTGAAGAGTTTCACGAGCTGACACGCAAACTGGTCGAGCGCAGCTTGTCGCCGGTGAAGAAGGCCTTGCGTGATGCCGCGCTGAAAGTCGATGACATCCAGGCGGTAGTCATGGTTGGCGGTGCTACTCGCATGCCGCATGTGCGCAGTGCCGTGGCCGCCCTGTTTGGCCGTGAACCGAATATCGATATTGACCCGGAAAAGGTTGTCGCGATCGGCGCAGCGACGCAAGCCAATATCCTGGCTGGTAATCGTCGCGCGGGTGAAGACTGGCTCTTGCTGGATGTGATCCCGCTGTCGCTCGGTCTCGAAATGATGGGTGGGCTGACCGAAAAAATCATCACTCGCAACTCAACCATTCCTGTTTCCAAAGCGCAGGATTTCACGACCTACAAGGACGGCCAGAGTGCGATGGCTATCCACGTCGTGCAGGGTGAGCGCGAGCTGGTCGCGGATTGCCGATCGCTGGCACGTTTCGAGCTGCGTGGCATTCCGCCGATGCCGGCCGGTGGCGCACGTATCCGGGTGACTTTTCAGGTGGATGCTGACGGCCTGCTTGCCGTTAGCGCGCGTGAGCAGACTACCGGCGTGGAGGCACACGTCAGTGTGAAGCCCAGTTATGGCCTTTCCGACGAAGAAATCACCGGCATGCTGAAGTCAGGGTTTGAACATGCCGCCAATGATATGCAGGCGCGCTCATTGCGCGAACAGCAAGTCGAGGCGGGTCGTCTGATCGATGCGACTGAGCAAGCCATCAAGGAAGATGCAGATCTGCTTTCTGCAACTGAGCAAGCCAGTGTTTTGGCGGAAATCGAGCGTGTGCGGCTCTTGCTGCAGGGACTTGATCACCTGGCGATCAAGGCAGGGATTGATGCCTTGTCCGCCAAGACCGGTGATTTCGCTGCACGGCGCATGGATAAAGCCATTCGCCTGGCCTTGACCGGCAGCCGGATCGACAAGCTGCCTCTGTAAAAAGGAATTTTGCATGACCCAGATCGTCGTTTTACCCAATGCGCAACTCTGTCCGGATGGGGCCGTTATCGAAGTCGAACCGGGTCAGACGGTTTGCGATGCCTTGCTCGCGAATGACATCGATATCGAGCATGCCTGTGAAAAATCCTGTGCCTGTACGACCTGCCATGTCATCGTGCGCGAAGGATTTACTTCCTTGGCGGAGGCTGACGAGCTGGAGGAGGATCTGCTCGACAAAGCCTGGGGGCTTGAGCCGCAGTCACGCCTGTCCTGTCAGGCGGTGGTCGCGACAACCAATCTAGTAGTTGAAATTCCGCGTTACACCATCAACATGGTCAGCGAGGGTAAAAAATGAAATGGACCGACACACAGGAGATCGCCATTGCGCTGGTAGACGCTCATCCAGACGTAGACCCGACGCGGATCAACTTCGTTGATCTGATGAATTGGGTGAGAGCACTGCCGGGCTTTGATGATGATCCCAAGCATTGCGGCGAGCGCATTCTTGAGGCGATTCAGGCAACCTGGATTGAAGAGGCCGAGTAATCAGGAATCAACCAGTTCATTCAGGCTGAGCCAGTACGCGCCCAACTGGCCAACTGTAGTCAGAAAACGCTCAAAATCCACGGGTTTGCGGATATAGCTGTTGGCGCCGAGGCTGTAAGCCTGCTGGATATCCTGCAATTCGCGCGAAGTCGTCAGGATCACGACCGGCAGCAGTGCTGTGCGCGAATCAGCTCGAATCCGGCGCAGTACCTCTAGACCGTCGATGCGCGGTAACTTCAGATCGAGAAACACAACCGCCGGCTGAATCGTCGTGTCACGTCCCGCGTGCCGCCCCGTTCCGAACAGATATTCGATGGCATCCACGCCGTCCCGGGTGACGATGATCTGATTGGTAATCTTGTTTTTACTGAAGGCGCGCAGAGTCAGCGCTTCGTCGTCCGGATTGTCTTCAACCAGCAGAATGGGTCGATCAGTAGCCATTAGTGTTTACTCGTAATTTGCTTAGGCCCATCCATTATCGGCGCGGGCGTCCTTGAGTTGAGACTTTGCTACAAAGCTGCTGTGGTCAGTACAAAAACCGGATCAGTGCACGGCGTCAGGCGCTGAAGATGAAAGGCCGATTCTACCCGGTTTGTCTAAAACAGCGAATTCGCTTGTCGTGACACTTGCCTATTCAGGCAGTTGCCGCCCCCACAGCCGCAGCGAGCCAACGGCCGGGTTGGTGAGAGTCCAGTAGATCGTTTCGTGGTTCCATACCGGCGCTACGGTGTAGGCCTGCAGGCAGCCAGCTTCGACCTCACTTGCGCTGGCTCCGACCAGCGGGCGCAGGGTGGCCATCAGGTCGTCCCAGCGACGAAAGGAGTTGCGCAGCAGGTTGCTGTGCTCCCAGCCTTCCTGTGGCTCGAATTCATACGGCTTGGAATTGTCGCGGACAAAGGGGCTGGACTGCGCAAAATGATTGGTTTGCACCAGCAGGCCATCTTGGGCGTAGCGCACGTTCTGGCGCCCGTCGTGAGCGATTTCAACGACTGCGGCATTGTCTGAAGTGTCGCTGCACAGACTGATGAAGACCGGGCTGGAGAAGCGTTGTGTGGCGATGAAATCCAGTGCCGTTTCAAGCGTATTGATGCGGCTGTCTTCAATCAGGTCGCGCAGCACGAAGAGCGGGTCGCTACGAAAGCGGGCCGGTGCGAGGCTATGGCGCTTGGGTGCAAAGTTGATTGCGCCGCACAGGCCGGGGCGCGAGAAAGTCAGCACGCCGACCATGCCCTGTACTCCAGCAGTATGGGTGATAACACCCTGCGCATCAATGTAGTCGGCTGCGCGTACGGCGGGGGCCATCACGGGTACGTTGCCCCAGTCCAGGCTGCGCATCATGCGCCAGCCCTCACTTGAGCGCACACAGCTGGTGGTGCAGCCGGGAATGAAGTTGTAGGCCACGTGTGCCCAAGTGTACTGACGCTGCATGATCGCCATCTGCGCGCGCGAAATCAGCCCGGTTGCATCTGCCAGATAGTCGCTGCAGGCGATATAGCGGCCAGAGTGGTCATACACCAGTTTGTACACCAGCCAGCACAGAGCGCGTGCGATGAAGGTACTGAAGTAGGCTTTCTTCAGGGCCAGGCACATGGCCTTGAAAGCATCCATGTCTGGCGGCGAATTTACCAGCGCGGCCCAGCGAACTGCGGGCTCTTTCTGCAGATAGTCGATCCTCAGGGCTGGGCGTTGGTCCTCAAGCATCATGCGGGAGTCCCCTGTGCATGCCGTTCGTCTATGGGCGATACCACCGCAAACCCGCTTGCCAGTTCGGCCAGTTCCGGCAGCAAGGCCTCTATCTGTGCAAGCTGGCGCAGCACGCGCTGTGCGGTTTCCGTCATGTCACTGGAGAGTGGCTCCAGCTGGACTTCTTCATGGGCTATTGCTTGTACAGGCAAGCTGCGCGCGGCCAGAGCGGAGGCGATGGCTTGCAGGCCAGTCTGGATGCGGCTCTCAGGGATCTGGATGCTTGGTGACTGCAGACCATCCCGATCCTGCTCGCGGTGTGCGCCGAGCGCCGAGATGTAGCCGAGCAGGGTGTGACTGGCGCACAAGAAGCGATAGGCCGCATCAGGCCGCAAGCTATAGCGTTCGGGTTCCTTGAGCATGCTGGCGAGTGTGGCGGAAAGCTCGGCATCGGCGTTGTGGGCATCGCGCCGGGCAATCCGGTAGGGTAGATCGTCGCGTGGGCCGCTGCGGTACTGGTTGAGAATTTCTGCGAGATAGATGCTGCTCAGGCTCAGGCTACGCGACATGGCGTGGTGCACCCGTTTGCCGTGCCATTCAGGCAGGATCAAGGCCACCGCAGCAATGGCCAGCAGGCAGCCGAGCAGGGTGTCGAGCACGCGCGGGCCGATCAGGGCGTAGCTGCTGCCGAACTGGTTGAAACAGAGCATGACCAGCACGGTGATGGAGGCGGTGGCGAGTGCGTAGCGCTCGGCACGGAACACAAAGAAGCCAACACCGGCAGCCAGGATCAGGGCGAGCTGGGCGTGTTCATGCGGGAAGGACGAGATGAACAGGCTCGCGAACAGCAGTCCGGCAAAGGTGCCGCCCATGCGCTGGCCCAGACGCAGCCAGGTGCTGCTGAAGTTGGGCTGGCATACGAAAACGGTGGTGAGCATCACCCAGTATCCCTGCGGCAGATCCAGCACGGTCAGCAGGGCGTAACCGGCCGTCAGTGCCGCCGCCAGGCGCAGACCGTGACGGAAGCGGCGGGAGGCCGGCGTGAATTGCTGGCGCAGGCTGCGCCACATTTCACCCAGGGTTTGCGGATTACTGTCACGCAGACTGCTGTCGGTGACAGCCTCGAATTCGCCGGGCCGGGCTGCACGCGCGAGGCGCAGTTCGATGCTGCTGATGTTGCGCACAAGATCGGCCAGCGCGTTGATCAGCGTCTTGTCCTGTTGCGTGTTGGCCTGAGCGTAGCCCAATGCATTTCCCAACTCTTCCAGCGCCAGCGCACCCTCCTGTCCATATTCGAATACTTCGCCTTGCGCGATGGCTTCGCCCAGTCGCGTGCAGGCCGCAGCCTGCAAGGCCATCAGGCGCTGGCAGCGAAACAGCACGTCACTGCGGGCGAAGGCTTCACTCAGCGCTTCATAAGGATGGTGCGCCGAGCTGGCGCGTTCATGGACTTCCTGCGCAAGGAAATACCATTGCAGATGGCTGCGGCTGCCTTGCGCCGGATGGGAAGATTTTGCCCACAGCAACAGGATCTGGCGTGCCCGGTTCATGTCGCCGACAAGCCGCCCGTTCTGCGCGGCCAGGGCCAGGCGCAACGCCTTGACGTCCTGGCCCCGCACCGGTTCGAGCAGCGCGGATTTGATCTCCAGATAACGTGCCAGCGCTGCAAAAACTTGTGCCACCGCCTGACGGGGCGGACGGTTTTCAAACATGGCCGCAGCGAGCAGCGAGATGCCGCCATACCAGGCTGCGCCACCGAGCAGCAACAGCGGTTCGCGCCAGAAATTGACGCTGTCGATGCCATGTTGATCGACCCCCAGCATCGCGTAGATCGCCAGAATTACCGAGGCTGTGGCGATGGTGGCGTAACGCTCGCCCAATGCACCCAGCATCACGAAGCCGAAGGTGGATGTCGCCAGCCCCAGTGCGAACAACCAGGGGTAGGCGAAGAGCACGCGTACGGATATCGAGGCCACGCCGAAGCAGAGCAGGGTAACTAGGAGTGCCTTGAGGCGACCAGCAAAACGATCCGGCGTTTCCGCCAGCGCGGCGGCAATCACGCCGAGGATCAGGCCGATCAGCCAGCTTTCGTGGTCATTGCCGAAGCAGAAGGCGAGGATGCCACCGAAGGCCAGCGCGACCTTCAGACTGTCGAGCGTTTTGTCGTGCGACCACAGGCGGCGCAATGAGGCGGAATCAATCATGGTGTGATTATACGGCCATCATTCCGAACGGCGCCGTCTTGCTGCGCTGAGCGGCGTGTCTGCTTGTACAGCCAGGCTGGGAGCGGCTGTACAGGCAGGGCGGTGAGCGTCAGGGTTGTTGCGCGGCGACCGGCTTCACGTAGCCCATGAGTGCCGGCACTTCGTGTGCCAAGGCCTCGGCGACCATGCGGCCCAGCACGTAGGAGCCCTTCAGATTGAAGTGGGTCTTGTCCGGTACGATCGTGCCATTGGGGCCGGCCTTGGTCGCGCCGAGCTTGTGCGCTTCGGTCTCGCCGAGTTGCTCGAAGTAATCCTGGCTGATCTGGTGCAGATCAATCAGCGGCACGTCCATATCGGCGGCAACCATTTTCATGGCAGCCACATGACCGGGCAGATCATCGATGATCTTGCCGTCGGGCTGGAAGTAGCGCCGCGCAATCGGCGTCACCAGAATCGGCTTGATGCCGGCGGCACGGGCTTCGCTGACATAACGGCGCAGGTTGGCTGGATATTCGGTTTTCAGATCGGTTTCGCGATCACCATGCGCGGCACTTTGCACATCGTTGTGGCCGAACTGGATCAGCATCCAGTTGGGCTTTGGCCACTGCGCGGTGTCCCAAAGGCCATCACGTCGATAGGTCTTGGTACTGGCGCCGCCCTTGGCGCGGTTGATGCAATCCGCCATGGCGGTCAGGTTCGCGCAGAAACCGGTGCCGTAGCCCTGGCGCTCGGTCTGGGTGGAGTCGCCCACCAGCGTGATGCGAACGCCCTCTTTGGGTGGGCTGGAAGCACAGCCTGCCAGCAGCAGAGCGGGGAGCAGGGCTAACAGGGTACGGCGCAGGAGACTCATCTTTTGGTCTTTCATTGAAATGGCCGACATGCTTGTCGGCAGGAGTGGCGCCAGTCTACACAACACGGTGCTGGCGAGCTGACTGCAATTGCGATATTGATCCAGTTTGCTTGCTACTCGAAGAGCGGCAGCCCGCCTTGCTCTCCGGGTTGCATGCTTGCAGACTCAATGTCCGCGCGGCTCTCCAGGTGCCCGACGCGTACGCCGAGCAAGCGGAGCCGGCGTTGCAGCGGCACGCGCTTGAGACATTCGCCCGCCGCGCGGCGAATCGTGGCCGCGTCCGCCGTGGCCTCCGGCAGGGTGATGTCGCGCGTGATGGTGCTGAAATCGTCGTAGCGCAGCTTGATGCCGATGGTCTTGCCGAGAACTTCCTTGCGCATCAGGTCCTCGGCCACGCGCACGCACAAGCGGGTGAAAATTTCGGAGAGCTGGCTGCGATCCTGACGCGCATGCAGATCGTGTTCGAAGGTGGTTTCGCGGCTTACCGATTTGGGCTCGGAATGAGTGACGATGGGTCGCTCATCAATGCCATGCGCAGCTTCGTGCAACCAGCTGCCGTAGCTGCGGCCGAATTGTTCCTGCAGCCACAGCGGATCGGCGGCGGCCAACTCGCCGATGGTCTTGATGCCCAGCGCCGCGAGTTTCTCGTCGGCCTTCGGCCCGATGCCATTGATCTTGCGGGCGGGCAGGGGCCAGATACGCGTCGGAATGTCTTCCCTGCCCAGCAGCGTCAGACCATCCGGCTTATCCAGATCGCTACAGATCTTGGCCAGCAGCTTGTTGGGGGTCACGCCGATCGAGCAGCTCAGGCCGGTCGCTGCACGTACTGCATCCTTGATGCGCTGGGCCAGTTCGCGCGTCTCGCCCGGTACGTCAGTCAGATCAAGGTAAATTTCGTCGATGCCGCGATCCTCCATCAGCGGCGCAATGCTGGCCGCTGCCGCCTTGAAGAGTCGCGAGTAATGCCGGTAGGCGTCAAAATCCACCGGCAGCAGCACTGCATCCGGCGCCAGCTTCGCGCCTTTCATGATCCCCATCGCGGAACCAAGGCCCAGCGCACGCGCCTCATAGGTTGCGGTGGTGATCACCCCACGCCCGACGTAATCGCGCAGCCGCGCATAGCGCCAGCTGCCGTCCGGCAAGTGTTTGGGAGCATCCACGCTGCGCCCGCCAATCACCACCGGCTGACCGCGCAATTGCGGGTAGCGCAGCAATTCGACGGAGGCGTAGAACGCGTCCATGTCGAGATGGGCGATGCGGCGGGGAAGAGTCATGCGGTCTTCAGAAAATTGCTGAGTCCCGATTGTAGTCCTGGATGAGTGCCGGCCTAGAAGTCCACGGCCGGGCGGCTGGCTTCGGGATGGACAAAGCGCCAGCGCCCGACGGTGCAGCCCATGACAATGGCCGCCATGGCCGCCACGCCCACCATCAGCAGGGGAAACGCCCAGGCACCTTCATAGGCGCCGAACATGCTGGCCTTGAGCGCGCGCACCACCCAGGTCAGCGGCAGCCAGGGGCTGATGCCCATGAACAGGCCGCCACTCAACTCGATCGGCACGATACCGCCAGAGGATGAAAGCTGCACCGCCAGCAGGATCATCGCCAGCCCCTTGCCGGCATCGCCAAAAGCGCGGGTCAGGGCAAACACGATGAGCATAAAGGTGAGCGAGGCAACGCCCAGACTCAGGGCGAAAGCCGCCGGATGGATGACATGAATCTTGAGGATGAAGAGCACGGTCACAAAAATCAGCGCAGCTTGCAGCAGAACCACTAATGCAGGGAAGAAAATCTTGCCGAGCAATTGCGCGGGGCGCGAAAAGCTCTTGGCCTCATGCGGCAATACGCGCACATGCAGCAAGAAGGCTGCGATCCCGGCTCCCAGCCACAGGGCGCCGGGGATCATGTTGGGCGCAAAACCGCTGCCACTGTTGGCGACGGCTGCAGCCATTTCCAGTTCCGGTTCAACCGAATTTGCCAGTCCGCGCGGGCTACCGTCGAGTTTCTCGATCCTGGCGGGCAGGGCTGCCGCCAATTGCTCGATGCCGGAGACGAGTTTCTGTGAGCCTGAGGCCAGTTGCTGTGTCGCGCTGGACAAGTGCGACGCTCCGGAAGCCAGACCGCTGGCGCCGGTCGCCAGATCATCCAGCAAGGCTTCCTCGGGCAACTTGCCGGCGGCGGTTTGCAAGCCGGTATCCAGTGCCAGCATGCCATTGGTAAGTGAGCCGACGCCAGTGCTGAGCAGACTCGCGCCCTCACTGAGTTTTTGCTGGGCATTGCTGGCAGCCGTTAGCCCGGAGTCGATCTGGAACATGCCGTCGGCCAGTTGTTCGACGCCGTCCACCGCTGCCGCCGGGATGAAAATGCTGCCCCGGGCTTCCTCGCGCAGACTTGTCATGCCGGTGTTCAGACGGTTTGAGCCATTTTGCAGATCCACCATACCTTGCGTCAGTTCGCCATGGCCGGCCGCCAGCGCTTCTGCGCCGGACTGCAGGCGGATCAGGTCGGTGCGCGGGGGCAGGCGTGCCTCCATGGTTTTCAGGCCCGCACCGAGTTGCTTCATGCCGACCGTCAACTGGCCTACGCCCGCATTCAGACGTTCATTGCCATCGGCAACCGCATGCGCCCCCGCCGCAGTTTGCTTTGCCCCTTTTTTCAGCTGCTTCGCCCCCTGACTGAGCTGGCTGAGCCCTTCGTGCAAGCGCTGCACCCGGTTCTGTGCAGAGGCAGTGCCATCGAGTACCAGCGCCCAGCGCCGTTCATTCAGGCTTTCATTGATCTGGTGTCCCAGACTCTCGGCGAAGTGCCGGGCAATCGCCGCGCTTTCGAAATTATTGCCTTCGGAGGTAAACACCAGCGGCTTGCCGGCGCCGGCATGCATGCCCGGTATCGCGTTGGCGCTGAAATCACGTGGAATGATCAGCGCAAATGCCAGCTTGCCCTGACGCACGTGCAGGCGTGCCGCTTGTTCGTCGCTGTAATCCATGAAGCCGAAGCGGCCGCCGGTTTTGAGCTTGCTGATCACCTCCTGGCCCACATTGAAAACCTGGCCCTGATAAGTCATTCCCTGATCCTGATTGACCAGCGCGACAGCCAGCGCGCCTGTTCTGGCCGCTGGATCCCACACACTGGAAAGGTAAATCACCGCATACAGGGCCGGGATCAGGATGACCGCCGCGGCAGCCAGAAACAATTTGGGATAACGCGCGAAGAATTGCCCTTCGATGCGCGCAATGATGAAGATCTGGGAAGGCAATTTCAGGAGGCTCATCGCGCCGGGGATCCGTTGAGGTTCAAGAAACGCGCTGATGTGCAGCCAGCGCGACAAGACTCTAACGGCAAGCGCTGGCTCGGCTGCATAGCCCTTGTGGGAAAGAAGGGTATTTGGGGCTATTGATTCGTCCCGATTCAAGTTTGAAACCTAGGTGCGACCCTTCGACAGGCTCAGGAGAGCCTTCAGTCGCACATCACGCTCGGCCGGCCGACTGAAGTCGGCCCTACTCCAGCACGTGTCATTATTTGCGTGCCCAATCAATAGTGCTCGGGGAAATAGCCAGGTTGATATGCCAGCGCAGCATGCCTGGAGAGGCTTATCCCGCCTCGCTTTGCGGCATGCCTGGCTGGAGAGCCATGGGCAGAGCGGCTCTTCAGACAGGCATGTTTCAAGCAAAGAACGGCAAACTGTTGGCTCAGTTGTAAGCTGGCGCGAACATTTTCTCCGGATCGGCCACCGGGCCGGCTTCGCCCCAGTAGGGCGAGATCTTGCGCAACTGCGCAATGATCGGCGGCACCGCTTCGATGACGCGTTCGACTTCCTCCAGCGTGTTGTAGCGAGACAGCGAGAAGCGGATCGTGCCGTGGGCGGCGGTGTAGGGAATGCCCATGGCGCGCATCACGTGCGAAGGCTCCAGCGAGCCCGAGGTACAGGCCGATCCGGAAGACGCGGCGATGCCCAGCTTGTTGAGCATCAGCAGGATGCCTTCACCCTCGACGAACTCGAAGGCGATGCTGCTGGTATTGGGCAGGCGGTTGTGCAGATCACCCGTGGGGTAGGCGCGCGGCACCTTGGCGAGGATGCCTTTCTCCAGCTTGTCGCGCAGGTAGCGCACTTCGTTGTTCTCGGTTTCGAAATGCTGCATGACCAGCTCGGCGGCCTTGCCCAAGCCCATGATGGCGGGCGAGTTCTCGGTGCCGGGGCGGCGGCCGCGTTCCTGCTGGCCGCCGTGGATCAGGCTGCGAAAACGCGTGCCACGGCGCAGGTAGAGTACGCCGAGGCCCTTGGGGCCGTGCAGTTTGTGGCCGGACAGTGAAAGCATGTCGATCTTGCTGCGCTTCAGATCAATCGGAATCTTGCCGACGGCCTGCACCGCATCGGTGTGAAACTGGATGCCGCGCGCATGGGCGATCTCGGCCATTTCCTCGACCGGGAAAATGGTGCCGGTTTCGTTATTGGCCCACATCACCGAAACGATGGCGACGCGGTCGTTCAGCAGTGCCTTGTACTCGTCTATATCCAGGCGGCCACGCCCATCGACGCGCAGCTTGTGCACCACGTAGCCATCTTTCTCCAGCCGGTCGCACAGGGCCAGCACGGCCGGATGCTCAACTACCGTGGTGATGATCTGGTTGCGCTCGGGCTGGGCTTTCAGGGCCGAAAGGATCGCAGTGTTGTCGGACTCGGTGCCACCCGAAGTGAAAATGATCTCGGAATCCTGCTCTGCGCCCAGCAACATCTGGATCTGCGTGCGGGCAGTCTTCAGCGCCAGGCCGACCTGATTGCCGAAGCTGTGGATCGAGGAGGCGTTACCGAACTGCTCGGTGAAGAAGGGCAGCATGGCTTCAACCACGGCCGGGTCGCAGGCGGTGGTGGCGTTGTTGTCGAGATAGATGGGTTTCATGGCGATGCCTCTCTACGGGGTGTTTCATGAACGCGTGCTGCGTTCGTGCTGTCTTCCGTTATTCCCGCCTTCGCGGGAACGACGATGAATTATTGTTGTGCCATTTCCATCATGCTGGCCGGCAGCAAGCGCACGTATTCGCCCAGTTCCTCGAACAGCTTCTGCTGGATGCCACCGAGTGTGGCCGCTTCCAGCGCGCAGCCCATGCAGGCGCCTTTCAGATTGACGTAGATGTTCTTGCCGATGATGTCGACGATCTCGATGTCGCCGTGGTCGCGCTGCAGCGTGGGGCGCACGGATTCGATGATTTCCTCGATCCTGCGCATGCGCTGGATGTTGGTCATCTTCGGCTTCTCAGCACTTACGGCCGGTGCAGGGCGTGGCTCAAGTGCTGGCGCCGGAGCGTCGGCTTTTTCCAGCATCGGCGCCTTGCCCATATCTTTGAGGATGCGTTCCAGCGCGTCTTCAATCTTCTCGTGACAGGCCGCACAGGCGCCGCCCGCCTTGGTGTAGTTGGTGACCTCGGCAACGGTGGAGAGGTTGTTCTCGCGCACCACATGTTCGATCAGTTTCGAGTCAATCGCATAGCACTTGCAGATCAGCTCGCCTTCCTCGTGATCGTCCTTCCATTCCACCCCGCGATAGTTCGAGATGGCAGCCTGCAGCGCTTCGCGGCCCATCACCGAGCAATGCATTTTTTCCGGCGGCAAGCCGTCCAGATATTCGGCGATGTCCTGATTGCTGACCTTCCAGGCTTCGTCGAGGGTCATGCCCTTGATGATTTCGGTGAGCGCCGAGCTGGACGCGATCGCGGAGCCGCAGCCGAAGGTCTGGAAGCTGGCGTCCAGAATGATGTCCGTCTCGGGCTCCACCTTGAGCATCAGGCGCAGCGCGTCACCACACTGGATCGAGCCGATGTCGCCAGTGGCATTGGCGCCTTCAAGCACGCCAGCGTTACGCGGGTTGAAGAAGTGTTCCTTGACCTTTTCGGTGTAATCCCACATGACGGGCTCCTTAGTAACAGACGGGCAGCGCAAAGAGCGCGAGGGCGATGCGGCAGGCTGCGGCGATATACGGAATCAGGGCTTGCATGATCGTTTCTCCTGCTGGACAAACACTGCAATGCAAGTGACGTGCCACGTACCGAAGGATGGCTGAAGAATGAGTCTGGATGCGGGTCTTCAGGCGATGCCTGACAGCGTTTTGTCGCACATGCGACAGCTTTGGCACGGGGCAAAGCAAGCAAAGAGGCGCCTTGCGTGAGGGCGCCCGAAGGCCTTGTTGCAAAGCCAACAAGCGTCCGCAGCAGATCAGGTTTTGGTCATGGTGAAAGCGGGCGCCTGGGCATTCGCGTGCTTGGGCGCCATGCTGGTGCGTTCCGCGTGAACGGATGAGCGAAGAGCGTTTCTGTAGGAGCTAGCGAAGCTGGCGATCCAGACGCAAATTGGGGCTCAAATCGCCAGCTTCGCTAGCTCCTACAACGTGCCCTGAGTAGGCGCGGCTTCAGCCGCGAGTCACGTGTCCATTCGCTTTCGTAGGTGCGACTTCAGTCGCACGCCACGCGTGGCTGGCCGACTGAAGTCGGCCCTACGAAAACGTGGCTTCGACAATGCAAAGAGCGGCTATTTCAGTCTTCAGCTCTTTGCCAAGCGACGCTGGCGCAGTCGCTCCGGCAGGCTGGCGATGAGGTTGCGCAGATCATCCACGTAGGTGAACACCACCGGGATGACCAGCAGGCTGAGGAAGGTGGAGGTGATCAGCCCGCCGATGATGACGATAGCCATCGGTGCGCGGAAGCTCGGGTCGGAGCCCAGACCGATGGCAATCGGCAGCATGCCGGCGCCCATGGCCACGGTGGTCATCACGATCGGGCGGGCGCGCTTGTGGCAGGCATCGAGCAGGGCGTCCCAGCGGTTCAGACCATGCTCGCGCCGCGCCATGATGGCGTATTCCACCAGCAGGATCGAGTTCTTGGTCGCCACCCCAAGCAGCATGATCAGGCCGATCATGGCCGGCATTGACAAGGCCGTATGCGTGATGAAGAGCGCCAGAATTGCACCGGGCACCGATAGCACCAGGGCGGCCAGAATGGTCACCGGCTGGACGAAATCCTTGAACAGCAGTACCAGCACGATGTAGATGCACAGGATGCCGGTGAGCATCGCGATGCTGAAGCCTTCGAACAGCTCGCCCATCGCTTCCGCGTCACCAATCGTGGCTTGGCGCACGCCCGGCGGCAGTTGCTGCAGGCTCGGCAGGGCCTGGGCTTGTTGCTCCAGATCGCCCAGCGGCAGGCCGTTGAGTTCGACATCGATATTGACGTTGCGCGAGCGGTCGTAACGGTCGATCTGGGCCGGCCCGCTGGTGATCTCGATGCTCGCCAGGCTGGCCAGCATTACCGGGCCACGGCTGCCCGGCACCATCAGGCGCGAGACGAGTTCCAGATCCTGGCGCGCATCATCCTGCAGCTTGACCACAATCGGCACCTGGCGCTGCGAGAGGTTGAGCTTGGCCAGGTTCTGCTCGTAGTCGCCCGACAGCGCGACGCGCAAGGTGTCGGCAATTGCGGCGGAAGTGACACCCAGATCGGCGGCCCGCGCAAAATCCGGGCGGATGACCAGTTCAGGGCGAACCAGCCCGGAACTGGAGGTGACATTGCCGACGCCGGGAATGCTGCGGATTTCGCGTTCAACCTGCTGTGCGTGTTCGGTCAGCACGCGTCCGTCATCACCCGAAAGCGCGAGCTGGTATTTCTCGTTCGAACCACCGAGGCCAACCTTGATGCGCACGCCGGGCAGCGATTCCAGTTCGCGGCGAAAATCGGTTTCCACGGACTGCTTGCTGATGCCACCGCGCTGCTTGCGCGGCGTCAGATTGATGGTCAGCGTGGCCTTGCGCACTTCGCTTGCGCCCTGTGGCATGAAGGGATCACTGTCAGATGCGCCACCGCCGATAGTGGTGTAAACGGTCTTGACCTGTGGGTGCTGCCTCACCCGCGCTTCGGCCAGTTCAACCGAGGCCAGAGTCTGCTGGAAAGTGCTGCCCGGTGGCAGGGTCAGGGTAACCTGGGTTTGCGACAGATCATCCGGCGGCACGAAGCCGGTCGGCAGTAGCGGCGTCAGGCCGAACAGAGTGCCGAAGAAGAACACCACAGCGATCAGCGAGGTCGTGATCCGGTGGCGCAGACACCACTCGGCCATGCGCATGTAGATCCGCTCCCAGTGGGCCTGTTCGTGGCCACGGGTATTGGGCTGGAGGATGTAAGCCGCCATCATCGGCGTGAGCATGCGGGCCACGACCAGCGAGAAGAACACCGAAATGGCTGCGGTCCAACCAAACTGGACGAAAAACTTGCCGACCACGCCGGTCATGAAGGCGGTGGGCAGGAACACGGCAATCAGCGTGAAAGTGGTGGCGACCACGGCCAGGCCAATTTCATCGGCGGCCTCCATGGCGGCCTGATAGGGCGTCTTGCCCATGCGCAGGTGGCGGATGATGTTCTCGATTTCGACGATGGCATCATCCACGAGAATCCCGACCACCAGCGAGAGTGACAGCAAGGTCACCACATTGACGGTGAAGCCCAGCAGATACATGGTGCCGAAGGTCGGGATGATCGACAGGGGCAGGGCGGCTGCCGAAACCAGCGTGGCGCGCCAGTTACGCAGGAACAGCCAGACCACGAGGATCGCCAGGGCGGCGCCTTCGTACATCAGCATCATCGAGCCATCGTAATTTTCAACGATGGGATCAACGAAATTGAAGGCTTCATCCACCTGAATGTCCGGATGCTTGGCCTTGACCTTGTCGAGCTCGGCGCGCACTCCGCTCATGACATCGACTTCGCTGGCGCCACGGCTGCGCACGATTTCAAAACCGACCACCGGCTTGCCATTGAGGAAGGCCGCGCTGCGTCGTTCAGCTGTTGTATCCGCGACGCTGGCGATCTGGTCGAGACGGACATGGCGCCCGTCCGACAGCGAAATATCCATGCGCCCCAGTTCGGCCGCTGTCTGCACCGTGGCGATGGTGCGCACCGATTGCTCGGCGCCGCCCAGATCGGCACGGCCACCAGACGCTTCTTGCTGGATCTGGCGCAACTGGCGCGAGATGTCGGCGGCGGTCGCGTTCAGCGCCAGCATGCGATCAGGGTCAAGCTCTACGCGCACCTCGCGGCTGACGCCACCGACGCGCGAAACCTTGCCGACGCCCTTCACGCTGAGCATGGCTTTGGTGATGTCGTTGTCCACGAACCAGGACAGCGCCTCGTCTTCCATGCGCATCGAAGCGACGGTGTAGGTCAGGATCGGCGTGCCGGCGATGTTGGACTTGGTGATGACCGGATCACGCATGTCCGCCGGCAGATCGGAGCGCACGCGCAGCACGGCATCGCGCACGTCATCCAGTGCTTCCTGCGTGGATTTTTCCAGGCGGAACTCGATGGTTACGGTGGCCATGCCGTCTTGCACCATCGTGTAGATGTGCTTCACTCCCTGGATGCTGGCGACGGAATTTTCGAGCTTGCGCGCGATTTCGGTTTCAAGCTGTGACGGCGAAGCACCCGGCATTGCGGCCGAAATGATGACCATCGGCATGTCGATGTCGGGCATGTTCTGGATCTTCATCGCACGGAAGCCCATCAGGCCCGTGATCGTCAGCATGATGAAGAGCATGACGGCGGGAATGGGGTTGCGGATCGACCACGAGGAAACGTTCATCGTTCAGTCCTCAGCGGGCTTGGCTGGTCGGGGCAGATGCGGCGGTAGGCGCAACCACCCGCACCAGATCACCATCCGCAAGGAAGCCGACGCCGTTGCTGACGATGGCGGCATCGGCTGCCAGCCCGCCAGTAATCGCAATCCGATCACCCGAGCGTTGCCCGATGATCACCTTGGTCTGGGTAAGGCGCTGATCGGCGCCCACGCGCAGCACATAGCTGAACCCATCGCGCAGGATCACCGCGCTTTGCGGCACGGTGAGCACGCCACCACGCGCAATCTCGATCTCGCCGCGCGCGAACATGCCCGGCTTTGCATCGCCATTGCCGATCAGATCGACATACACCAGACCGGTGCGGGTTTGCGCATCCAGCGTCGGCGCGACCATGCGCACCTTGCCACTGACCTTGCCCTTGCTCGCTGTCGTGATGCTGACCGCCATGCCCGGCTTGATCTGCAGCAGATCGGTAGCAGGCAGTTCGGCGCGCCATTCGAGGCGGTTGCGACGGATCAGGCGATACAGCTCCTGCCCGGGCTGCACAACAGCCCCCAGCGTGGCCGTGCGTGCCGAAATGGTGCCGTCATCAGGCGCCAGCACCTGGGTCTGGGCCAGACGCAACTGGTCGGCCTTGATGCGCGCCTTCAAACCATCGACGCGCGCTCGGGCGGTGGTCTCGCCGGTCAGGTATTGGGACACCAGCTGGGCGCTGAATGCCCCCGTGCCGTCCAGCTGTCGTGCCCGCTCCGCATTGGCATGCGCCTCGGCCAGATTGGCTTCAGCTTCAGCCAGGCTGGCAAGGGTCTGAGCCAGTTCGGCTTCGGTAGTGGCGCTTTGCAGACGCGCCAGGACCTGGCCTTTGCGCACCTGATCGCCGGTGTTGACCAGCACTTCGATAAGACGCAGGCCCGCGATTTCCGCCCCCACGATGGCTTCCTGCCAGGCCGTGATGCTGCCGTTGGCACTGAGGCGCACCGGCCAGTCAGCCCGCGTCGGCATGACGGTATTCACACTCAAGGCCGCCTTGGCCGGCGGGCTGGCGGCTTTGTCGGCAGCACTGCTGATCAAGGGCAGGGCCAGCAGGGCGGCAACAAGACTCGTGCTCAGGATGCTCTGGCGAAGGAGGGGGCGGACAGCTTTCATGGGCACAGTCTGATTCATGGTTTCGGTTCGGGGGCAGGGCTAATATGTTTTTGTAGGAGCTAGCGAAGCTGGCGATTCGAGCGTGAATGAGATTTCGGTTGGAGTGCCATCGCCAGCTTCGCTAGTGTAGTGCTCCGCAAATTCCTGAATAGCCCCTATGCGCCGTCATTCCGGACTTGATCCGGAATCCAGTCCCCCTCGCAGCCAGTCTTCTGGATTCCGGATCAAGTCCGGAATGACGAGTCCGGGATGTCGGGGTTTCAACGTGGGCTTATCAATTCAGAAGCATGCCAGCAAGCTGCCTTCCTGTCTCGCACTAGACCGGTCGGAAAAGCGTAAAGGTCTGCATCTGGAACCTTCGCGCACAGCCTCTGCATGATCCGCTCAGGATGATGTTGGCGGATTGTAGAAGCACAGCGTTGCAGAAATTTCTCCACAAGGTAAAGAAAGATGAAGTTCAGGGGACTTTGTGTTTTCTGGCGGCGCGAGCTGATGGCCGAAGAGCAGCTTGTCGTCCCCTTGGTTATGAATGGCCGCCCTAAATTCCCGACCGACCGGATCGGGTTGTCTTCGACCATTCAAGGTCCAAGTTGAATGATTTGCGTAGTTTGGATGAGCTGCAGACCTGATTCGACGCATGTCATCCACGCCAACATGTCGGATCAGGCTTCGCTCATATAGGCTGCATCTGGCTGCCAGCTTCGCAAATGCCCGTACCGCGCATGGAAACACTATGCACAGGCAGCACTGGCTCGCTAATCAAGCAGACCGGACGGGGGCGCGCATGTGATCCGATTTTGCATGCCATGCCCATTCGGCGGCGGATTCTGCACTTCAGCGGAAGTCGCTTAACCATAAGTTCGAGTGCGTTACAAAATGCGTCGGCTTAAATGGATGGCATTTCTTTGGGGCAGCAGAAACGAGCCCCCTGCATGCTGATGGATTTGATATTTCTGGAGAATTCGATGATTCTTAAAACCCTGTTTGTCGGGCTGACTGCGGCATTGCTGAGCACCTCGGCGGCGGCGGCAAACCGTCCGTCTGGTTACAAAACGATCTGTAAAGAAGGCAAAGCCTGCTCCGTGCCTGTCGTGAGCAAAGTGGCCTTCGGTCGCGCCGGCATGTTTCTGTATAAATCCTTGAACGGTCAGTTCATGTGTAACGAGGCCACCTTCGGCGGCCGTGTCGGCGGTGGCGTGAATGAGTGCTCCGTTGCGATCAATGCCGCAGGTTCCAGCTCATCTTCGAGCTCCTCCAGCAGCTCCAGCTCTTCGAGCAGTTCAAGTTCTTCGAGTAGCTCATCCAGCAGCTCGAGTTCTTCGAGCTCCTCCTCCTCCTCCTCGTCGAGTTCTTCTTCGTCCAGTTCTTCGTCTAGCAGCAGTTCCTCGTCCAGTTCGTCGTCGTCGTCCAGTTCGTCTTCCAGTTCCAGTGGCGGTGCAGTTGCCCAGTGCACACCTTATTCCGCGCCGGCTTACACGCCGAACCTGAACTACGACATCAAGACTGATACGACCAACGCCACGGTGAATCCGGCCAATTTCAAGCTGTATCTGGGTTGTAACGCGAGTCTGGTGGCCGGCTACAAAACCTCCGGTCGTTTCGCCTTCATCTGGGGCAAGAACCGCAACCCTGCGATTACCGATGCGCATATCGATGCGCTGCTCGCCAACATGAACAAGGATGCCGATTACATCCACAACGTCATGGGCTGGCCGGTCGACAAGCTGCAGCAGCAGGGCTACTTCAGCAACGTCTATCTCTTCGGTTCCGGCCTGTGTACGGACAGTGCCAGCAACACCGAAATGGGCGGCTGGCAGAGTGGCATCAATGGCTACCCGATGGTGCTGCTGTCCTACTACCCGGTAACCAATACGAGTCAGTTCGGTGGCGTCACTCATGAGTACATTCACGCCATCATGGCGAGCATGGGCGGCAAGGCAGCCTGGTTCAACGAGGGCTCCAATACCTGGCTGCAAATGACCATGGAAGGCAACCGCACCGGCAAGCGTGGCGTGGGCTTCCTTGATGGCGCACCTTTCCTGGCGCCGCATATGCCGATCGAGAACTACAGCGGCTGGCTGCAGGACGGCACTTTCGGTGGCCCGAATGCCGAGGGCGTGCACATGGAGACGACTGCAGGCCTGCAAATCGGCACCTGGCGTGAGTACCTTGGCGGCAATCAGTACAACTCGGTCTTCTCCCACTTCATCGCGCTCTACCTGTCCAAGGGTTCCAACGCCTGGATCTGGAAGAAAGGCACGAAGAACAACATCCTCGCCTCGCTGGCTGACGGCTTGGGCGACGCCCAGACGCGCAGCCTGATCGCCGACTACCGTGCCCGCCAGGCCATGCTTGATTTTGGCGACTGGACTGCCGGACTGAAGGTGCCGGTCAATGACAACTGGGGCCGCACCATTGTCTCGGAGAGTTCGGCCGGTGGCATGAACAAGCAGACCAGCCACAAGCTGAGCTTCTACGCAGCGACGGTGCAGAGCGGCACGACGCTGATTCCGGCGACCGACACCCTGCCGGGCTGGACGGGTGCCAACCAGATTCCGCTGAAGGTTACGGGCAACAAGGTGCGCGTCAACTTCCAGCCGCTGGGTAACAACATGCGCTTCCAGCTGGC
This sequence comes from Uliginosibacterium flavum, assembly GCF_040566545.1. NCBI lineage: Bacteria > Pseudomonadati > Pseudomonadota > Betaproteobacteria > Rhodocyclales > Zoogloeaceae > Uliginosibacterium > Uliginosibacterium flavum. The sequence continues at coordinate 209,766 of NZ_JBEWZI010000005.1, forward strand.
TTACCGTGCTGCCGATGGCACGGCGGTGTACAGCACGCCGGTCCAGAGTGGCGAGTCCTGCCTCGATCTGAGCAAGGCGCCGAAGAACGGCGTTGTGGTGGGCGTGGCGACCAGTACGGATTACATCTTCAACGGCGATGTCACGCGCAAGGCCAAGTACGACTACCGCGTGCATCTGCTGGAAGGCGTGACGGGTACGGCGCCGCTGTACGAGAAGTACTACCAGTAAGCTTCTCGCTGTTTGAGGCCTCGGCCGTTTGCTCGCGATTGCGGCAAACGGCCGTTTTCATTGATGGGCGCAGGAATTCTCTGGTGCGGAGCGTGCTTGAAGAGCCGCTTCTGTATTGGGTCTGCAGCCTGCCATGCTGGAGAGGATTGCTGGATGCGTGTGTTCAGCCGATCAGGTGTTCGTAAGCCAGGCGTAGCAGTGCCAGCTCTTGCGTCGTCGCGCCCTGTGCTTCGGTGATGGCGATGAAGCGTGCGCCGTGCTGCTTTGCCATCTCGAAGGGCGGATCAATGCTCGTAAAACAGGCGAGCAGGATGGGGATGTGCACGCCGCCAAAGCGCAGGCTGGCTTCGGCGTGGAAATCGGTTTCCACGCGCAGATCACTTGCGTCCATGCCAAGTCGATCTGTGGTGTAACGCGCCCAGGCTGCAGGGTGTGCCTGTATGCGGGTGTGCGGCAGGCCGATGCTGATCCGGCTGGCGCTGGGTAGTGGATCGAAGGCGAGCAAGCCGTGGGTGAAACTCAGGAAACGCAGACGCGCGCTGCTCATCTGCTTGTGGCAGAGGATCAGGCGCGGAGCGTTGGGGCTGTTGCTGATGTCGGGCATGAGGTGCGTGAAGTAGTTCAGTCAGGCTTTCGAAATAGAAATCCCGTCATTCCCGCGAAGGCGGGAATCCAGCGACGTTCGCAAAGCCACTGGATTCCCGCCTTCGCGGGAACGACGTCAGAGTGGCTGTTGCGCCTTGGCTGAACTGAATTTGCATGAGGTGTGTAGATTTTCGCGGGAGCGGCCGAAAGCCGCTCCTGCAAAAATCAGGCTCAGGCCGCCAACGGCAAAGGCGAATTGGTGAAGCAGTTCTTCGGACAGACGCGCGAACAGGCGCCGCAGCCCGTACAGTCGCCGGGGTTGGCCAGTGACATGACGGAGGCCATGCTTTCGCTGTCGTCTTCGTCGTCATCTTCCGGCAGGTCTGATTCACTGCGGTCGATCAGTTCAAGGACGTCGCGGGTGCACACCTTGTAGCAACGGCCGCAACTGATGCAGGTTTTGGCGTTCAGTTCCGTGACGAATTCGGGGGTCCAGACGGTGCCGTCTCGGGTGATGCAGGTAATGTTGTCCATGATCAAGCTCCAGATATAGGTGGTGTATTGAAAGTGGGTGTTGCTAATTCAGGGTGTCTCAGTGGGTGCTGCGTCCCGCTGGGCCTGGATCAGACGCGCGTTGGCGTCGGCCCAGGCCTTGCAGGCTTCGTAGGTATGGTTCGAGATTTCGTGGATTTCGGCATAGGCGGCGGGCAGGCGGTCTTCGACCAGATCGTGAAGTTGGCCGGCCCATTCGGAGGCGATCCGCTTCAGGCGTTTCACGTCCTTGTCCAGTTCGCGCAGGCTTGCGTCGTCCATGATCGTGCTCCTCAGAGGCCGGCGACTTCGGCGTAGCGGCCGACGATTTCGATGGCCACGCCAAGCTGCTTGTCGGCCTCGGTCTTCATCTTCGAGAAACTCTCGAAGCCGAAACGATGCGCATCGCGCAGCGGACGATCCAGCACCACCAGCTTGCCAACCGTGATCAGCACACGGCCGAAGCCTTCATTCGACAGATGCACCAGCGGTACGGCCATCTGCCCGCATTCCTTTTCGATCAGCACCGCCAGCGCGTTGTAGAAAGCGCGCACACGCGACAGGGTGACCGGATCGGGATCGCCAATGATCGGAATGGCGGCGCGGGCTTCTTTGTTCAAAATGAAAGGGGCGAGCAGTGTTTCGGCGTTCTTGCCGTCATGTATGCCGTAACTATCCAGCGCGCGCACCTGGCGCAGCATTTCCTTCATGAAATCGGTGTCGAACAGCGGATCGGCGGTGGTGGTGTTCATGGTGCGGTGCTCCCGGTTTTGAAAGAAGGTGTCTGAAGACAGGCGTGGATACTGGGCTGCAGCTCGGCATCACTGAAGATGCCCGCCAGCAGGCGCGCTGCGAGCAGGCCGGTAGCCAGGCCAAGCGCAGAGCCGATCATGGCGCTGCCGTCGGTGTGGCCCAGGCTCTGGCCGATCTGGGCGCCGAGGATCAGGCTGATCGCGGGCAGCAGATAGGCGAGCAGGGCAGAGCGGGTGATGGTGCTCGATTCCATTTGCAGCGCGACGTGTTCGCCCACGCTCAGGCCCGGCTGTAGCGGCAAGCTGAAAACGTTTGCAGCGGAATCGCCCTGACAGGCCTTGCGTGCACCGCAGGCCGAGCAGGCGGCTTCTGGCTGCACGGCAAGCTGAATGCTGTCGGCGTGAATGGCGATGATTTTGGCCTGGCGTTCGATCATTCAGTCCATCCTTCCTCAGCCATGCGTTCGAAGCGGCCGGCATCCTCGTCCTTGCGCAAAACCTTGTCGATCCAGGCTACGCCGCCCTCGCGCACGCCGGCGCTGATGGCCTGCAGGATCGGCTCGATGGCTTCGGCTTCGTCCAGCTTCATCGGCTGGATGCCAGCGGCAAGCAGCTGGCGCACCGCCGAGCCGCCGACGGCCAGGCAATACATCGCAGCGCAACCGGAAAGTGCTGAAATCTTGTCGGCGAGCTTGTTCTCGTTGCCGTCCATGGCCTCGGCCGCGAACTCCAGCACGCCCGCCAGCCGGGCACGCTCAGCGTCGATCGCGTAGAGGACGAAGCCCTCTGCGGCACCGAAATGCTGATCGACGTGCGCGCGATCACGGCTGGCAAACGCGACCAGCAAAGATCCGCGCGGCGTGCCCGGCTTCGGGTCAGTGGCGGACCAGGCCAGCGTGAGCTTGCGCAGCGAGGGAGGAGACTTCGCGCTCACGGGGGCCGCCAGACCAGAAGACGGAACGGTAGGCTGGTGTGTCATGGTGATGCTCCAGGACGAGATTGGCGATATCGAACAGGGCTTGGCGCGCAGCGCGATAGCCCACCCAGGGCCGGGCGAAATCGCCGAGCCGGTCATACAGCGGAAAGCCCGCGCGCAGCAGCGGAATCTCCAGGCGTTGTGCGCTTTGCACAGCATGCGAACTGCCGATCAGCAGTTGCGCGAACTGGCTCTTCGCGGCCAACTCCAAATCCTGCAGATCACCGATGTGAACTTGAGCGATGGGCAGACGCTTCAGCACCTCGGCACTGATCGGCGAGGCAGCTGCAACGACTTCGGCCCCGCAACCTGTAAGCAGCACGCTCATCCCGGCGAGCAGATCCGGCTCTGCGGCGATAGCGACGCGCAGGAAGCCGGTCATGAAATGCGAATCCACCATCGCGTCCTGCAACTGGGCGCGCTGACGTTCGATCTTTGCGGGCACCGCCACGCCGGCCAGTTCGGCCAAGGTTTCGGTGAACAAATCACAGGCGTCCAGACCCATCAGGTGATCGAAACGGTAATCCGGCACGCCGGTGCGCGTGCGCAAAGCATCGGCCGCCCGGCTCAGCGAGGCACCAATGACCAGCGTGCCAATCGATTCACCCATCGAAGCGATTTCGTCGCGCGGCGTGCCACCCAGAGTCAGCGGGGTGTGTTCGGCTTCGATCAGATGACCATCGAGCGAATCGCCGATATCCGGCAGCATCACGGCGCGCAGGCCGAAAGCTTCGATCCACTCACGGATGACTTCTGCATCGCCCGGCGTCAGCGCGGCCGAGGCCAGCACATTGACTTGCCGACGGCGCCGTCCGACACAACTCGATACCGGCACCAGCACATCGATGATCGCTTCCAGCGCCTGGGCGAATCCGGTTTCGAGGCTGCCCGTGAAGTCCGGTGTGCTCACCGGTACGATGGCGATGTGATCAAACTGCGGGCATTGCGTGCGGAAGTCGCGCACCAGCCGCAGCACGTCGCTGCCCTGGGTTTCCGACAGGCCGGTGGTCGGCAGGCCGATGACGTCCGGGTTGCTCTTCTCGCACAGGGTGCGCAGACCTTCGATCACGTTTTCGTCGGCACTCATGACCGTGGCGACGTGATCCATGGCCGTGGTCTGCAGCGGAATCGGTTCGCGGAAATGGCGCACGAAGAAGACCTTGCCGAAAGCTGTGCAGCCCTGCGAACCATGCATCATCGGAATCGCCCGACGCAGGCCAAGGAAGGCCAGCGACGCGCCCAGCGTGGAACTGGCCTTGAGTGGATTGACCGACAGCGCCTTGCTGCGTTTGATGATTTCAGTCATGAGTCACTCCCACGCCCGCAGGGCGCTCGATGCTTTCCTCTCCACTCGGGGGAGAGGGATTGAGGGAGAGGGCTGAGTCGGCCACCGGCGTCCCGGCCGCTTTGGATTTCGCCCAGGGCGCCGGCCGCCTGACGGCTTCCCACACAGGGCTTTCCATGGACAGCGCGAGTTGCCTGGCCAGCTCCAACATGCCGCTATAGCCGGCGTAGCCGAACTCGCGTTCCTGATTGATGTCGAGGAAGGGAATGCGCGCTTTCAGCGCGGTGTAGAGATTGCGGCCGCCGGCGATCAGGATGTCGGCACGCAAGTCTTTGTAGGCCGTGAGCAGCGCCTTGGGGCTGCCCTCGTCAATCATCACCGCCTCTTCGCCCATCAATTCGAGAATGCGTGCCTTGTCTTCCGCCGTGGACTTCTTGGTGCCGGTCGCCACTACGGTCATGCCCAGATCCTGCAGGGCCGAGACGATGGACCAGGATTTCACGCCGCCGGTGTAGAGCAGTACGCGCTTGCCTTTCAGACGTTCGCGCCAGGGTTGCAGCGCGGCCTTGATCAAGGCTTCTTCGCGTGCAATCAGCGCTTCGGTACGATCACTCAGATCACCATCGCGCAGCAGACTGGCGAAATCGCGCAGGGCTTGCGAGGTATCGGCAACCCCATAGAAGCTGCCTTCGAAAAAGGGAATGCCCCATTTTTCGTTGAGCTTGCGCGCCACGTTCAGCAAGGCTTTGGCACACACCACCATGCTTGCTTCGGCGCGGTGCATGGTCTGGATTTCGCGATAACGCGCGTCGCCCGATAGCGTGCCGAGGATGCGCAAGCCCAACTCGTCGAAGAGCGGGGCCACACTCCAGAACTCACCGGCAATGTTGTATTCGCCGATCAGGTTGATGTCATGCACGCGCATGCCCGGGAAGTAGGGTGCGGGTTCCGGTTCGCGCGTGCCGATCACATGCTTGAGCATGGTTTCGCCAGCGATGCGGTTGCCCAGATTCTTGCTGCCGTAAAAGCCGGCGCAGTCGACCGGCACCACGGGTACGCCCCAGCGAGCTTCGGCGGCTTTGCACACTGCAGCGGTGTCGTCGCCGATCACGGCGGTGACGCAGGTGGTGTAAACGAACACGGCGGCCGGCGCATGTTCGTCGATGGCTTGTTTGATGGCATGAAACAGGCGCTTCTCGCCGCGCCCCATGATCACATCCTGCTCGGTCAGGTCGGTCGTCATGCCGATGCGATACAGCGTGGGACCGGAAGAACGCGTGCCGCGGTTATCCCAGGAGCTGCCGGAGCAACCGATGGGTCCATGCACGATGTGGGCGACGTCGGCAATCGGCAGCAGCGCGATCTGCGCGCCATCGAAAGTGCAGCCGCCGGCCGTAGCGCCCGGCTTGGGGCGTGCGCAGCCGGCCTTCTCCTCCTTGTTGTGGGAGCAGGCGGGTTCGTTTTGCAAGGCAGTGATTTCGGAGGCTTTCACGGCACATCCCCATTAGTGGTCACTGCCCCTGTCGCAAAGCCTGTGCCTGCCCGGAAAGCCTTGATTTACATGGCTTGTTGCAGGGAAACAGGCTGTAACGAAGCCGACAAAATGTCGGGATCAGTACTGAATACAGCAGAGAGAGAAGCTTGTTCGAGGCCGCGCCGCACGGCTTTACTCAGTCCTCAGTCCTCAGTGCTCAGTCCTTTTTTCGACTGGCCCGCTCCTTGCAACGCCCATGGCGGAGGATTCGCCATGAACGCACCCGACTTGTCCCTGTCACGTCTGATTGCTGCCCAGCCGCCACTGGAAAAACTGGTGATCGCCTGCGTGCTCGCGGAATCACAGCGCGTCGGTGCACAGCCGCTGATTCGTGGTCTTGGCCCTGCTTCTTTCTCGATGCTGTGCGCTACTTGTCTGGCGGGGCTGGAGCTTGATAACGGAACGGCGCCCGCGCCCGTATTCGATGAATTCGACGAACTGTTCGAGCTGCTGGTTGAACACGCCGCGCCGCTGGATCAGATGAGCCTGTGGCTGGCGGCCGCGATTGCCACGGCTGCTCAGCGCGACAATCATTTGTGGCAGGACATGGGCTTGCCCTCGCGACGCGAGCTCAACGCCATCCTGCGCTTGCGCTTTCCGGGTCTGGCGGTACTGAATGTCGGCGATATGAAATGGAAGAAATTCTTCTATCGCCAACTGTGCCAGAGCGCCGGCGTGCCGATCTGCAAGTCACCCACCTGCGGGGTGTGTGTGGATCATGCGGAGTGCTTCGGGCCCGAGCATTAAGTCATGGTTGTGAGCGTTCACTTCGGGCCCCCTGAAGAGTAGCGCCTGACAAGGGTCTTCAGCAGCCCTGTCTGAAGAGTCTTGCCGGATAAGCCTCTTCAAGCATCCTGCCTGTAGCGGTCTATCCCGCGCGGCTGTGCAGGATGGTCTGGGTCACGCTCTTGATCGCCGTATCTCCTAAGCTGCGTACGGAAACGCTTGTTGATCGGCGCAAGGCGCATAGCCGTGTACCATCCGTCCTTGCTCAAAACTTATAGAAGCCCTCCCTGAATGAATCCTGAAGTTGAAGTGAAGTTGAAACGCGCAATCATGGCCTCGGTGCAACTGCCGAATGTGACCGATCTGGAGTTCGAGGCCTCGCTGATGGAGTTGCGCGAGCTGGCCAAGACCCTGGGCTATACCGTGGTCGAAACCTTTGTGCAGAAGCGTACCGGCTTTGACCGCACGGGCTATCTGGGCGTGGGCAAGCGGCAAGAGATCACCAGTTACGTGAGCGGCCAGTCCGGTTTCGACGAGATGGACGGCTCGCCGCTGAGTACCGAGCCGGTGCTGGGCGAGATTGAGGTGCTGCTGGTCGATCATGAGATTTCGCCTTCGCAGGCGCGCAACCTTGAGGTGGAAGTGGACTGCGAGGTGATGGACCGCACCATGGTCATCCTCGAAATCTTCCATCGCAACGCACGCTCACGCGCCGCCAAGGCGCAGGTGGAGATCGCGCGTCTGGGTTACATGGCACCGCGCCTGCGCGAGGCGGCCAAGCTGGCCGGCCCGCAAGGCCGGCAACGCAGCGGTGTGGGCGGCCGGGGCTCGGGCGAATCGCACACCGAGCTGGACAAGCGCAAGATCCGCGACCGGGTTGCCGAGTTGCAGAAGGAAATCCTCGCCATGGAGGCTGAGCGCAAGACGCAGCGCGCGCGGCGCATGGAAAACGAAGGTCTGGCCAGCGTGGCGCTGGTGGGTTACACCAATGCCGGCAAATCCACGCTGATGCGCGCGCTGACCGGCAGTGAAGTGCTGGTGGCCAACAAGCTCTTTGCGACGCTGGATACGACAGTGCGCACCCTGTATCCGGAGGGCGTGCCGCGCGTCTTGGTGAGCGACACGGTGGGCTTCATCAAGAATCTGCCGCACGGGCTGGTGGCCTCGTTCAAATCCACGCTGGAAGAGGCGCTGGACGCATCCTTGCTGCTGCATGTGATCGACGCCAGCGACCCGGGCTTCGAGCGCCAGTTGGAGGTGACCGACACGGTGCTGAAGGAAATCGAGGCGGATGTGGTTCCGCGCCTGCGCATCTTCAACAAGATCGACTTCGTCGGCGATGAGGCCGCACAGGTCGAGTGCGAAGCCGCGCTGCGTGAAAAATACCCGGATTGCGTGGTGATGAGTGCGCGCAACCCGGCGGACGTAGCCCGCCTGCACAAGACGATCATGGCTTACTTTCAGCGGGATCTGGCCGAGGCCGAGCTGTTCCTGCCCTGGTCCGCGCAGCAGTTCCGCAAGGACATTTACGCCTGTTGTGAAGTGCTGGAAGAGCGTGCCGACGAAGCGGGTGCTTTCTTCCGGGTGCGCGGCGCGCCCGAGTCGGTGGAGAAGCTGCGCGAGCAGTTCGCCTTGCTCGGCTAAATAAATACATCAGTAAGGGAGTTGCCAGGCACTGTCAAGAAAAACCCAGTTATTGTTTTTATTGAGAACGCCTATTCCACGAATTTTCTGGGATTTGGATGCTGGAGAGCACTCTTGTGGGCGAACGGCTGGGCGAGCAAAAAGGCCACAAGAGTCCGCAGAGGGAAATGGCAAAAAAAAGGCTTTGTCTTTTCGTGAGTGATGGCCCGCCTGAAGAGCCCCATGGGGCGGACATCTTCAGGCATATGCCGCCAGGAGCCAGTCTGAGTGCGGATTTTGCAGCACACGCCTTCAAAAGCCTTGTCCAGAGGGGATCTTCAGGTATGGCGCTGGTGGCTTGGCGGCTCAACCCTTCGATAAGCTCAGGAGAGCCTTCATCCGCTGCACTTCTTGCGCTCAGTGCGAACGGCTCAATGGCTCACAAAGGCGGGCTGGCCGTTACTGCGGGCGGGGAAGCGCTGGCTGGCGGTGCAACAGCGACGGGCAATGGGGCGCTGGCGGGGGGCGGCGGCGGAGCGCTCGTCGTGGCGACGGGCTCGGCCGGGGCGGAGGTTTCGGGGATGGGCGCTTCCAGTTCCGGGGCTGAGGCATCTGCGGCAGGGGCACTGACAGCACGCGGCCAGGCAGGCAGCGGGGCAGACGTTTCTGTGGCGGGGGCGTCTGCGCCGAAGGCCTTGCCGTACCAGTTATTCAGGCGGCCGAGCAGGGTGTCGTCTACGGCTTTGGCAAAACGCGCCTCGCTGTCGATGAGACGCGCGCCCTGGGCACGGGCGAAGAAGTCGCCAATGATCGGCAGTGCGCTATGCGCGCCCTGACCCCAGTAGTCACTGCGCAGGGTGATGCGGGCGTCGTTGAAGCCGACCCAGGCGCCGCTGACCAGCTGCGGGTGCATGAGGATGAACCAGCCATCGGTGTTGCCCTGGGTGGTGCCGGTCTTGCCGGCGAGATCGCCCTTGACGCCCCAGGCGCGGATGCCGGCGCCGGTGCCGCGTGAAATGACGCCGCGCATGCCGTCCACGAGCGTATCCAGCGCGTTGGCAGAGATGCCGCGCTCCGGCGCGTTGGGCTGGAATTCGGCGAGCACTTCGCCCTTGCGGTTCTCGATGCGCAGCACCATGAGTGGCGCGCGGTAGCGGCCCTTATCGGCGATGGTGGCGTAGGCGGAGACCATTTCGTAGAGGCTTACCGGGCTGGTGCCCAGCGCCAGTGAGGGCACTTCATCGAGCTTGCTTTCGCGCACGCCCATGGCACGCGCCAGATGCGCCACGCGGGCAGGGCCGACCTGTTGCATGACTTGCGCAGTAATGCGATTGCGCGACAGCGCCAGTCCGGTAGCCAGCGTCATCGGCTCGCCGGAGGGCGGCTCGGCATCGTCGGGCCGCCAGACTTCCTTGCCCCCGAGCGGGATTTCGACCGGCGCATCGAGGAAGCTGTCGTCCGGCTTGGCGCCACGCTCAAAGGCCGCGCCATAAACGAAGGGTTTGAAGGTGGAGCCGGGCTGCCGGCGTGCCTGATGGACATGGTCCCAGGCGTCGTCGGCGAAATCGCGGCTGCCGACCCAGGCGCGCACGGTGCCGTCGCGCGGATCAATCGCGAGGAAGCCGGCCTGCACGCGGGTTTTGTCCTCGCGCAGCTGGCGCAGGAAGGCGGCGTCGTGCGACAGGCGCTTCATCACGGCTTCGGGCGCTTCACCAGCTTCAACGGCATCGGTATAGACCTTGCTCTCGCGGATCAGGGTTTCGATGAGACGGTTGCCGGCGCGCCATTGCCCGGCCCAGGCATTGTTCGCAATGCCTTGCAATTGCCGGCCGCGCTGCTCGACGGCGCGCGTGGCGTATTTTTGCAGACGCGAATCGATGGTGGTGGTGACGACCAAGCCATCGGTGTAGATGTCGTAGTCATTCTGGTCAGCCCAGTCGATGAGCCAACGCTTGAGCTGGGCGGTGAAGTGCGGGGCCTCGCCGAGCTCGACGCTCTGGCGTTCAAAATCGAGCTTGAGGGGACGTTTGGCAAGTGCCTCGTAGCGCGTGGCGGAGAGCTTGTCCTGCTGGGCCATGAGCGAGAGGACGAGGTTGCGCCGCTCGTGGGCGCGCTCGGGGTTCTTCACCGGATTGTAGTAAGAGGTGCCCTTGAGCATGCCGATCAGGGTGGCGCTCTCCAGCAGGTCCAGTTCGCGCGCGGACTTGTCGAAGTAGGTGCGCGCGCCCATGTCGATGCCGTAGGCGTTGTAGAGAAAGGGCACCGTGTTGAGATAGGTTTCGAGGATCTGCGGCTTGGTGTATAGCGCCTCGATCTTCAGTGCGGTAATCGCTTCCTTGAGCTTGCGGTTGAGGTTCTGGCGCCGGCCGATTTCCTCTGGAAAAAGATTACGTGCTAGTTGCTGGGTGATCGTCGAACCACCTTGCGTGTCGCCCTGCAGGGTGGCGATGAAGGCGCCGCCGAGGCGGTAGAAGTCGATGCCATGGTGGTTGTAGAAGCGCTTGTCTTCGGTGGCGATCAGCGCGTCGATCACGCGCGGCGAGATGGCGTCCAGCGCAACCCAGTCGCGATTGCCGCGTTTGAAGGTGGCGAGCTCCTTGCCGTCGGCGGTGAGCACGCGGGTGGGCGATTCGTCACGCGCCTTGCGAATGTCCGAGATGCCCGGCGTGAAAGGGATCAACACCAGCATCCACAGCAGCAGTAGGGCCGGGGGCAGGGCCAGCAGCACCAAAACCTCGCGCCAACCGGGGTGGCGCAGACGTTGCAGCAGAGTATGCAGCAAGGGTTGCAGCTTGGCGGTCAGCAAGGACCAGTCAATTTTCGGCAGGCGTAAGGGCACGGTGGTTTTGGCGTTGAATCGGCCTGCGCATTATGCGGAGAATCAACGAGGCCTGGCTCGAATTGTTCGTATTTGGAACTGATGCTTGTTTTCAGGCGGCAGTAGCTGAGTGCCGCTTTTCTCTTCTGAATAATTAAAAAAGCCCGGCAAACTGCCCGGGCTTCTCCTTGGCACGCTGCACCTGGCAGCGTTTGCAGACAGATTTTCTCGCGCCTATTTCAGCTTGCAGGCCGCTACGCGATTCACCGTAATGCTCTTGCCCCCGGAGCTGTCGGCCCACATTACGTCGCCATCCGGCGTGCGGATGAAGTCCTGAAAGACGTTGATCGGGGCTGTGGTGGTGACGGGGCCTTCAAGGATTGCGCCAGTGCTGGCGTTTGCCGTGGCGATCAGCAGCTTGCCACCGGACTTCCAGCCCAGCAGCAATTTGTCGCTGCCCAGCGCCGCCATGTAGGGTCGGAACGGGTAGCTGGCGTCGATCCCGCTTGCGGCGCTGATCGTTTGGTCATTGCTCAGCGCGGCGCCACTGTCGGGCAGTTTTGCGAGCTTCAGCACCAGTGTGCCGCCGCTGTTGGCCTGGATGTAGTTCATCCAGAATCCGGCCCCCTGCACGGGAACCAGTCCGCCCAGGGCGCGTTTGTCGGCGGCGCTGTCGGCCAGCCAGTTCAGATAGGCCGGCGTCGCCGTGCTCGTAGCCAGCCGCGCCAGGCGCATGGCGTTCGGATAGGCGTCGCCATGGCAGGCCGCGCCCCAGTTGCCGTTGTAGGCAAGGCGCACTGACCAGCTGTGGCTGCAGCCCCAATCCCAGCCGCCGGACTGGATGGCGCCCGCCGTGCTGACAAACTTCAGCGTATCGCCGGCATGGATATCGACTTCACCGGCCACATCCGGCCGCGCGGTGGACATGGCGCTGCGGTAATACACGCCGTAACGTGCGCCATCCGTTGCGATCCGCGCCGTGTGCCCGTACCACCAGATGAACTGTGCGCCCACGCTGTCGGCATTGCCCTTCTTGGTCAGGGTGCTGCGGAAGCGGCTGGCGCCGTTGGGATCGATGCCCACCAGATCCATCTTGGCGCACACATTCTTGTCTGTGCTGCCGGCTCCGTAGCAGTACTTTGACGAGTAGATGTCGGGATCATTACTGACCACGGCCAGCACCGCACCATTCGCGTCGGCCAGCATGTCATGGACTTCCAGACCTTCCACATCCGCCAGATAGCTCTGCAGGGTGTCAGCACTGCTCAATCTGGCGATTCTGATCAGGCTGCCGCTGCCGTCTTTCCAGGCCAGCAAGGCGCTGCCGTCGGACTTGGGCGCGATAACCGTGGGCGTGTATTCGTCATTCACTGCAGCGTTGGCCACACTGATTGTCGTGCTGCGAACCCGTTTCGACAGAACATCGCAGGCGGGATCGGCTGGCGTGCCGCCCGAGGATGAACTCGACGAGCTCGACGAACTTGATGAGCTGGAAGAGCTGGAAGAGCTGGAAGAGCTGGAAGAGCTGGAAGAACTGGAAGAACTGGAAGAACTACCCACGCCTGCCGACGAAGCATCCCCGCCACCACCGCCACCACCGCCGCCACAGCCAGCGACGAGCAAGGGCAATGTCAGCGAGGCCCACAGGGCAGATTTACGTGCTAGCTTCATTCGTCTTCTCCACAGCAAAAATATTCGGGGACTTGAGCCGTCGCCTGCCGGTTTACGTGCGCTTTACGGATTCTGGCGATGCACGTCAGGCATGGCTTTTCCAGAATAACGGGTATTGAAAATCTTTGACCCATCTGCAGAGCCGCTCTCATCAGGATATTCGGCCGACAGGTGCGGGGTGGCGATGCATGTCCAGGCCGGCTGGCAGCGTAACGCAGCGCATCAAAGCCTGAGTTGCCGTATGGCGCCGATACCCGGCAAGCTGCGGTCTGGCGGCAGGCAAAAACACAGACGCTCGCCCGACAGCCTTGAGCAGATCATCCGCGAAGGGCCATTTGCGGGCGGGCTCCGGATGCAATGGATGCCTGATCGCTAGCTGAATAGCCTCGCGGGCTGGGCTTGTGCGGGCAGGGTGGCCGAAGAGGCTTGCTGGACATGCCTCTTGGTGCCGCACCCTGAAATTTTCTGATGTTCGTGCCGCCGCGTGCCGTGAAAATCCACAAAAAAAATCACAAACCGCGAATCTTTACCTCTCCGTATTCTCTGCCGCGCCGCGCCGCGCCGCGCCGCGCTCAAGTTCATCAGACCGCGACCGTAAAACTTTGATGGGAAGGTGCTGAAAAGGTGACCGAGTTGTATTCCAGCGATGAAATTTTCGAGTCTTTATATCAGTACACCCACGCCATCTCGATTGCCCTGGATCACCGTGATCATCAGACACGCCTGCATTCCGAACGGGTCAGTGAACTGTCGGTGGAGCTGGGTCAGTTTTGCGAACTGAGCCCATGGGAAATGAGCGTGCTGCGGGTCGCGGCGTCCCTGCATGACGTCGGCAAAATCGGCGTCAAGGATGCAATTCTTGGCAAAGCCGATGCGCTGGATGCGGACGAGTGGGCCTTGATGAAAGAGCATTCAGTGATCGGCGAGAGCATCATCCTGGCCATCAACACGCCGAGTGCCAAGGAAGCCTCGAAAGTCATCCGCCACCACCACGAACACTTTGACGGCAGCGGCTATCCGGACGGGCTTTGCGGCGACGAGATCCCCTTGAGCTCGCGCATCATCAGCATCACGGATAGTTACGACGCCATGGCCGTCACCCGTTCCTACCATCGGCAGCGCAGTCACGATGAAATCATGGTGATTCTTGCCAAGGAAGCGGGCTACAAACATGACCCCCGGATTCTGGAGATATTCCGGAAGCTGATCGTCGATAGCCCGCACAGATCCGCGTAGCGGGAACTTCAAGGCATGCCTGCAGAGCCGCGCGGGATGGCCTTGTGCGGGCAGGGTGGCTGGAAAGGTCCGCCAGGAGCGGTTCTTCGAACCGTGTTGTACGTGACGAACCGACAACAAAAAGCCCGAGGCTGGCCCGGGCTTTTTGCTGTGTCCAGGAGAGTGCTTATTCCTTTATTGCCTCAACACTGAAACTCAGGCTGACGTCGTCAGAAACGTAGGGCGCGAGCTTGCCCATGCCGAAATCGCTGCGCTTGATCTTGGCGACTGCGTTGGCGCCAATGGCGTCCTTCTTCATCATCGGGTGTTGCTGCAGGGTGAAATGAGTCAGCGTCAGGGTGACCGGCTTGGTCACGCCTTTGAGCGTCAGGTTGCCCTCAACGGACACGGGCTTGTCGCCTTCGAACTTAACGCTGGTGGATTTGAAGCTGATCGTCGGGTGCGCGGCGGTGCTGAAGAAGTCTTCGCCCTGAATGTGGCCGTTGAACACTTCATAGCCGGTATTGACGGACTTGGCGTCGATCACCACGTCCACCGACGCGGTCTTGGCTGTGCGATCCAGAGTGATCTTGCCGCTGGTCTTGTCGAAGCGGTGCTCCTGATTGCTGAAGCCCAGATGGTTATATTCGAAGCGGGCGGCGGTGTGCGTCGGGTCGATGGCAAAGCTGTCTGCGGCAGCGAAGCTGCTGGCGGAGACTGCGGTGAAGACGAGCGCGGTGAGGAGTTTTTTCATGGTGGTGGTCTCTGGTTTGGGTGAGGCTGTTGTGGGTTGGAGGCTTGGTGCTGGGGCTTATTTCTTCGGGCTGGCTGCGCCCGCACTGGCGAGCAGGCGGAACTTGATCTGCACTTCATTGGCAACGGTGCCGAAATCGGCCCACATGCCTTCGCCGATGGCGTAGTCGGCACGCTTGATGGCAAACGCGCCTTCAAACACGCCGTTGGCGCCTTCCGGCTTGAAGCTGACGGGGGCGCTCACATCCAGGCTCTTGCCCTTGATCGTGAGTTTGCCGCTGACTTCAAACTTGTTGTTGCCCAATGGCTTGACCGCGCTGGAAACGAAGCGCGCCGTCGGTTGAGCCTTGGTGTTGAACCACAGCTTGCCGGCAACTTCCTCATTGCCTTCAGCCGAGCCAACATCGATGCTGGCCACATCGATGTCGAAAGCGGCCTGCGCCTTGGCGGGCTGGGCCGGATCAAAATTGAGCTGAGCCGTGAAGCGCTTGAAGGCTCCGTCCATGGGCACGTTCATCTGCTTGTAGCTGAAGGCGATGGCGCTCTTGTCGGTGAGCACTTGCTTGTATTCCACGGCCGAGACCAACGGTGCTGCGGTGGCGGCCATCAGGCCCAGGCTGGCGAGGAGGAGGCGGGTTTGCATGGAGTTCTCCGGGGCGTTCAGTGAATTAGCGGGATTGTTTTTTCAGTACGGGCAGCATGCGCGCCAGCACTTCGTCACGATCAATCAGGTGATGCTTGATCGCCGCTGCGGCGTGCAGCAGCACCAGGCCGAGCATGCCAAGGTTCAGCGCGCCGTGCAGGCTGGCGAGCTGTTTGCCGAGCTCGACATTGCGCTCCAGCAGATCCGGCAATGGCAGCAGCCCGAAATACACCGTGGGAACGCCTTTGGCTGAACTCATCAGCCAGCCACTGAGCGGGATGGCGAACATCAGCACGTAGAGCAGGCGGTGCGTCCATTCCGCTGCGCTCTGTTGCCACAGCGGCAGATGAGCGGGCGCGGCCGGCACGCCCTTGATCAGACGCCAGATCAGGCGCAGCACCACCAGTAGAAAGATGCTGACACCAGCCCATTTATGCCAGGAGAAGTACTGCAGCTTGGCCGGTGAGAATGGCAAATCGCTCATATACAGACCCAGCAGGGCCGTGCTGCCAAGGCAAAGCGCGATCAGCCAGTGCAGGGCAATCGCGGTGTGGGTGTAATGCTTGGTGGCGTGACTGGGCATGGGATTCCGGTGTATCAGAAGAACTTGGCTGCTACTGTAGCCAAAGCCCAACGAGCCCGAAACGCATGGGTGCGCAAATGGTTATTGCAGAAACTGCAATAATATCGCGGGAACTTTTGGCGATTAGCCCGCTGTGTGTTGCACGCCGCAGAGCCGTAACGGGCGGATCTGTGCGGGCAGGGTGGTTGAAGAAGTCCATTGGGAGCAGGTCTTCAGGCAGAGGCATGAAATATGGCAATGCCAGATTGTCTCTATCTACTCTCGCTCTGAGCCCATGGACGCGATGGCTTTCTGCGGTTATGCAATCGCAGTTCGCATCAAACACAGCGCTGGCCGCGCACTGACTGCATTACCCAAAAGCAAAACGCCCACCCCGCAAGGGATGGGCGTTTCATCCCCACGATTGCGTGAAGATCAGGTGTTGCTGGTACGGCGGCGAACCATCAGGCCCATCAAGCCCAGACCGGCCAACAGCATGGCGTAAGTGGCGGGTTCGGGCACGGCAGACACATTCACCGCGATCGAGCCAAAATTGTCAGCCCCGTTGCTGTCCCAGTAGAACAATTGCAGCGTGCCAGCCGATGTCGCAGTACCACCAGAATTCGTGCCCAGCGCAAAATACTGGCTGCCGATTTTGCCGACCAACCGGCCATAGGCTGCCGTAAAGCCGTCTTGAGTGTAACTGCCCCAGTTCTGACCGATCAGTGTGCCGGCACTTGCAGCAGACTCATCAGAGCCGGTAGCGAAAAGATTGGCAGTCAGGCCGTTGGCATTGGAATAACGCGGCAGGGGGCCCGCGCTCCACAGATCGGCGATCCCCGCCAATACCGTAAAGGACTCGCCCGCAGCCAAAGTGATGGTGCTGAGGGCCGTGCCGCCTGTGCTGGAATTTGCCAAAGCATCCACGTTATAGGTGGCAGCCTGCGCACCAGCAGTGCTCAGAACCAGCGCCGCGATCATTGCAGTTTGTTTCAACATGTTTGAATCCTCTCTGTAAGTGAGACCGCTTGCTTGGCTGCAGTGCTCTTGAATGAGCGCGATAGTATGCTGCGGCGTAAAATTCACCTGTGACACAGTTGGCGTTCGGCCTCATATTTTTGACTTGGATCAATACGGCGTGGTGCGCGAAGCTGTCCAGACAGATTCAGCTCCAGACACCGTGTGCAGAGCCTCTCCGGATGGGCCTGTGCGGCAGGGGCGCTGAAGAGGTCCGGTGGGGGCGGCTCTTCAGGTAGCCCTCTAAATGGTTTTCGCCTAGTCGTACCAGTTTACAAGCAATGTTGCCGTGCGATGCCCCAACAGCGGCTTGAAATCGCCGGTCCCCGGCACCCGCGCGCGAAAGTAGAAAGGCTGGGCGGGCGTGGCGCCAGCGAAGTCCTGCGTCATGCGCTCCGGCGACTTGCTCGCATCAATACAGCGCCCGCCCAGCTGGCACAGCTGCACGCTCAGGTTCTTTGGCGGGTTCGCGTAGTGCCAGCGGTACATCACGTACGTGATCTTCGCCCCCGGCTTGGCCAAGGCTCCGGTTATCGGCAGTTGCGTATCCACATCGACTTCCCGACTGTCGATACGCTTCATGGCTGTTTCGGTACTGTAAGCTCGTAGGGGCGAGCCAGGTTCGGCGGCGTAGAGCATCGCACCCCAAGCGAATGCAGTCAGGGCTGTAATGGTCTGCAGGAAAATGCGTGATTTCACTCTGTTTCCTTTTATGTTTTTCCTGCTTGGAATGTGCCTTTGGTGGACAGGCGAAGAGACATTATCCTGGAAACCGCAATTGCCCACTTCTTCTCAAGAGCAGCACCCTTTTCAATGAATGGCGCAATTCGCAGTGGCCCCTTTCGTCTGATACCAGTTGGCGCATTCACTTTCAGATATATGTCCCCAGAGCCGCACGGGGCGGGCCTGTGCGGACAGGGTGGCTGTAGACCAGCTTCAGGAGAGGCTCTTCGGGCAGGATGCGGCGTATAGACTGAGCGCTTGCTTCAGCTCCGGGATGGAATGCCGATATAGCGTCAGCCGCCAGCCACATAATCTGACCAGTTCAATGTCTGATCCCACCTCCAAAAATGCTGTCAAAGCACCTCCCGATCGCGACTGGGAGGAGCCCCTGCAGGCCTATTTGGCTCAGCCGCCGTTCTGGCTGGAGTTTCCGGCGGCGATAGAGGCACGTTTTCTGCTGCGTGGCCGCCCGGCGCGTTTGAAGCGTTTCCTGTTCTGCCTGCGCTGGTCACTGGCGGTGCTTACCGTGATGGTTCTGTGCGATGGGCTATTGCTGGGCACGAATAAGGAGTGGGCGTTCGGCTTGCGACTCTTTGCTCTGGGGAGTTGTGCTGCGGGCTTGCTGGTGTTACCGCGCGAACGCTTTGCAGCGCATCGCGAGCGCAGTATGGCTGCGCTTTGCGTGGTGATGGCGGTGTGCCAAGTGTTGATCGTCTACGCTGGCGATGGTATGGCGACCCAACTTTACGACGGGGCTCTGGTGCTGGTGCTGTTGCTATGCAATCAGGTGGCCCGGGTGCGACTCCGTCAGGCTTTGCCTTTCACCTTGATGTGGTGGCTGCTGTTCGTGTTCCAGGAGCTGTTCCATGCCGAGAGCAGTTGGCGTGAAGTGTTTTCGGGCGGCGTGTTTGCGGCCGTGATTGCTGCAATGAGCCTGAGCGCCAAGCGGGCAATGGAGCTGGATAATCGTGCCACTTTTGCCTTGAAGTCCCTCAATGCGATCAACGCCGACAAATTGGCGCATGCCAACGCTGAGTTGCTCGCTCTGGTGCACTTCGATCCGCTGACCCAATTGGCTAATCGTCGTCATTGTGGCGAGTACTACGAGCGGATGCTGCGCAATGCCGTGCGCGAACGCACTCCGCTGGCGGTCCTGTTCGTTGATATCGACTATTTCAAGCGTTTCAATGACACCTATGGTCACCACGCAGGTGATGACTGCCTTTGTTTTGTCGCAACCATGGTGCGTTACGCTGCACGTCGTCCGCTGGATTTGGCAGTGCGCTATGGCGGCGAAGAGTTTGTCGTGATTTTGGCAGGAACCGATCAGCACGACGCGATTCGCATCGCAGAGGACCTGTGCAGCCAGATATATCAAGTGCGACTGCCGCACGAGACGCATCCGCTGGGACGAGTCACCGTCAGCATCGGTGTGTGTGCAGGCCGCCCCGATGCTGCGACAGCGTCATCAAACCTGCTGAACACTGCTGATCGTGCGCTCTATCAAGCCAAGCAGGACGGGCGTAACAGGGTGGCCTTTATACCGCTTGGAGCGCCAGCAACTTCAGTGGAATGAGGATGTACTTGGGTGATGTGCACGCCGCAGGCACAGCTTGATTCCATTCGGCGGAACAGTCATCCGCGACAATCGCCGGGCGGACTCAATCCAGCGGGCCGACAGCGCGCTGCCAGAAGGCCGCGTCCAGCACCAACTGAAACGCCGCTGACGTTTGAATTACACAGGGCAATTCAACGCCAGGCCAGAGCGCCCCTACGCTTTTTCCGAGTGCATTACCGGGTGCGGCCAAGGTGGCTGAAGAAGTTCGCTGAGGCAGCTCTTCAAGCGGTCGTCTCTTCTCTTTCCTTGATGGCTTGTACGGACCGTACGGCCAGCACGGGTGCCGGGATCGGTTCAGTCAGGGGCTGGGTGACAGGCCTGGGCGTAGCGCCATCACTGAGATGGTAGGTGGCGATAACGGCAGAGTAAAACGGGTTCGTGGCGTTATTGTTGATGATGCGTTGTGCTTCGTTGTTCAGCAGATTTTGTTGTGCGAGCGTGCCGGCCGGTGCTGTTTGATTGAGGGCAGCAGGCGTGCCGGCTGGTGTGGCCGTGACGAGTGTTGGCGCAGCGACGGCAGGTGTGGTCGTTGCGGGAGCGGTGGCGTTGGTCGGCGCGATGCTTGCGGTGCTTGTTGTTGTGGCGAGCGTACTTGCGCCGGTCTGATTTTGCGCCGAGTTCGTTGTCGTGGCTGTGCTGACGGCGGCGGTCAGTGATTCATAGAGGTCGGGGCTGGCCGACTGGAGGGTATTTGCATCCAGGCCGAGGCCGGCGAGGTCGAGGTCGCTGAGTTGGACGGCGTTCGCCAGAGTGTCGGCAGACAGGTTCTGCAGCAGGCTCGTGGGAATACCGACGGCCCCGGTAGTGCCGTCATTGGCGAGTCCGTTAGTGCTGGCGGCGACAGCTTCGAAGCTGGCGACTTGTTGCAGCAGCGACCGGGTCGACTGGATGAGCCGCGTCTGCGTAGCGGCCGGATTGGCGGTGGCGGCCGCAGTCAGGGCGGCCAGGTCTATGTTCAGGGTGACGGTGGTTTGTGCCGTGGCCGGCACGACGGAAGTCTGCGCGCTGACGCCAATGCTTTGCAGGTTCGTATTTTCACCAAGGCTCGTTGCCGCGGCATTCAGTGTCTGCGATAGCTGCTTGATCAACGTCGCGCCTGATTGTGAACCGAGCAGGGGAAGGGCGCTGGCGATGGCCGTCTGGGTCTGGTTGAAGGCTGCGACGAAATCCTGAGTCGTGCTCACGAGGCTGGCGGGCGTAGCACTCTGCAGGGTTTGAATACTGTTATTGAGCAGTGAGCCTGCTGACAGTACCTGACCGGTGGCCGAGAGCTGGACGACGGTCGATGCGCTATCCACCAGTGCCGCACTGATCGTGCCAGCGGTGGCGCTCACCCCTTGAACGCTCACCGGGCTGATGGCCGTCAGGCTGGCAAAAGCGGTTTGCTGAACGGAGGGAATACTGATCATGACAGTGCCTGCAACTTTCACCGGAAGGGCTTGCCGGGACACGTGCTGCGTACTTCAAGCTTAGCACTCGGTAGCGACACGTTTTATGACAGCAGGCCGGTGCAATTGTTCCCTTTTTTAACCCGGCTGACTCTCGATCGAAGCCTTTGCTGAACATTTGCACGCTGAAGAATGGCTTCAGGCGAAGATCTTCGGACTGAGCGTGCGGGGCCGGCATCCCTCACGGAGCAAGACGCAGAGGAAGGGCGCGGGACTGACATTCAGACAAAAAAAGGACAGGGCATAAGCGCCGTGTCCATTTTTTGATTTAGCTTTCAGGCTTGCCTGTTGCGCCCGGCTTGAGAGGCTTTCCAGGCAAGCCGAGTGCGATCAGGCTTGCTGGCGTTTCTTGCGAGCCACAAAACCCAGCGCCATCAGGCCGCCCAGCATCATTGCGTAGGTGCTTGGCTCGGGTACGGCCAGCACGTTGATGTTGTCCAGTTGCATGCCGCCGCCGCCGCCGACCGTGCCGTTAAAGGTCAGGTAGTCAACATTGCCCAGCGACAGGCCGGATTGGGTTGTCCAGCCGCCGTCGGTGGCGGAGACATCGAAGCTGCCGGTCAGTGTGCCGTTCAGGTAGCCATTTACAGTGACGGTGCCACTACCGCCGTACCAGGCGGTGTCGAAACTAGCCAGCGAAAAACTGCTGTTGTCGGCGCTTTTCAGATAGGCCGTGCTTAAGCGGTCTACCAGGAAAATGCCCGTGCCGTTCGATGTCAAACCGTAGCCGGTGCTATCGATTTCGTGGAAGTGTTGCTCGAAGTCTGCGACGATGCCAATTTCATAGCCGCTGCGTACGATGCTTGCGCTGTACTGTGCATTTGACTGGCCTTCAAACGTTAGCGTCGCATCCGTGGCGGCGAAAGCCGATGACGAGACGATGGCAGCTGACAGGGTGGCAATACGCAATGCTTTTTTCATATTTATTTTCCTCTGTTGAGATTGTATTTTTAACGCCACGTGCTTTCTGTGGGCACTTTCGTGGGTCTTGTCGGATTCTAAATGGGAAATGGCGGTGTGAATTATCACGGTGGTTGCTATGTGTACTTGATCGTGATCAACGTCACGTTTTTGGTGAGAATTGTGGGCGACTTTAGTCTTGCTGACTCGGTAAGGCTTTGACTTAGCCCGCGCTGACAGCGCCGTTTACTTTCAAAGCGTGCACAAAAATAGCCGTTTCACCGACCTGAAGTGATGATCGCCATACTTTTTCAGGCCGTAGTTTGAAATGAGGTCAATCGATGGCATACCCCTGGTTTTTTTGTGACCCGTCCATGTACCCGGGCCTTGTTCGCGCCACAGCGTCCCCGCGAAGCCTCTGTTTTGAGTGGCATGTTTTCTGCCTAGGGAGATTGCCTATCATCTCAACCCAGGAGTAATAAAGTGGCTAACGTAACCTTTTCTTCGCCGGTCATGCCGCGCGATATCACCGTGTATGCCGTTGCTGGCAGCCGCGTAACCCTTCTCTCCCTCGCAAAATCGCACAAGATTCCGATCCCCTGTGACTGTCAGGACGGCGAGTGTGGCTCTTGCATTGTCGAGGTCAAAAACTACACAAAGAACACCCGCGATGGCGTAACCCTGACAAACAAGGAGCGCGAAGTGCTGCTCCAGTTGGGCAAGATCACCAAGGAAGAGCTGAAGGACATGGCCTGCCATGACCTGCCGCCACGCCACCGTCTGGCCTGTCAGTGCCTTGTGCGCAATGAAGACATTCTGGTGACGTTTGAAGGCGACACAACGCTACCCGTCAAAGGCCCGGCGCTCTCCCTGGCGGCGGCCATCTACAAGGGCGGCGTCGAAATGGACTCGCTGGACAAGTTTCTGAGCTTTTCCGTGAAGGTCGAAGAGGATTCTGCCCAGCACTACGAAGAGCTGAGCGCCAACATGGCCGAGTGCGGCAATACCGATGTCGCCAAGCTCTTCAAGCAGCTCGGCGAGTATTCGCGCCTGCATCTTGCCGAAGCCATGGCCAAATGCGAGCGTTTCGACGCCACGGTGGAAGTGCCCGCCAGCTCCGCCTGGCCTGACAACGCCTCGCCGGAAATGGCCAAGCAGTGGGCCGGTGACGCCAGCATGACGCGTCTGGACGCGCTCAAGGTCGCGTTGCAGGGCGAGCGGCGTGGCTACGAGTTCTACTACTCGGTCGCCAACACCGCCGCCGACAAGCAAATCCGCGCAGTCGCCAAGGAGTTCGAGCGCGAAGAAGCCGAGCACGTCGAAACGCTCAAGCTGTGGATCGAGAAGGAAGAAGCTGCGATTCGCGCCACCGCGCGCTGATTTCGGCTGGCCCGGACGAAGGCGTGAGCCGGCGTCCGGGCCAATGCCGGGGCTTGCGCCCCGTCGATCTCTCAGACATGAAGCCCCGCCACGCAAGCCCCTTTTTATTGGGCCAGCGAGGGTTGTAGCGCCAGTGCCGCCGCTTCGGCGCTGCAGTCGCGGGAAGGTTTCAGGCCTCGCTCGCGAGCGCTGGTCAACTCGGCTTTGGCCGCATTCAGATCGGCCAGGAATGCGTGGTTTGCATGCAGGCGCGCTACGCTGCCCGCAGCCATTGAACGTGCCTGAACGACATCGCTGTGCCAGTGCGCATTGCATACATTCCGGCTCTCGCCGAAGGCCAGGCCGCGCGCAAGGATGGCGCCGCCTTGCGCGGGCGAGACTTCCGCAAGGATCAGCGCCCAGCTCCAGCCCACGGTGGTGTGCCCGGATGGATATGAACCATCATGTTCCAGAGAGACCCGATCATCCGGCGTGCACAGCGGTTGCCCGTTGATGACGAATGGGCGGGTGCGGTTGTAGTAATGCTTGGCGTTGCCCGTGGAACCACCTGCGTCCGTCAGGGTTCGATGCAGAAGGCTGTACAAGCGCGGCGTTTCCGCTTCGCTGACCGGGGCGTTCAGGGCGCAGCTGAACGTGCTGGCGGCGTGCGGGAAGCGCAGATCAGCGTCGGAAATTGCCTGCGTCCAGCGCGGCGTATCGCGCAAGCTGAAGCTTCGCTGGCTGATCTCCGTATCCAGCGCCAGGGCGGCCGAGCCTTTGGCTGGCGGGGGCGGCAGAAGAGCGAGGCTGTCCGGAATGTCCTTGACGGCAAGGTAGCCCTCCACCAGTCCGGGAAACAGGCCCAGCGCCGGGTTTGGCGCGGTATTTTCCTTGATGCCGGCACAGCCGCTGGCGAGTGCGCCAGCAATCAACACCGTCATTGCCGTCCTGCACCAGACGGGCTTGCGATCAGCTTTGTTCATTTGTCATTCTCCGGAAAGGGGGCTGCGGGCCAGGATAGCTCCCGGCCCGGGGTGAGAAGCTCGGCGACCACCTGGCGGATGGCCTTGAGCCCGCGTTCAGGGGAAAAGTGCCTTCAGCCTGGCGACCATCGCCGGGCTCAATTGCTTGATCAGCTCCGCGTTGTACGAACCCGTGGGATTCATCGTCGCGATGCTCGGGTCGGAAAGCGATCTTCCCGGCTTGTCAGGGTCGGGCACCGGGGCTTGGGTCACCAGATCAATCAGCTCGCTGGGGGTCTGGAAAAGGTTCTGGGCAATGACCGGACTGTTGACGACCTGAGTCGCCGCAATCGCATATTTGCGCGAGGTGGCGGCCGGCGTGCCGTGCAGCACCGCCGGGTCGACGTTGGTTGCGACAACGGAGACCGTGTAGTCGCTATTGACGTAGATTTCGAATGTGCGGAACTGCTGCGGGAAGTCCCGCAGGGACGAGGTTTCCACCTGCCAAAAGCCTTTTTCCGGCGCCTTGTCCGCGTCCGGCGAGTTGAATGCCTTGATCGAGTTGGTGTGGCGGTGCCCGGCAATCCACATCAGCACATTGGTATTGGCCTGCATCTCATCAATCAGGCCCTTCAGCGTGGTGGCGTTTGTCGGGTCGTCCCACCATTCCATGTAGCTGCCTTTGTGCGCGACGGCGATTGGAATGTGCGCGGCAATGATCATCAACTGGTCGGCCTTCTTGCCCGCGGCCAGCTGTTCCTTGAGCCAGCTCCAGCGCGTCTGATCCAGAAAACCGTGGCCATGAATGCTTGTGTTGGCCCCGTCGGTCTCGTTCTGGGTCACATCGAGGACGATGACCTTGAGCGGCAGCGCGGACTTGGGCACAAAGCTATAGCAGGCAAAATCCTTCCCGTACTTGGGATCGACCAGATTGAAACCATGCCCCACCGGGCTCGATGTGGTCTTGAAGAACTCCTTGACCCATTCCCCCTTCTTGAGCGAGCGCCGATCCGGATCGGGCACGACCGTGGGCGGCGTCTTGAAGTTGGCGACCGGCCCGGCGCCCACGACCGTGCCATAGGGGGTCGAACCATCAATGGTTCCCATGTAGTAGTCGGTCCGGGTGAAGTTGCCCGGTTGATAGAGCGCGTCACCGCAGGCGAAGATCGTCTTGCCCGTGTAGGTCTGCGGCAGATCCTTGCGCGGCCCGTCATAGACCGAGAAGGAGCCGATGAAAAAATGATCGTGGTTGCCCAGGGTCTGATAAAACGGAATCGATTTGTTCAGACCCGCCGCCTGGAAAGGCTTCTGATAATCGACGCTGTCTTCTCCTGCGTGTGCACCGGAGCTGGGCTTGATCAGCTTGCCGTCGATCACATCGATATACCAGCGCAGCTCGTTGTACTGCGTGCTATTGCAGGCATCCCCAAGCGAGATGCCGAAATCGAAGGGCGCGCTCTTGTGCAATTCGTTGACGGTCTGGATGGCCGCATCCAGTACCTGCGTGGTGTAGAGCATCACCGGCGAATACACCGACGTCATCCATGCCCAGGGCTGTTTGCCCAGCATCTCGATACCGGGCTGCGGCTTGTCGTAGGTGAGCTGCTGCAGATAGATCAACTGGTTCGGCGATTCCTTGTCCGTGATGTGGATGTCCGTGATCGCGAAGAAATTCAGCAGCTTGACCTTCCGGCTCACCCCCGCATGGCGGTAGTTTGCCGCGCAGATATCGGTGCGGGTCACGACCTGGAGCGGCGCGCCCAGCGTCCAGTTGCCATAGCCATAGCGGTCGTAATGCGCGACATCCGTCATCTGGATCTTCACCGCCGGAATCGGGCCGGGCAGCACGGTGTTCTGCGCCGTTGTAATCACATTGCCGCTATCGATCGGGTAGCGCTGCGGGGGCCGTGGCTCGCATCGGCCCTTGCCGGGCGCCGCCGCAGCATCGGACGCGGCCCCGGTGGCCGTCGCCGCCAGTGGAAGAGTAAGCAGGGAGGATTTCAGGAAGTTGCGACGTTGCATGATCAGGACTCCATGGCGGGGATGGGGGGCATGAGGATGCGCAAGGGCTCAGCCCTGCAGATTGACCATGCTGCGAGTATAACTATCCGAAGATTGACGGAGCAGGCGGCGCGAACTTGAGCCGCGCAGGGCGACACTGCCCTTTAGGGACCGCCCGCCACGCCAGCACTCTGGCGTCTTCAGCGCATGCCTGCAGCGCCGCGCAGGGCGGACCTGTGCGGGCAGGCATGCTGCAGAGTGGCTTCAGGCATGGCGTTGCGGGCAGGCGCCTGAAAGATGCGGATTCACCCGCGAAAAGCCTCTGATGGACTCAAGCGGCAAGCCGCGCAAGCCGTTAACCCGACAGTCCATTTCCCGTGAATATCTTCCAATGGGGCTGCGCGCCAAACTGATTATTGCCTTGCTGCTGGTGTTCGGCGCACTGGGTCTCGTGATCTTCACGACGATCCAGGCGCGCGTCGCGAGCAGCTATGACAGGATCGAATTCGACGAAGCGCAAGCCGATCTGACGCGCCTGATCAATGCGTTCGCCGACTCCGTGCAGCAGATCGACGACGCACTGCTGGAATGGGCCGTTTGGACCGAGATGTATGACTTCATGCGCTCGGGGGACGCCAGATTCCGCGCCAGCTACCTATCGCCCGAGGGCATCGCGCAGGCCCGCTACGCCTGGCTTGGGGTGTATGACGTGCAGGGGCGCATGTTCGGCAGCATTGGCCATGACCCGGAGCGCCGCCAGCCGCTCGTACTGCCCACCCTCGAAGATCCCGCCAACCCGCTGGCGCGCGCCTTGGGCGCGCCCTTGGCGCCCGGCGCCGTCCACTGCGGGCTGATCAAGATCGAGGCGCAGCTCTTCGCCATGTGCCGCCGCGCGATTGTCGATTCACGCGGCGCCGGCCCGGCCCATGGCGTGATCGTGATCCTCAAGGCCATCGGCCCCGATTTCATGGCGCGGATCATCCGCCAGACCAAACTCGATGCGCAGATCTGCGCTCCGCAGCCTCAGCCGGATCAGGCCTGCGCGCTGTGCACTCACCCCATCCAGGCCAGCATTGG